>JANPNG010000226.1:0-1578 GCA_031427355.1 Hylemonella sp.
CACTTGACGATTGCCCTGTCAACCATCACTCTCGCCGAGGTCTTGACCGGCCCCTTCAAGGCAGGGAAAACGGGGTTGGCCAAACGCTACGAAACCGCTTTGTCTAGCTACCGCGTGGTTCCAGTTTCAGGCTCGATTGCGGCCTTGGCTGCGCTGTTGCGTGTTCAATACAGGCTCAAGCTGCCCGACGCCATCCAACTGGCCACCGCCTTCGATATTGGTGCTGGTGTTTTTGTGACGCATGACCGGGATTTTTCGCAGGTCAGCGGGATTGAAGTGTGCACGGGGGAGTAAGGTTTGCTCGGCAACTGGCTGACCGCAAAGCCAAAGTCATGCTGGCCGAAATGTCTTTGAATAAACTTTGGCAAGCGCGCGGTTTATCGCAAAAAATGTTGCCTGAAGTCTTGCACGTTCAGCAACCTTCGATTGTCAAAATGGAGAAGCGCACCGATATGTATTTGTCCACTTTGCGCAGTCATATCGAGGCCATGAGTGGCGAGCTTGAGGTGATAGCCAGATTTCCAGATGGCGTGAAAATAAGCAACTTCACCGAATTGGGGCAGGGCGTTTAAGAAACAATCTTGGTGGCGTCAACACCGTCAAGCCACCCGCACCCGCACCAGCCCCAAGCCCGCCCCCAACGTCCTGTACCACCACCGCAAAGGGGTGGATGATTTTGTGCGTCAGGTCACCGTTGCCACACCATTGCAACTGGTGGAGGTTGAGCGCAATGGGGTCAGTGGCATATTTCTCAAAGACCTCTCCAAACACATGAAGGTGCCCGCCGCGCGCGTCTTCACCATGTTGGGCGTGCCCAAGGCAACAGCAGAGAAAAAAGCGGCCAGCGGAGAAGTGCTGAGCGGCAGCGGTGGCCAGGCCGCCATCGGCATGGCCAAGCTGCTGGGTGTGGCACAAGCCATCGTCGCCAACTCGACGGCAGCCGCCGCGCAAAACTTTGATTCCGCCGCGTGGTTGGGCCAATGGTTAGAGCGGCCTCAAGCAGCACTGGGTGGCCGCAAACCCGCCGACCTGATCGACACCCCCACCGGCATCGAAGTCGTCACCCGTTTGCTCGGCGCGATAGAGAGCGGAGCCTATCAATGATCCTGTGGCGGATTGCCGCAGACACGCGCAAGTACGCGGCCAACGACCTGAGCGGCGCAGGCGCAGCCGCCAACCCGGGCCGCTGGAACGACGAAAAGCAGGCCGTGCTCTACGCAGCCCCCAGCATTGCCCTTGCGGTGCTGGAGACCGCTGCCCACATCGACGACGCGGGGTTGCCCCTGAACCGCTACCTGGTGCGCATCGACGTGCCTGACGCCGTGTGGGCCGCGCGTGAAACGCTGGACATCGCCACCCTGCCGCCCACCTGGTCTGCCATCCCGGCTGGGCGCGCCAGCGTCAAAGTCGGATCGAAGTGGATTGCGTCATTGCGCTCACCCATCCTGCTCGTGCCCTCGGTCATCGTGCCGGAAGAGTGCGCGGCATTGCTGAACCCTGGGCATGTTTTGGCTAAGGGGGTTAAGGCTGTGATCGTGCGGGCGTTTGAATACAGCCGGGTGTTTCGGGCGGGATAGG
>JANPNG010000227.1:0-6360 GCA_031427355.1 Hylemonella sp.
CCCCCAGCGACATGATGGACGGCCGCATCGGTGCGATCCGCTCAGCGCTGGAAGCCAGTGGCTTCATCCACACCCGCATCATGGCCTACAGCGCCAAGTACGCCAGCGCCTTTTACGGCCCGTTTCGCGATGCGGTGGGCTCTGCCGCTAACCTGGGCAAGAGCGACAAAAAAACCTATCAAATGGACCCCGGCAATTCAGACGAGGCCTTGCGCGAGGTGGCTCTGGACATCGCCGAAGGCGCCGACATGGTGATGGTCAAACCCGGCATGCCCTATCTGGACATCGTGCGGCGCGTCAAAGACGAGTTTCACGTCCCCACCTTCGCCTACCAAGTCTCGGGCGAGTACGCCATGCTCAAGGCCGCCGCGCAAAACGGCTGGCTGGACCATGACGCAGCGATGATGGAAACCCTGCTGGCCTTCAAGCGTGCCGGGGCCGATGGGGTGCTGACCTATTTCGCCCGCGACGCAGCCAAATTGCTACAAAAATAGTAGCTGCTTACGCTGGATAAATAAGGACCAGTGGTCTATTTGACACTTACAAATCAACAAGAAATGAGCCCCATGCGCATCTTTCACGTCCAAGGCACACAAGTCAAGGAGAGCGCTCAGTTGCCCGAGCAACTTCCCGCGCAGGGCTTTGTCTGGATCAGCTGCGCCCGCCCAGCTTTCGAAGCCGCGCAGGCAGACATCCAGGCGCTGCTGCAAAAACTGTGCGGCATGGCGCTGGTCGATCTGCACGTCTCTGACTTGCTCAACCCCCAGCTGCCCTCCGCCTTTGACAGCACCTCGCAGTACGACTTGCTGGTGTTCCGGCGCCTGGCCCGCAGTGCCCCGCAGGCCGAACCCACACCGCCCGACAAAACCGTGCGAACACTCCTCAAACAAAGCGGCCCCTCCATCTTGCGGCGCATCGACACCAGCCCGGTCGGCTTTGCCGTCTTTGACCGGGTGCTGCTGACCGTGCATCCCAGCGACTGCGCCGTGCGCGACGCCTACGCCAGCCGCCTGCTGGGCACCCCAGGCAAGCCGGACAGCCGCTCCACCGGCGCGCGCGGCGTGCCCACCAGCCCGGCCGACATGATGCTGCGCATCGTCAGCCAGATGGTGGACGGCTTTTTGGAGCTGCGACGCGAACTATCCCACCAGCTCGACCACTGGCAGACCGAGCTGCTGAGCCCGCGCTCACGCTTCAACAACTGGGGCGCACTACTCGAAGCGCGCCTGTCACTGCACCAGCTCGATGAGATTTGTGAAGACCAACGTGCCGCGGTGCAAGAATGGATTGACGCCCTGGCCACTTGGCCCAGCGCCGTCAACGCGCACGATGCGCATGAACGCGAGCTGTTGCGCGTGCGCAGCCGCGACGTGTTGGAGCACATTGAGCGGGTGGTGAGCCACGTGCACCGGCTGGAGCACAACGCCGAAGCGGCGGTGCAAATGCATTTCTCAGCACAAGGCCACCGCACCAACGACATCATGCGCACGCTCACCGCGCTCACCGCTATCTTTTTGCCGCTCAACCTGATCGCGGGCATCTTCGGGATGAACTTTGAGTTCATCCCGTTTCTGCACCTGCAAAACGGTTTCTGGTGGGCCTTGGGTGCCATGGTCACTATTGCCGCGCTGTTGGGTGCGCTGTTCTGGCGCAAGCGCTATCTGGCGCGCACCGGTCATTAGCCCCCACGCTTGTCACTTCGTGTACTGCGGCTAAACCGCCGAAAACAACTCCGCCATCGTCTTGCGCAGCCACTGATTGCCCGCATCGGCGTTAAAGCGTTCATGCCAATGTTGTTTGACCTTGTAGGTGGGCAAGGGCACGGGTGGCTCCAGCAACTCAACCTGCTCTTGCAAAGCCAGGGCATGGCCCAGCAAGCGTGGCACGATGACCAGCAGTTCCGTCTGAGCCACGATGCGCGCCACGCCCAGAAAACTGGGCACGCGCAGCACCACCCGGCGCTCGATCTTGTGCTTGGCTAGCACCTTGTCAACGATGGCGTGCCCGGTGCCCGAAGTGCTGACCACGATGTGGCCTTCCGCCGCAAACGCGGCCCGGCTGAGCTTGGCGCGAATGCGGGGGTGCTGCGCCGAGGCCAGGCACACAAAGTCCTGTGCAAACAAGGCCTGTTGGTAAAAGCCCGCCTCCAGATCAGGGGTAAAGCCCACCGCCAAGTCCAGGTCGCCAGACTCCAGTCGTCGCCGACTCTCTGGGGAAATTTTGTCCGCCTCAATGCACACACCCGGGGCCGTTTTTTGCAAGTGGTCAAGCAGCCGTGGCAACAACACAATTTCGCTGATGTCGGTCATGCAAATCCGAAATTCGCGCGTGGCCTGTTGGGGCAAAAAAGCGCCTGTTGTCCCGCGCGCTTTTTCAAGCCGAACCAGCGCCTCCAGCACATCGGGGTAGATGGTCTGCGCGCGGGACGTGGGCGCCATACCAGCGGAGGTGCGGCAGAAAAGGGGGTCATCAAAATGGCGGCGCAGCTTGGTTAAAACCAAGCTGGCGCTGGCCTGCTCCATGTCCAGCGCCTGCGCCGCGCGCGAGACGCTTTGGGTTTTGTAGATCTCAACGAAAACGTGGAGCCAATCCAGATCAAGCTTTGCCATGGGGGAAGTGTAGCGCTGTATATCAAAACAATATATGCAATATTTTATAGTTGACTTTGACGACATAGTCCAAGCCTGCGACAGTCTGAGTTCATCAACCGAGCGAAACAAAAATGCAATTTCATCTCAATGGATTTCGCACCGGCGACCCCAGTTTTTTGGATGCTGCGCCCTCAGCAGCTGTATCGACCCCGCAAGAGTCTGCGGCGCGTGCACTGCCTGCCGAAGCCGATGTCCTGATTGTGGGCTGCGGCCCTGCCGGGCTGACCCTGGCGGCGCAACTGTCGGCCTTCCCCGACATCCGCACCGTGATCGTGGAGCAGAAACTCGGCCCCTTGCAGTTGGGTCAGGCTGACGGCATTGCCTGCCGCACGCTAGAGATGTTCGAGGCCTTTGGTTTTGCTGAACGCGTGCTGAAGGAGGCCTGCTGGGTCAACGAGACAACCTTCTGGAAGCCCGATGACAGCCAGGGTGGCGACCGCAAAAAAATTGTGCGCAGCGGGCGCGTGCAAGACGTGGAAGACGGCCTCTCGCACATGCCGCACGTGATCTTGAACCAGGCGCGCGTGCACGATTTTTATCTGGCGACCATGCAACGCTCAGCCGCGCGCTTGGTGCCGCATTACAGCCGCCGCTTAGCGGGTCTGGCGCGTGAGCCGGATGCTGTGGCCGATGGCGCTTCCGCTCACCCCGTCATCGCACGCTTCGAGCGGCAAGACGCCGGACACGAAGGCCAGGTCGAGACTATCCGCGCCCGCTACGTGGTGGGCTGCGATGGTGCGAGGAGTAACGTACGCCAGTCCATGGGCTTGGCGCTCAAGGGCGACTCGGCCAACCATGCCTGGGGCGTGATGGACGTGTTGGTGGTCACTGATTTCCCCGACATTCGTTTCAAAGTGCTGATCCAGTCCGCCGGTGAAGGCAGCATCGTGCTCATCCCGCGTGAAGGTGGTTATCTGGTGCGCATCTATGTCGAGCTGGACAAACTCAATGAGAACGAGCGCGCCTCGGCCCGCAACATCAGCATCGAGCAACTGATCGCCGCAGCGCAGCGCATCTTTCACCCCTACACCCTGGATGTGAAAGAAGTGGCCTGGTGGTCGGTCTATGAAATCGGCCAGCGGCTAACAGACCGCTTCGATGACCTCCAACCTGAGGAGGTGGCGACCCGCCTGCCGCACGTCTTCATCGCGGGCGATGCCTGCCACACCCACAGCCCCAAAGCGGGTCAGGGCATGAACGTGTCGATGCAAGACGCCTTCAACCTGGGCTGGAAGCTCGCCGCTGTGCTGCAAGGGCGCAGCCCGGCCAGCCTGCTGCACACCTATTCCGCCGAGCGGCAGGCGGTGGCCAAAGAGCTGATCGACTTCGACCGCGAATGGGCCAAGATGCTCAGCGCACCCTTGAAGAAGCCTGGCGACGCGGCAGGCACAGGCATGGACGCGGCCGACGTGCAGCGCTACTTTGTGCAGCATGGCCGCTACACGGCGGGCACCGCCACGCGCTACACGCCTGCGCTGCTCACCGGCCCATCCACCCACCAGCACCTAGCCCAGGGCCTGACGATCGGCACACGCTTTCATTCCACCCCCGTCCTTCGCTTGGGCGACGTCAAGCTGATGCAATTGGGCGAAACACTGAAAGCGGATGGTCGCTGGCGCTTGATGGCCTTTGCGGGGCAGAGTGATAAAGCAGAGCCCGCATCGCCCGTCGGCAAGCTGTGCAGCTACCTCACAGAATCGCCGCAATCCCCGCTCAAGCGCTTCACCCCGGCTGGCGCGGACGTGGACGCTGTCTTCGATGTGCGCGCCGTGTTCCAGCAAAGCCACCACACCTTGGCCATCACCGCGCTGCCCGAGCTGCTGTTCCCGCCCAAGGGCCGCTACGGCTTGCGCGACTACGAAAAAGCCTTCTGTGCGCTGGAGGATGCCAAGCAAAACCCAAGTCAAAACATCTACACCTTGCGTGGCATCGACCGCGCACAAGGCTGCCTGGTGGTGGTGCGGCCTGACCAGTACATCGCGCACATCCTGCCGCTGGGCGACACGGATGCGCTGGCCGCCTTCTTTGGCGGCTTCATGCGGGATGTCTGAACGCCTCTAGCCGCATCACTAACCGCATCAGACGCTTGCCCGATTGCTCTTTCTTCTATCATCAACGTTTCACCCAAAAAGCCTCACCATGAACGAACTTGGCCGCCTAGAAGACCTACCCGCCGACTACGTAGCCGAGCTGGCCTCGCACAACCTCGTGCCGCTGTGGCCCAACCTGCGCGGGGTCATGCCGCCGGGCAAACCGCGCCCCAACACCCGCGCTACGCACTGGCCTTACGCCACCATCCGCCCGCTGTTGCTGCGGGCCGGTGAGCTGGCCCCGATTGAGAAAGCCGAGCGCCGCGTGCTGGTGCTGGCCAACCCCGGCCACACGCTGGAGAAAATGCAGGCCAGCGCCGCCATGTACTTAGGGATGCAGTTGCTGCTGCCCGGTGAGTGGGCCCCCTCGCACCGCCACACCCCTAACGCTGTGCGCATGGTGGTAGAGGGCACGGGCGCGTGGAGCACGGTAGAGGGCGAAAAATGCCCCATGCTACGCGGCGATTTAATTCTGACCCCGACCGGCCTGTGGCACGAGCACGGCCACGATGGTGATGAGCCCGTAATCTGGCTCGACGTGTTGGACTTGCCGCTGGTCTATTACATGGAGACCAGCTACCACGTAGAGAGTGGCCGCCAAGAGGTTTTGCCCGGCCATGGCGAACGTGCCTACGCACGTGGCGGCCTGGTGCCCACACCCGTGTTTGAGCGCTCAAACAAGGCCTACCCCATGCTGCGCTACCCCTGGGCCGACGCGCGTGCGGCGTTGGAGTCGCTGGCGGCAGATCAGCCCGCGCTTGAAGCCGTGCAGCTCACCTACAGCAACCCTGAAACCGGTGGCCATGCCGAAAACATTCTCGGCTTTTACGCCCTGATGCTGCGCCCCGGTCAATCCCTTAAGCTCCCCGTGCGCAGTCCCGCCATGGTGTTTCACGTCATCGAAGGCGGTGCGCAAGTGCAGGTCGAAGACCAGCGCTTCACCCTGTTAGAGGCCGACACCTGCTGCGCCCCCGGCTACACCGCCGTGACGCTCAGCAACACCTCTGACGACGCACCTGCCTTCCTCTTCATCGCCGATGAAACCCCGCTGCACCAAAAGCTGGGCGTGTTTGAGACGCGCAGCTAAATTCAGCCAAAAGCAGATTGAAAAAATGGATCACAAAAACCTCATCGCCATCGACACCCACACCCACCTGGAGGTGTCCTGCCGCAACCCCTTTGACGCCTACGGCGAAGAGTACGACCGCGCAGCGGACAAATACTTCCGTTCCAGCCGCAGGCCCACCATGCAGGAGACGATTGATTTCTACCGTGAGAAGAAAATCGGCTTCGTCAACTTCACGGTCGATGCTGAATCCCAAATGGGCCGCACGCGCATCAGCAATGAAGAGATTGCCGATGCCGCGGCAGCCAACAGCGACATCATGATTGCCTTTGGCTCCATCGACCCGCACAAGGGAAAGATGGGGGGCCGCGAAGCCCGCCGCTTGGTGGAAAGCCATGGCGTGAAAGGCTTTAAGTTCCACCCCACGGTGCAGGGCTTCGAGCCGTATGAGCGCATGGCCTGGCCGATCTACGAGGTGATCGCCGAGTACAAGCTGCCGGCCATCTTCCACAGCGGCCATTCGGGCATTGGCAGCGGCATGCGCTGCGGCGGT
>JANPNG010000228.1:0-5320 GCA_031427355.1 Hylemonella sp.
AGGCGGTGCTTTCTTTGGTGGCTTTGACCGCCTGTTCATGAAGGGCATCTGGGACAACGCGGCTGGCACGTTTGCCAACGCAGCCACCTTCAGCAAGGGCGTGGTCATTCCTGAGATCGTGTTTGCCGCTTTCCAGGCCACGTTTGCAGGCATCACCGGCGCACTGATTGTGGGCGCGTTTGCCGAGCGCATGAAGTTCTCTGCCGTGTTGGCCTTCATGACCCTGTGGTTCACCTTCAGCTACGCCCCGATTGCCCACATGGTGTGGTTCTGGGCCGGCCCTGATGCTTATCTCAGCAAAGAAGTGGTGGACAAAGTCAACAGCACTGCGGGCTACATCTGGCAAATGGGTGCGCTCGATTTCGCAGGCGGCACCGTGGTGCACATCAACGCCGCTGTCGCGGGCCTGGTGGGTGCCTTCATGCTGGGCAAGCGTATCGGGTACGGTAAAGAGTCCATGGCACCTCACAGCCTGACCATGACCATGGTGGGTGCAGCCCTGCTGTGGGTGGGCTGGTTCGGCTTCAACGCTGGCTCGGCGCTGGAAGCCAACGGTTTCGCGGCTCTGGCCTTCATCAACACCTTTGGTGCCACGGCCGCTGCCGTGTTGGCCTGGTGCCTGGGTGAAGCGCTGATGCGCGGCAAGGCCTCCATGTTGGGTGCTGCTTCGGGTGCTGTGGCCGGTCTGGTGGCGATCACGCCAGCAGCAGGTAACGTCGGCATCGGTGGCGCACTGGTCATCGGTGTAATCGCTGGTTTTGCTTGCCTGTGGGGTGTGAATGGCCTGAAGAAGATGCTGGGTGCAGACGACTCGCTCGACGTGTTCGGCGTACACGGTGTCGGCGGTATCGTCGGCGCTTTGCTGACCGGCGTGTTCAACTCGCCCGCTCTCGGTGGCCCGAGCTTTGTGGGTGACTGGGTCACGGCCAGCATGGTCACGCAAGCCGACTACTCCATCGCCGCACAGGTGTGGATCCAAGCCAAGGCCGTGATGATTACCATCGTCTGGTCGGGTGTGGTGTCTTATGTGGCTTACAAGCTGGTCGATCTGACGATCGGTCTGCGCGTCAGCGCCGACGAAGAGCGCGAAGGCCTGGACATCGCTTCGCACGGCGAGACGGCTTACCACACTTAAGCCATTGCATGGCCCGCAAGGCCAAGCCCAACCCCAACCCGCAAGTGCCTCGGCCCTTGCGGGTTTTTCATGGACGATCACAAGCTGCCCAGATCGGTGTGCAGATCGCCCATAAAAGCTAAGATGACCTCAACCCGATCCTGGGCTCAGGAGGCCCTATGACCACACCAGCAAGCAAAGCCAATCCCATCCGCATCTCTGGCTTGGCCCACATTGGGATTCGCGTGCACGACCTGGAGCGCGCAGTGCGTTTCTACGAGCTGCTGGGGTTTACCAAGACGGCCGGCCCACTGGGGCCTGAGCCTGTGGCGATACTCGATCACCCCTCGGGCTTGGAGCTCAACCTGATACTGAACGCGGCACTGGCCCATGACGCCAACGTGCTGATGGATGGCCCCGAAAAGCACCCGGGGATCACCCATTTTGCACTGTTGTGCCCCGACATCATGGCTGCGAAGGAGCGGCTGGCGGCGACGGGCATCCCTTTGAGTGGCGGGCCAATTCAGTTCGACCCCGGTGCGCAAGGCATCTTTGTGCGCGACCCCGACCGCAATGTGATTGAGCTGCGTCAGCGCGGCTGATTTCAGCCCTATAGAGTCTTTTTATGTGGGTCTTTCGACGCTGCCGATAAAATTACCCACACACCATGCCCACCCTACGCGCCTTCACTTCGATGCTCTTCGCGGGCGTGCTCACGCTGCTCGCGCCGATGGTGGCCAACGCGGCCAGCCCCGCAGGGCCGGGCGTCCCCATCTCCAGCTACATCTTGGGCGACTCGATTGCTTATGGCCTGCAACTGGACGGGCTGGAGGCCAAGTTGAAGCACGCCTTGGGCGGGCCTGCGCGCATCAGTTTTGATGGGGGCCGCTCCCTCACCACGCCCGGAAACCAGATCAAAAAAACAGCTTTCGAGTCGGTCGATGAAGACCGCGCCACCATCGCAGCGGCCCGCGTTATCGTGATCGTGCTGGGCATGAACCCGCTGGAAGCTTCCTTCGCCAACAGCCAGCAACAGCTGATGAAAAAGCTCAAGGCCCTGGCACCCGAGGCGCGGTATTTCTGGGTGGACATTGGGGCCACCATTTCAATCCAGGTGCCGGGTTGGAACCAGCGCAATAAAACCATTTATGACAATGCTGAGCGCTTGGGCTATGAAGTCATCAGTCGCTACAAGGCGATCTTCGGTCCCTGTGCCGACCCTTTGAACATCATCCCCGGCCAGAACTTCCCAGACTGGGTCACCGAGCCCGGTTACGGCGGGCCGGGCAATGTGCACGGGTTTTATAGCGAGCTGTCCCAAGCCATTCTGAATGCGGTGAGCAACACGCCCGCAGCGCCCGCCTGTGTGACTCGGGCGGCTGGCTCCAGCTACGTGCTGGGCGACTCCATCGTCTATGGTTTGCATCTGGACCAGCTCGCGGCCAAGCTGCAACAAAAACTGGGCGGAACGGCACGGCTCAGCTACGACGTGGGCCGCTCCATCACCACACCGGGATCGCAGATCAAACAAAGCGCCTTGGAGAGCGTGGAGCGTGACAAGGCGTTCATCGCCAAGGCCAGCGTCATCGTCGTGGCGCTGGGCACCAACCAGTATGAGGAATCGTTTGCCGAAAGTCAGCAACTGCTCATGCAGACCCTCAAGGCACTGGCCCCGCAGGCCAAATACTATTGGATCGATATCGGTGCCACGCTGGCCACGCAAGTGCCGGGCTGGAACGCACGCAACAAAACCATTTACGACAACGCGGCCGCCTTGGGCTACACCATCATCAGCCGCTACAAAACCATTTTTGGCCCGCAGGCCAACCCGCTCAACATCACGCCCGGCCAAAACTTCCCCGGCTGGGTGACCGAGCCCGGCTATGGCGAGCCGGGCAACGTGCATGGCTTCAATGCAGAATTGAGCCAAGCCATCCTCTCCGCTTTATGAGCCCCAAGCATGACTGCTTCACTACAACTCCAATGCGGCCCCCTGCGCTGCGACCTTCGGCCCGACCTGGGGGGCTGCATGGCGGGTCTGTGGTGGGGCAATGTGCCCGTGCTGCGCTCCACCGCCGGGCCAGCGCTGACTTCCGCTCGATTAGCGGGCAGCTATCCCTTGGTACCCTTTTCCAACCGGCTGGCACAGGCCAAGCTGGTGTGGGCTGGCACCAGCCACCCTTTGGTGCAAAACAACGCCGCCGAGCCGCACGCCATTCACGGTGTGGGCTGGCAGCGCCCATGGGAGGTGCTGGACGCGTCGGAGCAATTTGCCCTGCTGTCTTATGAGCACAAGGCCGACGCGGCCTGGCCTTTTGCCTTTGACACCTCGCAGGCCTTTCGCTTGAGTGAAGGCGCGCTGGAGATCACCCTGAGCATGACCAACCAGTCCAGCACACCAGCACCCGCAGGCCTGGGCTGGCACCCTTATTTCGTCAAACGCGCCAGCAGCCGTCTGCACTTTGCCGCCAGCGGGCGCTGGGAGATGGGGGCGGACAAGCTGCCGACACAACGTGTGCCCGCCACGGGGCTCGACACGGCTTGCGCCGCGCTGGACGTGGACCATTGTTTTGAAGGCTGGCAGGGCGACGCGCTGCTGACCGATGATCAGTTGCGCATCCGTGTGGCGTCCAACCTTCAGCGTCTGGTGGTATTTACCAACGCCACGCGCGACTTTGTAGCGATTGAGCCCGTCAGCCATGTCAACAACGCCGCCAACCTGATGGCCAGCGGTGCGTGGTCGGCTGATGAGCTGGGCCTGCGCGTGTTGCAGCCGGGTGAGTCCATGTCCGCCGTGATGAGCATCCGCGTGGAAGACACGCCAAGACTCAGCTAAGCCCGCTTTGTCTTCCCATTCCCCCTTACCATCCAAGCCATGGAACCCTCTCTTCAAACCTTGAGCGAACGCGTGCGCGCTGCCGCCGCTGACCACACCCCTTTGCGCATCCGGGGTGGCGGCAGCAAAGACTTCTACGGCCAATCCCTGCAAGGCGAGCTGCTGGACACCCGCGCCCACAGCGGCATCGTGAGCTACGAGCCCAGCGAGTTGGTGGTGACGGTGCGCGCAGGCACGCCGCTGGCCGAGCTAGAAGCCGCACTGGCAGAAAAAGGCCAATGCCTGCCGTTTGAGCCCCCCCATTTCAACGCCACAAGACCCAGCACCGCAACGGTCGGGGGCATGGTCGCTGCCGGTCTGAGTGGCCCGGCCCGTGCCAGCGTGGGTGCGGTGCGTGACTACGTGCTGGGTGCGGTGTTGCTCAACGGCCGGGGCGAATTACTCACCTTCGGTGGCCAGGTCATGAAAAACGTGGCGGGCTATGACGTGTCGCGCCTGCTGGCGGGCTCACTGGGCACACTGGGTCTGATTACCGAGGTCTCGCTCAAGGTGCTGCCCGTGGCGCCGGCTGAGGCCACGCTGGTGTTTGAACTCGACCAGGCCACCGCGCTGGCGCAATTACAGCGCTGGGGCGGTCAGCCCTTGCCGCTCAACGCCAGTTGCTGGGTGCATGACACGACGGACGCGGGCCAGCGCAAGTTGCTTTTTGTGCGCTTGCGTGGTGCGGTGGCGGCGGTGGAGTCGGCCTGTCGCAAGATGACGCAAGATATCAATGCCGAGCGCCTGGACAACGAGGTGGCCGCATCCGACTGGCAGGCGTGTCGTGATTTGCGCCTGCCCTTTTTTACCAAGCCACCTAAATCTGACACCGCAGCCAACATGGGCTTGTGGCGTTTGAGCGTGGCACCCAGCGCGCAGGTGCTGGACTTACCCTGGCCGCAGTTGGTAGAGTGGCATGGCGGTCAGCGCTGGCTGTGGGCACCGCTGGAAGCCCAAGCGGTCTTGCGCAAAGCGGCCGAGCAAGCCGCCGGACACGCTACGCTTTTTATAGCTGCTTGCGCACATTCTGCAAGCGCTACAGCCCGATTTCACCCATTAAAATCGCCACTGGACCGCATCCACCGCGAGCTCAAAAAACAGTTCGACCCCGCAGGCATCTTCAACCCAGGCCGCATGTTTGCGAGTATCTGATGCAAACCCACCTCGCCCCCGAATACAAAAACACGCCTGACGGCCAAGCCGCCGAGGCCATCCTGCGCAAATGCGTGCACTGCGGTTTTTGCACCGCCACTTGCCCCACCTACCAGTTGCTGGGCGACGAGCTGGACGGCCCACGTGGCCGCATCTACCTGATGAAGGCGGTGCTGGAA
>JANPNG010000229.1:0-6128 GCA_031427355.1 Hylemonella sp.
CGTGCCGACGATGCCCGTGGTTTTGACCAGCTCGCGCCAGGGCAGCACGCCACACTGCACAAAGAAGTTGAGCGAAGACGCGTCCATCCACTTCGAGAAGTTGGGGAAGAAGACAATCCCGGCCGGGTCGCAGTCGCCGAATTGGACTTGGACTTCAAAAATAACGGTTTTACTCATGTCTTTGGGTGGTTTGAGTTGCTACTAATTCAGGAGCTGCTTACGCATATAAATAAAGGGCTTAAGGCCGGTTTGATAATAAAACTCAAGCCATCGCTATGCAGCGCATCAACCGTGTCGGCCCGGTGCGCCAGCACAGAGCGCTGGTTGATGGAGCCCTTGTCGGTGATCTCGCCTCGGTCAATCGTGGGCGGCGCGGCCAACAGGCACAGGCGGGCGATGCGGTTGGCGCTGCCGGTGGCAGATTGGGCCAGCGTGTTGACCACGGTCTGAAAGTACGCCAACACCGGCGCGCTGCTCAGCACATCGGCCATCGCCGCGCTGGCGGGCAGGCCGCTCAAGGTGCGCACGGCTTGGGTGGGGAAGACCATGGCACCGACTTCCTTCATGTTGATGCCGGTCAGCACCACGTCTTGGATGTAGGGCGCACCCGCTGCCGTGATCTTGGCGCGCATCGGCCCTACGCTGACAAACGTGCCGGTGGCGAGCTTGAAGTCTTCGGCAATGCGGCCATCGAACTTCAGGCCTTGGTGGATGTCGTTGGCGTCAATCCACTTCACCGCGTCACCGGTGCAGAAGAAACCTTCTTCGTCGAAAGCTTCCGCCGTTTCTTGCGGGGCGCGCCAGTAGCCGGGGGTGACGTTGGGGCCTTTGTAGCGCACCTCGGTCTTGCCGTCCATGTCCACCAACTTCAACTCCATGCCGGGTGTGGGAACGCCCAGGTCGCCCGAGTTCACATAGGGGCTGTTGACCGAGATGGCAAAGGGGCCAGACTCGGTCATGCCTAAGCCGGTGTTCATCACAATGCGCTCGCCAATTTCGCGCTCTTGCGATTCATACAAGCTGTCCCAAATCGGCTGGGCCAGCCCTGCACCGGCGTAGAAAAACATCCGCACGCGGGAGAGCAAATTCTTCCGCAGCGCGTCATCTGTTTTCATCGCGTTGGCTATCGCCTCAAAACCCGTGGGCACGTTGAAGTACACCGTGGGCGCGATCTCACGCAGGTTGCGCAGGGTCTCGTGCATCAGCGCGGGTGTGGGCTTGCCGTCGTCGATGTAGAGCGTGCCGCCGTGGTACAGCACCATGCCCACGTTGTGGTTGCCGCCGAAGGTGTGGTTCCAGGGCAGCCAGTCCACCAGGATGGGTGGTGCCTCGATCAGCACCGGCATGGACTGCGCCATTTGCTGCTGGTTGGCGCACCACAGGCGCTGGGTGTTGATGACGGCCTTGGGCAGCTTGGTCGAGCCGCTGGTGAAGAGGAACTTGGCGATGGTGTCAGGGCCAGTGGCGGCCATGGCGGCGTCCACGGCGGGGGTGGCTGCGGTGGCGACCAAATCGGCAAAGTGGGTGAGGCTGCGGCCTTCCAATTCACCGCTGGTCAGCACCACTTCAATGTCCGCACCCACAGCCGCCTTGATGGCCTTGCCATAGCGTGCCGCATCGGCGGCAAACACCAGGCCAGGTGTGACGGTGCGCATCACGTGCTTGAGCTTGTCAAAGTCCTGGCTCACCAGCGAGTAGGGCGGTGAGGCGGGTACATAAGGCACACCGGCCACCAGGCAGCCCAGCGCCAGCACCGCGTGCTCCAGGTCGTTCTCTGACAGGATGACCACCGGGCGCTCTGCGCTCAAGCTGCGGTCAATCAAGGCCTGCGCAATGCTGCGTGCGCCTGCCCAAGCCTGAGCGTAGGTGACATGCCGCCAGTCGCCGGTTCTGCCATCGGCCAGCTTTTCGCGCCGTGCCATGAAGCTGCGATCCGGCGCGGTGTGCGCCCAATGTTTCAGCCGATCGGTGATGCGATCGGGGTAGTCGCCCAGAGGTTGCTCGGCCTGTAGGTAATGCGTGCCGGGCGCGCCGTCGCGCAGCGTGATGCGGGTGACGCCGAAGGTCAGGGGGCGAAATTTGGGGCTGCTCATGCGGACTCCATACTTGCTCCCTCCCCCGCTGGGGGAGGGTAGGGGTAGGGGCATCCCAGTGTCATCACGATTTCTTCACCTTGGTGCCCGCCTTGCCTTCCAAAAAGTCGCGCACTCTTTGCTTGGCCTCGGGCGCGCTTTGCGCAATGGCGGCCATCATGGCCTCGGTGAAAAAGCCCTGGTCGGCGGGCTGCTCGGCAATGCGGGGCAGGGCGTGCATCAGCGCGTAATTGGTCAGCGGCGCATTGGCCGCCACGCGCGTGGCCAGCTCAAACGCTTTGTCGAACGCCGTGCCGGTGGGCACCAGGTATTGCGCCAAGCCAATGCGCTCGCCCTCGGCAGCACTGATCACGCGACCGGTCAGCATCATGTCGGTCATGCGCGCAGCGCCAATCAGACGCGGGATGCGCACCGAGCCACCGCCGCCGACAAAAATGCCGCGTGAGCCCTCGGGCAGCGCGTAAAAAGTGGTCTCGTCTGCCACGCGAAGGTGGCAGGCGCTGGCCAGCTCCAGTCCGCCGCCCACCACCGCGCCGTGCAGCGCCGCAATCACCGGCACGGGGCCGTACTGCACCCGCTCCAGCGCGGCGTGCCACATGCGCGAATGCATCAACCCCTGGCCCGCGTCGCGCTCTTGGAGTTCAGATAAATCGAGTCCGGCGCAAAAGTGTTCGCCTTCGCCGTCAATCACAGCCGCACGTACGGTGGCGGGCAGGCCGTCAAAGGCATCGCGAATGGCCAGAATCAAGGCGTCGTTAATGGCGTTGCGTTTCTTGGCGCGTGTGAGACGGATGACGGCAATCTCTTGCTGCTCGCCGCGAATGTCAATGTGTAAATCTTGGTGCGTCATAGTGGCTTTCGGGATATTTTTATTATCGTTATAAAAAATAACTAATTCAATAGCATCTCTCTTGGCAGGAGTCAGTGTTTACCCTGATTTTGTGGTGATCGGTGAAACCGTCTAAAGTGGCTAAGGTTCAGAGGTCAACAGACTCGCCACAGCGAGGCAGGAGGTGCATATGGACACACAACAGGACACAGAGCATTTCGACGCCATCATCATCGGCACCGGCCAAGCCGGCCCCGCGCTGGCGCAGCGTTGCAACCGCGAGGGCCTGCGCACCGCCGTGATTGAGCGCGCGCACTTCGGTGGCACCTGCATCAACGTGGGCTGCATCCCAACCAAAACCATGGTGGCCAGCGCACGCGCCTTGCACATGGCGGGGCGCGGCTCCGAATTTGGTTTTTCCACGGGCGAGTTGCGGGTGGACATGGCGCGGGTCAAAGCGCGCAAAGACGAGATCGTGCTCAAGTCGCGCCAAGGCGTGGAGCAGTGGATGCGCGGGTTGGACAAGGCGCAGGTGATTCAAGGGCATGCCCGCTTTGTCGGGCCGGGTGTGGTGCAGGTGGGCCAGCGTCGTTTGCAGGCCCCCCGGATTTTCATCAACGTCGGCGGGCGACCCGTGGTGCCCGATCTGGCGGGCATCCGCGAGGTGCCTCACCTGGACAGCAGTTCCATCATGGAATTGGCGGAGGTGCCGCAGCATTTGGTGATTGTGGGCGGCAGCTATATCGGCCTGGAGTTTGCGCAGATGATGCGGCGCTTCGGTGCCAAGGTCACGGTGATGGAGCGTTCGCTCCAATTGCTACCGCGTGAGGACGAAGACGTGTCGGACGGGATCCGCGCCATTCTGGAGGCCGAGGGCGTCGAGTTCCGGCTCGCAGCGCAATGCCTGTCGCTCTCACGCAGCGGGGAGCAGGTGGTGGTGGGTGCGCTCTGCGGTGTTGACTCTCAAGCCGTTACAGGCAGCCATGTGATGCTGGCCGTGGGTCGCCAGCCCAATACGGACGACCTGGGGCTTGAGGCAGCGGGTGTGGCGCTTGATGCGCGTGGCTACATCCAGGTCGATGAGCAATTGCGCACCAGCGCACCGGGCGTGTGGGCGCTGGGGGATTGCAATGGGCGGGGCGCCTTCACCCACACCGCGTGGAACGACTACGAGATTGTCGCGGCCAATCTGTTCGACAACGATCCGCGCCGCGTGAGTGAGCGCATCGGCTGCTACGCGCTCTTCATCGACCCAGCGTTGGGCCGCGTGGGCCTGACCGAGCGGGAGGTGCGCGCCAGCGGCGTCAAAGCGCTGATGGCGCGCATGCCCATGCAGCGGGTGGGGCGGGCGCGCGAGGCGGGCGAGACGCAAGGCTTCATGAAGGTGCTGGTCGATGCCAACAGCCAGCGCTTGCTTGGCGCGTCCATCCTCGGCCTGAACGGTGATGAAGTCATTCACGCCCTGCTTGACGTGATGGCGGCGGGGTTGCCTTACACCGCCATCTCGCGCACCATGCACATTCATCCGACCGTGAGCGAGCTGTTGCCGACGCTGCTGCAGCAATTGAAGCCGCTGAAGCCGTGACATGAATCGGTTTGAAGGGGCACTTGGAGCTTGGGTAAACTCCGCCCACAGTCCCTTCCAATAGGGCTCACCACGCACAGACAGAGAGACACCACCATGACGATCAAAACGCACCACAAACTATTGCTCACCGGTGCCGCCGGTGGCCTGGGCACCGCGCTGCGCGATCGCCTCAAAGCCAACTGCGACGTGCTGCGCCTCTCAGACAAAGCCGACTTCGGGGCCGCACGCGCGGGCGAAGAAGTCATGCTGGCCGACTTGGCCGATGCCGCTGCCGTCAACGCCATGGTGCAAGGTGTGGACGCCATCGTTCACCTGGGCGGCTACTCAGTCGAAGGCCCGTTCGAGCCCATCCTGCAAGCCAACATCATCGGTGTTTACCACCTGTACGAGGCCGCACGCCAGCACGGCGTGAAACGCGTGGTGTTCGCCAGTTCCAACCACGTCACCGGCTTTTACCGCCAGTCGCAAACTCTCACCGCCGACATGCCACCGCGTCCCGACGGGTTTTACGGTGTGAGCAAAGCCTTTGGCGAAGACCTGTCGCGCTTTTACTTTGACCGTTACGGCATCGAGACCGCCTGCGTGCGCATAGGCTCCTCCTTCCCCGAGCCGCGCGACCGACGCATGCTGGCCAGTTGGCTCAGTTATGACGATCTACACCGCCTCATCACCGCCTGCCTCACCACCCCGGTGCTGGGCCACAGCATTATTTTTGGCATGTCCAATAACGCTGTCACCTGGTGGAGCAACGAGCAGGCTCGGCATGTGGGCTACGTGCCGCAAGACAGCTCGGATGTGTTCCGTGAAGCGGTCTATGCCCGCACCGAGGCCCCCGATTTGAGCGACCCGGCGGTGCAGTTCCAGGGAGGTGGGTTTGTCAAGGCGGGGCCGTTTTCTGGTTAGTTGGTTTGTAGTTGATCTTTTTGGAATTCATATCATTGATGCCCTTGTTCTCTGGGCGCTGTGCGAATGACGCTCGACGGTTGAACACCCACCACGTTCGCAAGATCGACTCGGTGGCGCGCTCAGCGCAGCGGCATCAAGGAGGAGTCGGTGGCCCTAGGCCACCACGGGGGACAGCCGCAGAGCTGAGTGCGTTGCCGAGTCGATCAAGTACAAAATTTCGTCGTCAACAGGAAGTAAAAATCAACAATGAACAACAACGCTGAACTCGTCGTAGATGCACGCAACGCCGTGGGTGAGAGCCCGGTTTGGAGCGCGGTTGAACAGTCGCTTTACTGGGTGGACATTCCAGCCCGACAACTCTGCCGCTGGCATGCTGATACAGCGCAAATCACCCAGTGGCAAACCCCGGAAATGTTGGCTTGCATTGCGCAGAGCACACGGCCTGGCATTTGGCTGGCGGGGATGGAGACGGGGCTGTTTGAGTTGCAAGTGCCGGATGCTTCCGTTGCAAATGCGTCACTTCAAAATCCCTCGCAAAATTCATTGAGCAGCCGCTTGATCGCCCCCGTCACACACGCCCAACCCGCCATGCGTTTCAACGATGGGCGTTGCGATAGACAAGGCCGCTTCTGGGCGGGCACCATGGTGCGCGATATGGGCTTGGCTTCACGCGCGGGGGCGCTGTACCGCCATGACGCTGTGAGCGGTTTGC
>JANPNG010000230.1:0-14159 GCA_031427355.1 Hylemonella sp.
CTCATCCTGGAGCATGAGATGGGCGAGTTGTTCAAGGTCATCGGCTTCTGCAAGGGCGACCCATGGGAGGCCATCGGCTTCGCGCAGGGCGACCGCACGCACACGCTCTGAGCCATGAACCGCAGCACGGGCTTTATCCAATGATCCGTTGGCTCATCGTCATCTTCCTCGCGCTGTTGTTGATCAACGCTTGCACCCCGTGGTTCAAGAAACTCGGCTTCGGGCGCTTGCCCGGCGACCTGCGCTTCACCCTATTTGGGCGCGAGTTCTTTTTACCCCTCACCACCACCATTATTTTGAGTCTGGTGGCGAGCGGGGTGTCGAAGCTGATCTAGAAAGGATTCCCGCCATGACCGAATCACGCCACATCGTCTGCCCCCAATGCCTCACGACCAACCGCGTTCAATCCGGCGATCTGGGCAGCGCGCCGGATTGCGGCAAGTGCCACAAGCCTTTGTTCACGGGCCATCCGGCGGAGCTGGATGAGGTGGCGTTTGAGCGCCACATCAGCCGCAACGAAATTCCCGTGTTGGTGGATTTTTGGGCTCCTTGGTGCGGGCCGTGCCGCATGATGGCCCCGGCTTATGCGCAGGCGGCGGGGCTGTTGGAGCCGCAGGTGCGGGTGGCCAAGGTGAATACCGAAGAAGCACAAAGCTTGGGAGCTCGATTCAACATCCGCAGCATCCCGACGCTGGCGCTGTTTGTCGGCGGGCGCGAGGTGGCGCGTCAGGCGGGCGCCATGCGCTCAGCGGCTGACATCGTGCGCTGGGTGAAGGCGAATCTGCCCTGAGAAATTCTTCTCGGGGCGTACCGTGACCTTGCGGTTTTAAGCGACCGCTTGTGCCTCGGTTTGCTCCCGCAGCAGACCTTCCATGATCTGGAGCAGTTTTTCTTCGGAGTAGGGCTTGGTGAGAAAGGCGCTCACACCGGCTCTTTGTGCCAACTGGTGGTGCTTTTCGGTGAAGCGTGAGGTGATCATGACCACGGGGGTGGTCTGGGTCTCGGCCCGGCTGCGTAGCACGCTGGTCAGCTCCAGTCCGTTCATGCGCGGCATCTCCAGGTCCACCAGCACGATGTCGGGCACGCGGCGTTGCAGCACGCCCAGCGCGTCCAGGCCATCACGGGCAGAGAGCACTTCGTAGCCCGTGTCCTGCATTAGTCGCTCCATGGTGCGGCGCACGCTCACCGAGTCATCGACCACCAGGCACAGCGGCAGCACCATTTCAGGGGCGGCGATGTCAGAAATACTGGCGTCATTGCTGTCCTGGGCGCTGCGCAACAGGTCGGGTAAATCGATCACGCTGGCGATCGAGCCATCGCCCAAAATGGTCACGCCGTCCACGCCCGCAGCGCGCGGCAGCAAGGCATTGAAGGGCTTGACCACCACGCTGCGGGACTCGCTGATCTCGGGGGCGATGATGGCTTGCCATTGGCGGTTCTCGTCACGGACAATCATGGCCACCTCGTTCATGCCGGGGTGTTTGAGGGCAGTGGTGGGCAGGCGCAGCAGGTGCTCCAGCCGGTGGGCCGGGATGCGCTGGTCATGCAAGAGGTAGGTCAAGCTGCCGTCTGCTTCGGTGCGCAAATTGTCACCCAGCGGCAGGAGCTGATCCACACGGCGCTCGGAGATGGCGAGCAGGTGGCGCGGCGAGCGACTGATCAAAACTTTGGCGGAACTCAGGTTGACCGGGAAGGTGAGGTCAAAGCGCGAGCCGACGCCAGAATTCGAGTTCAGTTCGAGCGAGCCACGCAAATCATTGACGGCGCGCTGGACTACGTCCATGCCGATACCCCGCCCAGACATCATGGTGGCTTGATCACGGGTAGAGAAGCCTGGCACCAGGATCAAACGCATGACCTGGGTTTCGGTCAGCTTGTCATTGCCGGTGATCAGACCTGACTGCACGGCTTTGGTGCGGATGGCTTCAACGTCCAGCCCGCCGCCGTCGTCTTCGCAGCGCACGACCAGGTTGGAGCCCTCGGTGGCGAAGCTCAGGGTGATGGTGCCGGTCTCGGGCTTGCCCAAGGCCAGCCGGGCATCGGCCGACTCAATGCCGTGGTCCACGGCGTTGCGCAGCATGTGCATCAGCGGATTGAGCATGTTGTCGAGCAAGTGCGTGTCCACCAGGGTGGATTCGCCCAGGATGTGGAGCTGCACCGGCTTTTTCAGCATGCGCGTGGCTTGACGCACGGTGCGCTGTAAGCGTGGGGTGACCGAAGCCACATCCACCATTCGGGTGCGCTGCAAGCTTTGCTGCATGTCGATTTGCACGCGCTCCTTGGCCGCCATCAGGTCGCGCAGACCGGCCACCTCGCGCTCAAAAGCCATGGAAAATTCATGCGTGTCAGCCGAAGCCTCAACGATGCGGCGCGATAGCATGTGCAACTCGTTGTATTGGTCCATTTCCAGCGCGTCGAGTTCGCCCGATCCGCCGCCCATCATGGCCATCCCGCGCACGTCCACCAGCTGTTCCAGCTCGGAGGACAGTTGCCGCAGATGACGCGAGCCAATGCGCTGCGCGTTGAGGTCGTCGGTCAGTTTGGTGATCCGGTCCTGCAATTGCGACATGATGATGGAGTCTTCACCCACCAGGTTGAGTTGCGAATCGACCAGTGATGCCGCGACACGCAGATAAGACTCTGCGTCTTGCTCGGCAGCGCCTTCTTCGACTTCCGGGGCCTTGACGCTTGCTGCGGGCGTGGCAGGTGCTGCCGCCAGTGCAACAACTGGGGCGAGGGTGGGCGTCAGCTCGATACCCGCTTCTGGCAGACCCTCGTTGTCAATGCGGTTGGCCCAGTCCAGCACGCTCTGGTAGACGGCCACACTCTGCGCAGGTGCATCGCCTTTACCCAGCAGGGCTTCACTCATTTCTTCCAGACAATCGGCGGCTTCGATCAGGGTTTCGCACAATTGTGGCGATGGCAGCTTTTGTTCGCGCTCGCAGGCCACCAGGATGTCTTCGAGCACGTGGGTCAGGTTGCCCACACCTTTGACACCCACCGTGTTGCCAGCACCCTTGAGGGTGTGCGCGACGCGACGTGCACTGTCCACGTCATTCATGGAGCCGCCATCGGCGAGGCGCTGTACCAGCGCGGTAAATTCTTGCGAGTGACGCGGCAGTTCGACCAGCAGACTGTCCAGCACGTGAGAGTCAATGTCGGAGGGAACGGTCAAATCCATGTGCTCTGGCAGCGCCACCAAGGCCCTTTGGGGCCCGCTTCGCACGGTGACCACTTGCACGGCAGTGAGATCCGCCACCCATTGCGCGATGATCTCGGCACTGGCCGGGTGCGGCCAGGCGGCATGGGTGACCACCTCAGCCAGGGCCTGGGCCGTCGCTGCATCGTTTGGCGCGGCCAGGTAGGTCACTGCCTGTGTAGGCCATTCGGCCAGCAGGGCATACAACGCCGGGTCGGGCTGCTCATTCGAATCTTGCAACGTCAAAGCGTTGATCTGGATGGTGCCGATCACGTTTTGCAGGCCTTCCAGGCCCAGGTGGTCGGCTGCATTCAGGATATTGGCCAGTTGCTCGGCGTACTGCTGCGCCAGTTGGGCCAGTGCCTCGCCCTGCGGTCGGGCTTCAAAGGGGGATTTGAATTCTTCTTGCAAGGCGACTAACGCCTCGCTCAGCATCTCCAGCTCTTCAGGGGCGACTTTGCCCTGCTGTTGATCGTCGTCGTTGCCTTCTGGTAAGGCCAAAACCTCACCCTCATCTGCGGGTTCGATTTCGACGGATGCGGTGTCTCCCAGCGCAAGCGGTTCTTCTTCCAGAAACGCTTCTTCTTCCAGGACGATGGGTTCCTCTGCAACAAAGCGTTGCAGATCTTCACCCAGCCGGGTTTCAAGCAGCTCGGCAAAATAATCCGGCAGATGCGGGAACCAGGCGTGTTGACGCAGCTCATTCAAAACCGCCCATTGGCCGGGCTCTGGCGTTTGCCCCAGCCCCATGATTTCTGCCAACACCAGCCCAGGCCAGTTGGCCAATGTGGCACGGCCCGCCGCGTCGAGTTCAAACTTATCCTCACTGATTTTTTGCAGGCCACTGTCGAGCAGCGTGGCGATATGGGTCAAGCCACGCACCTGCTGGTGCTTGGCAGCACTGCACAGCTCCGCAAGGTGGGTGCAGTAATCCGTCAATACCGTGGCAGAGACAGCCGTAGAAGACTCAAGTTGCCCAGCAATCTCAAACAGCTTGAACAGAGGCGGTTCGAGGGATTCGCGCAAGCGGGTGGCTGTCATAGACGATAGAAGTTGAGTCCGTGCGAATGTGCGGGAAGAAACATGAAGGCGTTAACCGTTAACGGGCTCGCCTTAGGCGCGAGCGCGTGGCAGTTTGAACACGCCCACCTCGCGCACCAGATTCTGCGCATAGACGGTCAGCTTGTTGGCCAACTCGTTCTGGTTGGTCAACTGGCGGGACGTTTCGCGGCTGGCCTGCTGAATCGCCATGGCGTTGGTTTGCAGCGTCTGTCCGGCACGCGCCTGTTCGGTTGATGTCGCCGCAATGGTGCGCACGCTGCTGGCCAGGTCTTCCGTGGCCTGCTGCACGCCGCGCATCTCATTACCGGCCTGGTCGGCCAGGCGGGACACGTCAACCACTTGCGTGATGGCGTTGTTCATGGTCAGCACGGTTTCCGAGGTTTCGGACTGGATCGACGACACCAGTGTGGTGATTTCTCGGGTGGCCTCGCGGGCGTTTTCAGACAGACGCTTCACCTCCTCGGCCACCAGTGCAAAACCACGGCCTGCCTCACCGGCGGCCGTGGCCTGCATGGACGCGTTCAGCGCCAGCAAACCCGTGCGCTCGGCAATCGAGTTAATGATGCCCACCACCTGAGAAATTTCTTGCGATCGCTCGCCCAGGCGCTTGATTCGCTTTTCCGTCTCACGGATCAGGTCGCGTGATTCGTTGATACCCGACACCGTTTTGTCCACCGTACCCAGCGCCTGACGCGTGTTGCGCACGGCTTGCTCGGAGGATTCGTTGGCTTTCTGGGCCATCTGTGCCAGCTGGTTGAGCGTGGCGGCCACTTGCGTCAATTCACGCACGGTGGATTCCACTTCCGACTGGTTCTGCCCGGCGGCGTGAATCACCGAGTCTGAGCTTTGCTTCATCTGCTGCACAGCGTTGGACACGGCGTTGGACACGGTCGTCACGTTGCCAAGCACTTTGGCGGTTTCGCTGGTCAGCATGTTCATGGCGTCGCCGATCACGCCGGTCACGTCTTCGGTCACAGGCACCTGGATGGAGAGGTCCTTGTTGGCGGCCACCTGACCCATCGCCTGCATGATCCCCATCACCGATTCATTGAGCTGATCCGCTTCTTTGGCGGATTTGCTCAAGCCCTCAAGGCGCTCGTCCAGCAGCACGTCCAGGGCCTGGCCCACCTGGCCCAGCTCGTCGTTGCCGGTCAATTCTGAGCGTGCGGTGTAGTCACCCGCCGTCAGCTTGACCAGCGCAGCTTGCAGTTTTTCAATCGGGTTGGTCATGGATTTCGTCACATAGAACGATACCGTCAGGGCCAGCGCCACAGCCAGCGTACCCAGCACAAACATCAGATTTTTGGCTTGTTCGGTTGACCTGGTCTGGGCTTCCAGTCGTTCCGTGTCGGATTTGGAGGTGATGTCGATCAGATCGCCGAAGGCCTTCACGTTGGCGGCACCCAGCGGTGTGGTGAATTGCGCGCGGAAGGCGGCGGCTTCTTCAGGTTTGTTGTCTGCAATCAACTGGAACCACGGCGCGCGTTGCACTTTGTAGGCGTTCCAGGCTGCGGTGGTGGCCTTGTGACCGGCAATTTCCGCAGGTGTTAGACCGGGGGACTCGCCGTAGGCCTTCAAGTTGTCTTCCAGTGTTTTGTACAGACGGGGCTCGGCGTCCACAATTTTTTTGCGGTTCTCGGCGTCGGTCAGCACCAGGAACTGTGGGAAGCCGTAGCGCGCTTCCCACAGCGCCGATTCGGCACGACCCAGCAGCGCTTCCTTACCCTGTGTGATTCGCATAGTTTCATCCAGCGTATTGATCTGGACGTAGGCAAATGCGCCCACCCCCAACAGGGCGGCCAGCACCACGGCAAAACCGGCAAAAAGTCGTTGGCGAATATTGAGATTCATTTTTGAATGTCCTAGGTGAGATCAGAAACAGCGTGAGTGGCTTCGGGATGGGAACCGGAGTGGTGATGGCGCGCTAAAAATTCGAACGCCGCCCGGTGATCTAACTCCCACCAAATGTCCAGTGGGTCGCCGACCTGCGGGGTCCAGGGTTGGACCAGAAATTCGGCCAGAGGCGAATCGGGGCGTGGGGGGGTGAAGCTGGGTGATACCAAAGTCAACAACTCGGGGTCTGCCGCCAGCGCCAGTCCGGCGCGCTCGTTTTCGCGGCCAAAGACCATGGCGCGGCGCTGGCTGGGGCGGATGTCGGTGTGGGTTTGCCCCAAGACCTTCGGGTCAAACAAGGGCACGATGGTGCCGCGCAAATTGATGACGCCAACCAGAGCCGCCGCTGATTTGGGCACGGGAAACACCCGGGCCTGGGCCACCATTTCAGTCAGCACCAGCGTGGCGGGGACAAGCTGCAAACCCGCCACCCGGAAACCGTAGCGCGCATGCGTGACCTGCGGCGCATCGCCGCTGTTGGACTGCGGTGCCATGGTGCTGATTTAAGCGGCGAACTTCAGCGCGTCAATGATCTGATCGCTGGTTGCGGGCTTGCCAATCAAGGCCTTGCCGCCTTGGGCCTTGGCCCAGACCTGGTCGGCCTTGGTGTTTTTGGTGGAGACAAAGACTACGGGAATAGCCGAAGTGGTCGGGTCACCCTTGAGCAGACGTGCAGCGCCGTAGCCGTCCAGCTGGGGCATGACAATGTCCATGAAGATAATGCTAGGTTTGTCGCTCTTGGCCCGCTCCAGGGCTTGCTCGCCACTGTTGGCGGATGTCACCATCCAGCCGGCCTCTTGCAGAATGGATTTCATATTGGCAAGGTCGGTGGGGGAGTCGTCAACGATCAGGGCTTTATTGCTTGGCATGGTTTAGGTTTTCAAAGTAAAAAATGAAATTTAGCGAGTCTTCTGACCGGCAGAGGCCCAAGTGGCGGTCGCGGGCTGGGTTGAAGTGGGGGCACTTCGCGCCGCTTCGGTGGGCGCAGGGCTAGTGGCAGGGGCCTGGGTACTGGCTTGGGTGGGGTCAATGATCCACTGGTCCAGGTCATCCACCGCCATATGTTTGCGCAAGGTTTTGGCCGTGGCCTCAAAGAAGCGGTTCAGGGTGACAGGTTTGGTCAGGTAGGTGTCGCAACCGGCCAGTGCGCCACGCGCACGGTCAAACGGCGAAGACTGGCTGGTCAAGATGATGACCGGTGTGGCCTTGTGTGTGGCGTTGCGCTTGATCTCACGGGTGAGCTTGTAGCCATCCATCTCCGGCATGATGACATCGAGGTAAATGATGTCGTACACGTTGGCGTTGAGGTGGGTCATCGCCTCTCGGGGGCCGTCTGCCGAGTCGCATTGCATGCCAATGCGCTCCACCGTTTTAACCAGTTGCATGCGCACCGTGGGGCTGTCGTCCACCACCAAGGCGCGTAAGCGTTTGCGCTGGGGTTCGGGGGCCAACTGCAATACCTTGCCGCTGGGGACCGGTTTTTTAGCCTGAGTCGCAGCCGCTACTGGGGGTGCTGCTTGAGGCGTGACTTGGTGAGTGATGCGGGGATCGATTGACGTTTTTGCAGCCACTTGCTCCAGCAAGGGAAGCAGGTGCGAGACGATCTGGACGTAGGGCAACTCAAACTCATGCCGGCGGGTTTGAGTCGTGCCAGTGGCCAGGATCAGCTGAAGGACCTTCAGGTTCGGGTTGCGCGCCATGGCAAGGGCGAGCTCGGCACGCATGAGCGGGTCGTGTCCATCGAGAACAGCAATGTCAGCCGTCTCGCCTTTGGAGATGTCCACCATGCGAAAGGCGTATTGGGCGCTCTTCCGATAGGAAATCACGGTCCCAATTAGCTTGCGGTCATGCGTGCAAAGTGCAGCGACGCGAAAAATAGGTTGAGTCATAAATTGATTGTCGGCGTTGTTACATATTTACACAATGCCCAGTCCATCTGTGGGGTGCGAACTAAGTCACATATCCAGTGGTTTTAGTGGGCTTAGGCTGTTTTTTCCAGTCCCGCTTGGGGGAGGGGCGGTAAGTCAACCCTGGGGAGGCATGCCTTGAGAGACGGCCTGGACGCGCGCCGCATGAATCATTTGACCCACTTTGACGCCTGTAACGCCCATTTCACTAGCGTGAGCAGCTATTAAATTCGTAGCAACACCCAGCACAGTATCCAGCACGGCTTGCAGACGTGGGCGCTGCGGGTAGGCAGCGTCGGCAAAGCCAAGTCGGCCCCGGGCATCGCACTCGCAGGCCAGCAAAATTTGGGTAAATCGTTGCGGTTTGCGGATGGCGTCGCAGCGCTCCAGCAGTCGCACTAGGGCGGCGGCATTAAGGGCGCCGCTGCGATGGATGTTGCCGTGCTCGCGCGCCACCACGTCGGCCAGCTCGCGGCAGTCCACCGGCACGCGCAGGCGCTCGCACATGCCCTTGAGCAGTTGAGCGCTGCGCGCCTCATGCGCAATGTGGCGCGGCAGCACGTCGGCGGGTGTGGTGCCTTTGCCCAAGTCATGGCCCAGGCAGGCAAAGCGTACGGGCAGCGGCGCGTTCAGGCGAGCTGCCATGTCCAGCACCATCATCAGGTGCACGCCGGTGTCGATTTCGGGGTGGTGCTCGGCAGACTGCGGCACGCCCCAAAGACGATCTACCTCGGGCAGCAGGCGTTGCAGGGCCCCACAGGCGCGCAACACGTCAAACAGGCGGGAGGGCTGAGCCTCCATCAAGCCACGGCTCAACTCTTGCCACACGCGCTCGGGCACCAGGTGATCCACCTCGCCGTCTTGCACCATGTGGTGCATCAGCGCCAGAGTCTCGGGCGCTATTGAGAAGTCGATGAAGCGGGCAGCCAGCCGCGCCACGCGCAGGATGCGCACCGGGTCTTCGCGAAACGCCGGGGTGACGTGGCGAAACACCCGGCTGGCGATGTCCTGTTGGCCGTTGAAGGGGTCGATCAGCGGGGTATTTTTTAGATCAAATTGGCCCGTAGGCCAATCATTACTAGCGTTAGCAGCTATTGAATTGATAGTGAGGTCGCGTCGCGCCAGGTCGTCTTCCAGCGTCACTTCGGGTGAGGCCTGGATGGCAAAACCCCGGTAACCGCGTGCGGTTTTGCGCTCGGTGCGGGCCAGCGCGTACTCCTCATGGGTCTGGGGGTGGAGGAAGACGGGGAAGTCCCGCCCCACGGGCACAAAGCCTTGCGCGCTCATGGCCTCAGGCGTGGCGCCCACCACCACCCAGTCGCGGTCTTTGACGGGCAAGCCCAGCAAGGCGTCCCGCACAGCACCACCTACCAAGTAAATCTGCATGTCGGGCAGTTTAGCGGTGGATTCAGCCGCCTTGGCGGTGGCGACGCAGCGCGAGACAGGGATCTTGGCACTCCGGCGACCCCAGATAGGTCGGGCCAATCGCACCCAGCGAAGTCGGCGTGATGCCCAGCGCCTGGAGCCCCGGCAGCTTGTTGCTGGCCACGTTGTCCACGCGCATCGAGTCCAGGTTGTCCAGGCTCATCAGCGGCGGGCCGGGCAGCCAGGCCATCAGCCGGGCCTGCAGGCGACCCAGCGTCTCGGGTAGCGCCAAGATGGGCCGACCCCGACCCTGACGAATGCCGCTAAAGGCGCCCGCCAACGCCACCAGGGTTTTAAGGGTGAAGACTTGGGGGCCACACAGCTCATAGGTTTGCCCTGCCGTGCGAGGGGTCTCCAGGCAGTGGACGATGGCCTGGGCGACGTCCTCGACCCACACCGGCTGGAAGCGCGCTTGCGCACCGGCCAGCGGGATGACGGGGAATAATTTTTGCAGACGAGCAAAGAGATTGAGAAATTTGTCTTGCTCGCCAAAAATAACGCTGGGGCGCAGCAGGGTAAGTTGCAAGCCCTCGCCCGCGGCTTGGGTCAAGGCGGCCTCGCCTTGTGACTTGCTGCGCAGGTACATGGAGGGGGCCTTCTCCGGCGCTTGCACGTCGGCCCCCAAGGCGCTGACGTGCACCAACCGGGGAACACCTGCGTCCAGGCAGGCCCGCGCCAGGTTCTTGGCCAGCACCAAGTGGGTGCGCATGAAAGCCGCCGAATCACCGTGCAAGATGGCCACCAGGTTGATGACCGCGTCGTGCCCGCTCACCAGGTCGCGCAGCACCGCCGGGTCATGCACATCGGCCTGCACCACGTCCACCTGGGGCAGGTGTTGCAGATGTCGGGCATGGGCTTCGTGTCGGGTGGTCAGCGTGATGCGCCAGGGCAGGTTTGCCAGCTTGTTGCAGACATGGCTGCCGACAAAGCCGGTGCCACCCAGCATCAGCACGCGTTTCATGGCAACTCCTCGGCCAGCGCGGTGTTGCTTGAGCCCAATGACCCTGCTGGTCCCACCGTGCCCAGCCGTGCCTTGAGCGACTGAGGTTTGCCGCTGATGAGCGTGGCGTAGTTGGTGGTGTTGGAGAGCACTTTTTTAACGTAATCGCGTGTCTCGTTGAAGGGTACGTTTTCGGCCCAGATGGCGGCCTCTAGCGTGGGTGCGCCGTCTTGGCCACGCCAGTTGCGGGAGCGGCTCGGGCCTGCGTTGTAGGCGGCGGCGGCCAAGGGCATGGAGCCGTCAAAACTGTCTAGCACCAGCTTGAGGTAGCCAGTGCCAATGGCGATGTTGGTGTCACGCTCGGTGATGTGGTGCGGCTTGAACTCGGTCAGGCCGATCTTCTTGGCCGTCCAGCGCGCCGTGGCAGGCATGACCTGCATCAGGCCCGAGGCACCCACGCTGGAGCGGGCGTCCATGATGAAGCGGCTTTCCTGGCGGATCAGGCCGTAAACATAGGCCGGGTCCAGGCCGATTTGGCCTGCCCGCTGCACCACCTCTTGGCGAAACGGCATGGGGAAGCGCTGGGCGAAGTCCACCACGGTTTTGGTGCGCTCGCTGGTGTTGATGCAGCGGTCCCACACCTGCAAGTCGCACGCCATTTGGGCCGCAGCCAGCAGCTCGCGATCCGACATGCCGCCGCGCTGGTGCAGGCTAATGGCGTAATTCCATTCGCGCACGCCTTCGCTGCGCAGGCCGATGTCGATGGCGACCAGGGCGCTGCGCAGGCCGGGGTTGTTCTGGGCGGCTTCTTTTTCGGCAGCCGTCACGGGCTCGGGCGGCGGCGGCACGCCCAAGGGGCGACCCAACTCTTCTTGCGCGAGCTGCTCGTAAAAGCCCTTGTTGGACGCAATGGATTGGTAAAAAACCTGGGCCTGCGCGGCCGCAGCGGGCGACTTGAGCGCCAGCAAGGCACGGGCGCGCCAGTAAATCCAGGCCGGGTCTTGTGCTTGCGCCTGCGGCATGGCGGCAATGGCGCTATGCACCTGGTTCCATGCTCCGGCGCGCAGGGCGGCACGCACCTTCCAGGCCAGATGGTCGCTGTGCATGAAGCGGTCTTGCCCCTGGGCAAAGTAGCCCATGGCCTCGTCGGAGCGGCGCAGGGCCGCACGCTTGCCGATTACGCCCCAGACCCAAGACCGCTCTTCGTCGGTGAGCTGGGTTTTCCAGCGCAGTTTGTTGAGCTCTTTGGCGGCCGCTTCTACGTCAATCGAGGCTAGACGGATCAGCGCCAGTGTGACCAGTTCTTTGGTGCGCGGGCGCAGGGCGGTGATTTTTTCGTCCAGGTAGCGGGCTGGATTCAGGTAGATGCTGGCCACGCTGGCCACCCACTCCGGGTTGAGCAGCACCACCGCTTGCGTGGCAATGCGTGAGCGCTCATTCTCAAAACCGAGACGGGCGCGCTGCCAGGCCACCAGCGGGGCCAGCTTGCCCGCTTTAAGCTGTTGCTCGGCAGCGGCGGAACAGCCATCGTCGGCCTCTTTTTGCGCCAGCCAAAGCGATTGGACTTCAGCCGCTAAGGCGACCGGGTTGGCCGATACAGAGTTGGCTGATGAGTTGGCGTTGGCCTCGTTCAACAAGGCGTAGCAACGCACGGCTTTGTCGTCGTTCATGCGAAATTTGGGGTACTCGGCGGCGAATGTGGCCCAGTCACGCTGCTTGCCCAGTTGAAGTAGCCACTCGTTGCGCAGCCGGTCTTCCTGGTAGCTGCCTGCAAAGCGGATGAGGAAAGTCTGCACCTCAGGCGTTGAGGTCGTGTCCAGGCGGGTGCTGAGTTCCCAATAGGCGGCCCAAGCCACCAGTGGGTGGTCTTGCACCTGCGGCAGCAGGGCGCCCAAGCGCTTGCGGTCCCCCTTCTTGAAGGCCTGGTTCATCTCCAGAATGGTCTCATCGCCAAGCGTTGCGCCAGCGGCCTTGGGCGCAGCCAAGCCGGGCTGTGGCAACATCAGGCCGAAGAACAGGGCCAAGGAGGCCATAGGGGCGAAAATAGAGTGAAACTGCATAGGGGAATTATGGACACTTCTGAAGAAAAAAAAGCGCTGGCCAAAAAAGCCCTTCGCAAGGACCTCGTTGCCCAACGCCTGGCCCTGCCCGACCGCCTACAGCGCATCGCCCAGTTGCAGCAAGTCATGCGCATCTGGCTGGTGGGCCGCCCGGATGTGGTGATTGGTGCTTACTGGCCGATCCATGGCGAGTTTGATTCGCTGCCCGCCCTGCACCGCTGGAAGGAAGACGGCGAGCTGATCGACCAGCCTGAGCCGCGCCGCATCGGCCTGCCGGTGGTCAACAAAGAGCACAAAACGCTGACCTTCCACGCCTGGTACCCCGGTTGCCCCATGGAAGAAGACGCCTACGGCATCCCCAAGCCCAAAGACACCGAGCTCATCGTGCCCACTCTGCTGTTTGTGCCCTGCGTGGGCTACGGGCCGGGTGGCCACCGGCTGGGCTATGGCGGCGGTTTTTATGATCGCACCCTGGCCACACTGCAACCCCACCCCTACACCGTGGGGCTGGGCTTTACCAACGGTTTTCTGGAAGACTTCGAACCCGAACCCCACGACCTGCCGCTAGACGCCATCCTGAACGACAACGGGGTGGTGTGGCCTCAACCCACAAGGAATTTACGATGACCTCCACCAAAGCGATCAAAGTTTCAAAAGCCACCAAAGCCTTTGCCTCCCAAGCCGACTTGACGGAAAAGAAAACCACCTTCAAACAGCTCAGCCAGCACTGCTGGGCCTACACCACCGAAGGCGACCCCAACTCCGGCGTCATCATCGGTGACCACGGCATCATGGTCAGCGACGCTACCGCCACACCCGTCATGGCGCGCGACCTCATTCAAAAAATCCGCACGGTCAGCGACAAGCCCATCAAGTACGTGCTGCTCACCCACTACCACGCGGTGCGCGTGCTCGGGGCCAGCGCCTATGTGGCAGAAGGCGCTACAGAAATAATAGCTAGCCAGGGCACGCTAGAGCTGATCCAAGAGCGCGGCGCGCAAGACATGCAAAGCGAGATGGAGCGCTTCCCGCGCCTGTTTCGTAACGCCGAGAGCGTGCCCGGCTTGACCTGGCCGTCCATGGTGATTGGCGGCGGCAACCCTGCCAAGGGTGAAGCGCCCGGTAAGCTGTCTATCAATCTGGGCGGTGTGGTGGTGCAGATCTGGAGCCCCGGCCCCGGCCACACGCGCGGTGACACCATCGCCTGGGTGGAGGCCGAGAAGGTGCTGTTCTCAGGCGACCTGGTGGAGTTTGAGGCCGGTGTCTATACCGGCGACGCGCAATTGGCCGAGTGGCCTGCCACGTTGGAGGCGCTGCGCGCCCTTGACGCACAGGCCATCGTGCCGGGCCGTGGCGAAGCCATGATGGGCCGGGCCAACGTCAACAAGGCGCTGGACTACACCCAGCGCTGGGTTGAGCTGCTGTTCAAGGCCGGGCAAGAAGCCGCCGCGCAGGGCATGGACCTCAAAGCCGCCATGGCCCACACCCGCAAAAGCATGGACCCCGTCTTCGGCCACGTCTTCATCTATGAGCACTGCCTGCCCTTCGACGTGAGCCGTGCCTATGACGAAGCCCAAGGCATCAAAAATCCGCGCATCTGGACGGCTGAGCGGGATCAGGCGATGTGGGCGGCTTTGCAAGCGTGAGTTTTAAAGTCGTCATTTAGATGGCAA
>JANPNG010000231.1:0-4118 GCA_031427355.1 Hylemonella sp.
GCGTAGCTGAGCGCGTCCTTGCGCTCCTTCGCCAACTTGATCAGATCAGCGACCGATTTGATCGGGCTGTCCGCTCTAACCGCAATCACAATCGGCCCTTGGCAGATGCGCCCCACCGGTGGCAAATCATTCAGCGTGTCGTAAGGTAATTTCGGCACCAGTGAAGCATTGATAGCGATGGCGCTGGTGGTCAACAACAGCGTGTGACCATCAGCGCCCGCCTTGGCCACAAAGTCAGACCCAATCACCGTCCCCGCCCCCGGCTTGTTGTCAATGATCATGGACTGCCCCAAGTCCAAAGCCATGGACTGAATGAGCGAGCGCCCCACCACATCCGTGCCACCGCCGCTTGAGAAGGGCACGACGACTTTGATGAGTTTGGAGGGGTAGGTGGCTGCCCATGAAGGCGTGGTGGGGAACAGTGTGGCGGCTGAGGCGAGCAGTAAATTGGATGTGAATTTGCGGCGGTGGATGAGGGCTTGAGTCATGGCGTGTTCTCGGGAGCAAAGTGGGCCAATGGGGCGTTTCATTTTGACTGTTGCAAGTGTCACCCTGTTCGAGGCCTAGAATTGCATGGAACAATCTTCGGGTCACCAAAATTTTGATGCCTTTCTGAAATTTCAATCAAGCCACTGGAGTCAAGACTTCAAGCCAATCACAGGAGAAATTCATGTCCAGTTTATTGCGCAGCATCCAGAGTATTCCACAGGTTTTTCGGGATACATTGTGGCGTCACTAGAGTCACTTCCTCATGAGTAAGCGCATCTACAAATACGTTGGTCAAAGCTATCTGGACAAGGTCTTTTCATCCAATGAGAACGTCACGCTCAAGTGCTCATATCCGAAAGACTTCAATGACCCCTACGAACTCTTTCTGACCATCGACTTCAACGAAAGTCCAGAGGTACTAGCTTTCTACGCAGAAGCAGTTGGCGAACTGCCGCAACTCCCCACCACATGCTTTTCTCGCTCACCCACAGTGATTCCGATGTGGGCGCACTATGCCGACAATCTAAAAGGCTTCGCCATTGAGTTTGATGAAGCGTTACTAGCAGAGTCTTTCCCCGAGAGTGGGCTAGGCGATGTCGACTACTTAGAAGAACCGAGGGAAGGTTTAAAGGAAATGCTTCTTCGTGCGCATGTAATCGGAAAGCCCCGATACGTCCACTTCTTGCACAAAGGGGTTTTCAACGCTGCCTACTACACGAAGGCAACTTGCTGGAGCTATGAGCAAGAACGAAGAATGATTGTGCGCGAAAGTGAAATCAGGAAGACTGGAGAGCTCATGCTGATGGACGTCCCAAAGGACTGTGTAACCGCACTAGTTTCCGGCCCTCGTACTTCTGCAGAAACGCTCGCACTGGTACGAAAGAAGGCTTCTCAGTTTGGTTGCAGGCACTTTCAATTGAAGATCGGTAGAACATCAGCAGCGCCTTTCTTTGTTGACGACGATGGCCATTCCTATCGCTTTTCCGGCACTGAGATCACGAGTAGCAGTCACTACTGCAGCGACTGTAAGGAACCTACGGAATCTGAAGCGGAAAAGTGTTCATGGTGTCGAATTGATGACTCACATCGAAACGAAGCAGCACATCGCAATCCGTATCGAATACTGGCTCAGTACGGCATGCTTGATTCCTACATTGAAAGTGTTGAGGCCATTGGTCGAAAGGCGCGCGAAAAGTGACGCCCATTCAATCGAGAGGACATGCCCCGGCAAGCCGGGTCATGCCTCTCACCTCAATCGTTAGGTCGCTCTAAAGACAGGCATTGTGTACACCGGCAATCCAAGGGAAGGGATGAAGTTGACCCCATTTCACGGACACCTTATTGTTCAACAAGAAGGAGTCCGAATTGTCCAAACCGCACACACCCAAGCCGCCCTATCCGGCAGCGTTTCGTGAACAGATGATTGAGCTGGTTCGCGCCGGGCGCAAGCCCTGCGAACTGGCCAAAGAATTTGGCTGTCACGCCACCAGCATCCTGAACTGGGTTCGTCAAGCCGATCAATCGACTGGCGTCGCACCAACTCAAGCCGGTGCACTCAGTGCCAGTGAACGCCAAGAGCTCGTCGAGCTGCGTCGCAAGTTGCGCCAAGACCAGATGGAGCGCGACATATTGGCAAAGGCTACGGCCTGGTTTGCCAACAACGGCGACAAGACGTTTACCCCGTCTACGCGCTGATTGCAGCGAATCAGGCCGAACTACCCGTGCGCAGCATGTGTAAAACCCTCCAAGTCTCTGCCAGCGGCTTTTACGGCTGGCTGGAGCGCCCAATGTGTCAACGCCAGCAGGCCAACGTCAAGCTGACGGCGCACATCCGCGAGGCATTTGTCGCCAGCGACGAAACCTACGGCATGCCACGCATCCGAGCAGAACTTCAAGACGCAGGTATTGTGGCCAGCCGCAAGCGCATAGCCCGCCTGATGCGCCAAGAGCGCATGCATGGGGTCAGTCGCAGGCGTAGTTTCTGTGTCACCACCGAGCGCGATGTCCGGCACCGCCCGGCACCGGACCTGGTGAATCGGGAGTTTGTGGCCACCGACATCAACCAGTTGTGGGTGGCCGACATGACCTACATACCGACTTGGACAGGGTTCCTGTACTTGGCCATGGTCATTGATGTGTACAGCCGCAAGGTGGTGGGATGGGCCTTTGGGGAACGCATGACGTCTGACCTGGTGATTCTGGCGCTGAACATGGCGCTCATGACCCGCAAGCCGCAATCGGTGATTCACCACTCTGACCAGGGCAGTCAGTACACCAGCATTGCGTTTGGCAACCGATGCAAGGAAATGGGTGTGCGTCCTTCCATGGGAACGGTTGGGGATGCCTATGACAACGCCATGGCCGAGAGCTTCTTTGCCAGTCTGGAATGCGAGCTGATTGCCCGTCGCAGTTGGAAAACAAAGACCGAGGCCCGCTTGGCAGTTTTTACCTGGATCGAGAGCTGGTACAACGCGCGCCGAAGGCATTCAGGATTGAATTACCAGTCGCCCAATAACTTTGAGAGGAGTCATCAAGAAAAAATAATCAATACCGAAAATCAGATAATCCACGAGCTTCAATGAAGAAGCTCAAAGTGTCCGTGGAAACGGGTCAAGTCCAACTTCAACTTCAACTTCAATTCATGAAATTCACGCAACATCTAGTGTTGCAAACTGCCAGTTAGCTCAAACGCTGAGGCAGCTTTAATCGTCTTGCAAATCAACCCAACACCCCCAATAAAAACCCAACATCACGCAGCGATCAACCCAACAAATCAATGCGAAGAAAACGGCGCTGTATAAGGCCGGCCAAAGGGCACGCCCGCAGTCACCACGTTGACCGGTCGGATATGCACTTTGCCCTGGCGCTTGTTGTTGCGCGTGTCCAGAAACTCCACCGGACCTTCCACAATTTCCAGGGCGGTCAGGTCGGCCGGGGCGCCTACTTGCAGCGTGCCGTGCTTGGGGAGGCGGTTGATGATTTTGGCGGGGGTGGCGGTGGTCATGGTCACCACTTCTTCCAGTGTGAAGCCCATGTTCAGGAACTTGCTCATGACCCAGGTCAGGTAGGGCATGCCGGGTGAGTTGCCTGAGACGGCGTGGATGTCGGATGAGATCGTGTCGGGCCTGAGGCCTTGGGCGATGGCGGCCTCGGCCACGGTGTAGTCGAAGCTGCCGCCGCCGTGGCCGACGTCGAACAACACGCCGCGCTGCTTGGCCGCCAGCGCGGCCGGTAGCAGCTTGCCCTGCTGCACGAGGTTAGTGCCCTCGCCGTCGTCATTTGGCGCGCCTGAGTAGCAGTGTGTGAGCACATCGCCGGGGCGCATGGTGTCGAGGATCTGATTCATCAGGGCCGTGCTTTCGACACCGCCCATGTGCACCATCACGCGCATCGGCTTGCCCGACAACTCGCAGGCGAGGATGGCGCGCTTGAGCGGCTCGATGCCGTGGCGCGCGATGACGTTTTGCGACATGCGCACCTTGACGCCGATCACGATGTCGGCGTTCTCGGCCAGCACGCGTGCAGCGGCGTCTGGCTGCGCGTAGCTGAGGTTGAACAACTCGGGCACGGGGAACCCGGCCAAGCCGATATTGGCGATGTGGACGAAGGCAAACAACCGCGTGCGCGTC
>JANPNG010000232.1:0-14934 GCA_031427355.1 Hylemonella sp.
GCCGTTGCCTAAAATCTCAAACTGCTGCGCGCGTGTTTGCGAGGTGGAGGCAAAGTTTTGCGCTTGCGTCATGTCCACCTGTTGCGGAGCCAGCGCCAACATCATGGAGGTTTCAATCTCGCCCGCGTGGATGCCAAAGCGATGCTCTTCCGCGCTGAACTGCGCGTTCAGGTCATGCCCTTGCGCGTCCAGCAAGGGAAGGTCGAACCAGTTCACGCTGTACACCAGCATGTCCAGCCGCGCGCGCAGGTCACGCGCCACAATGTCCAGCACCCCCACTTGACCGCCATGCGAATTCAGCAGCACCAGCTTTTTGATGCCCGCGCGCGCCACCGATTCGCCGATTTGTGTCCACAGCGCGATCACCGTTTCAGCCCGCAGCGTGAGCGTGCCTGGGAAGCGCTGGTGCTCCGGGCTCAGGCCCACGGCCTGGGTGGGGAGGAACAGCACAGACAGGTCGGCGGGCAAGTGCGGCAAGGCGGATTGGATGACGCCTTCGACCAGAGCAGTGTCCACATTCACAGGCAGATGCGGGCCGTGCTGCTCGATGGCGGCCACGGGCAGCACGGCGATGGTGCGGGCGGCATCGAGCTGCGCAAAGTCACGGGTGCTTAAGGAGGCCCAGAATCGGCTTGGATGTGTCATGCGGTCATCTTAGATGTGTTTTCCCGAGCCATGCCCTCATTCCGTTCGGGCTGAGCTTGTCGAAGCCGTTCAAACCCTTCGACAAGCTCAGGGCGAACGGTGTTAAAGGGGTTGGGTGTGTGCCGATCTTGGCGCTCGGACAGCGCACGTTTGTGTCGCGGCATCGGCGCGGGCTGGGCGGGCAGCACCTGACGCAAACAGGCCGGGCGCGCACGGGCACCGCTGGCCAGGTAGTCGGCCAGCAGGGTTTGGCGCACCTGCTCTACATCGTGTCCGGACTCGCGGCTGAGGTAGTCAAACAGCGCATCGACCAGCGCCTCGGGCGTCAGACCGCTGGTTTGGCCGGTGGTCTGCCACAGCCAGTCCGAGAACGCCATGAAACTCCAAAACGGTGAAGGTAAGGAAGAGGGCGACGTCTGCCCCAATGGTGCGGCTAAAAGCGTTGATGACCCCTGCATCAGCACAGCCAGCGTGCGTGCAAAGCGCCCCGAGTTGGCGACCAAATCCCAGTAGCGCGCCAGCCGGGTGAAGCGCTGCATCTCAGAGCGCGTCACAGCATGGGTTTGCAGCACGGTGTAGGGCGGCTCGGGCTCATAGACCATGCCGTGTTCCGCCGTGTGGCGAGCAATCGGCGTGCCGCGTAGGCGCTTCAAAATTCCGAGCTGGATTTCATGCGGCTGCAAGCTGTGCAGGCGGTCAAAGCCTTGCGCAAAACTTGCCAGCGTTTCACCGGGCAGGCCGAAGATCAAGTCAGTGTGCAAATGCGCATTCGACTCATTGACCAGCCAACGCAGATTGGCCTCGGTCTTGTCGTTGTCTTGTCGGCGCGAGATGCGCTGCTGCACCTCGACGTTAAAGCTCTGAATGCCCACCTCGAACTGCAACACGCCGGGCGGGAACTGCGCGATCATGGCCTTGAGGCGATCAGGCAGGTGGTCCGGGATGACCTCGAAATGCAAAAACAAGTCTTCTGACAAACGATCCAGAAAAAACTGCAAGATGCGCACCGAGGCCTCAATCTTCAAATTGAAAGTACGGTCCACAAACTTGAAATTGCGCGCCCCGCGCTGGTACAGGCCATCCAGCTCGGCCAGGAACGCATCGAGGTCAAAAGCCCAAGCGGTTTTGTCGAGCGAACTCAAGCAAAACTCGCACTTGAAGGGGCAGCCACGCGAGGCCTCCACATACAGCAGGCGATGCGCCAGATCGGCGTCGCTGTAGTCGGCGTAGGGCAAATCAATCTGATCGAGTGGTGGTTGCTCGCCGGGGATGATCTTCATCAAGGGCTGAGGGCCGTGCAGCAGCGCGCGGCACAGCTTGGGAAAGCTCACATCGCCCCAGCCGGTGATGACATGGTCGGCCAACTGCACGATGGCTTGGCCTTCCAGTTCATGGCTCACCTCCGGCCCGCCCAGCACCACGGTGATGTCGGGACGCTGCGCCTTGAGCAGACGCACCACCTCACAGGTCTGCGTCACGTTCCAGATGTACACGCCGAAGCCGATGACCTGGGGGCCAGTGCCCTCACCTGAACCTGTGTCCAAGGTGGCCAGCAATTCGTCCACCACGTCCTGCGGCTTGCGCGCTATCGTGAACTCGCGCAGCAGCGTGCGCTGGCGCAAGTCCTCACCCCCATGGCGCGCCATATTGGCCAGCAGGTAACGCAGGCCGAGCGCGGCGTGGATGTACTTGGCGTTGAGCGTGGCCAAGATGATTGCGGGCGATTCGGCGAGAGAAACCATGTGGGCATTATCGAGCTGGACGGTGTGACGGTCTGACTTTGAGGATAGCCTGCTTTGCAGCTCTTTTGACTCCCGTGAAGACCCTTGGGTGACCAGGCAGACGGGGCGATTGGCTCACGCCAAACGGTCGAGTTCGTCTAGGGTACGTTGGGCTTGAATGCGGAACTGGGCTGCCAAGGCGGGTAGGCCCGACACATTGCGGCTGTCGGCCAACGCTTCGATGCGCGCGCACACGTCCAGCAAGGCTTTGGCACCCATGAGCCCGGCCGAGCCGGACATGTTGTGCCCTAGCGCTTTAAGTTCAGCCAAGTCGCCCGCACCAAGCGCGTCGTTCATGGCTTCGATTTGTTCGCTCAGTTTTTGTTGAATCGTAGGCAACAGCGCTTGCAACTTGTCCTGGTCCTGGCCAAAGGCTTCTTGCAGAAGCTGAACATCAATTGCTGGCGCTGAAGCCGGAGTCGAAGAAGTAGGGGCAGGGGCAGGGGTAGAGGGCAACCACTGCGCCAATAAAGCGGTCAAGTGCGCCAAGTCGGCCGGCTTGTGGAGCACGTCGTCCATACCCGCCGCTTTGCAGCGGGCCAGGGTGTCGGGCATGGCATTGGCCGTCCACCCCAGCACGGGGGTACGGGGGAGGCCTTGCTCGGCTTCGCGCCTGCGAATCGCACGCGCCAGATCGTAGCCATTGAGCTCGGACATATTGATGTCGGTCAGCACCAAGGCATAGTCGCCCCCCTGCCAGAGGTCCAGGGCCTGATCGCCGTCTGTCGCAGTGCGTACCCGCATGCCGAGCAGGTTGAGCTGGCGCTGAATCAAAATGCGGTTGGTCTGGTTGTCGTCCACCGCCAGGATCCAGGGGCCCTGCGGCGAGGCTGCCAACGCTTCGCTGGCAGCCGCGCCCTCACTCAGGGGCAACGAGGCCGCCTGAAAACCAGTCAAAGAGGAAAAAGAGACGGCGGTGCGAACCGACGCACGCGTTTGTCCCATGGGCACTTCGTCACTCTGCTTCAGACGAAAGGTCAGGCGAACGGTCGTGCCGGCACCCGGTTCGCTCTGGACCTGCAAGTCACCGCCCATCATCTCGGTCAACTTACGGCTGATGGCCATGCCCAGCCCGGTGCCACCGTACAAACGCGCGGTTGCGACGTCGGCCTGCTCAAAAGGCTGGAACAGGCGCTGCTGCATCTCCGCTGACATGCCAATGCCCGTGTCTCTGACAGAGAGCAGAACGGTCTCTGTGCCCACTTCACGGCCCATGAAATCGGCGCGCATTTCGACGAAACCTTCGGGGGTGAACTTGATGGCGTTGCTGACCAGATTGCCCAGCACCTGCATCAGCCGGTGCGGATCGGCCATCAGGCCCACGCTGAGGCGGGGGTCCACCACGTAGCGCAAATCCAGTCCTTTGTTGCTGGCCAGCGTCGCGTAATTTTTGTGAACACGCGTCAGCAAGTGTCCGAGCGACACGGGCTCCAGCGCGATCTGGAGTTTGCCCGCCTGGATTTTGGCGTGATCCAGGATGTCGTCAATGATGCGCGCCATGGATCGACCCGAGTCACGCGCGATGTCGAGCATCTCGGACTGGTCGCGGTTCAAGGGCGAATGCGCCAGCAACTCCAGCAAGCCCAGCAGGCTGCTCATCGGCGTGCGAATCTCGTGGCTCATGGTGGCCAAAAACTCGTCCTTGGACTGGCTGGTCTGCTCCGCCGCTGTTTTTTCCATGGCCAGGGCATGGTTTTCCAATTCCAGCGTGATCTGCTCGTTTTTGCTCTTGATTTGTCGCCGGAAAATAACAGCCACCAGAACCAGCAAGCCCAGCATCGCCAACAGGGTCAATTTATTGGTGTCGGTGGTTTTGTTGCTGGCCGCCTGGTGCTCGTCACTGTGCAGCTTCAACAAGCGCAGTTCCTCGTCTTTAATCTGTGTCAGCATGTCAAAAAACCGCTCTCGTGTTGCATTCACCTGCGCGCTCATGCTGATCGCGCGCGCGGCCTCAAAACCCTCGGTTTCGCGCACCGCAATGGACCGCGCGGCCAAGTCACGGCGCTCCGTGACCAGCGCCAGCAAGTTCACCAGCCGCGCTTGTTGGGTGTTGTTGTCAGCCGTGAGCGCCTTCAGCTGCTCAAAGGCGGCGGCGCGCCCCTGCATCACAGGGCGTTGTTCGACCAGGACTTCTTTATTGCCAGAAATGATGTAGCCACGCACCATCGATTCGATGATGGTCGTGGATTCACGAATCGTGGCTACGTGGTTCAGAACCTCGTTGGTGTGCCTGATCCGGGCCAGGGCAAGGTCTGCCTCACCCAAGGCTTTCCAGGTGTTGACGGCCAGCAAAATGAGCCCCCCGGCGATGAAGGCAAAGGCGACCCATAAGACGCGTGAATGCGGACGTTTCGTATTAAGTGTCACTGTGTGTCACCTTGTGTCTCTTTGTAAAACCCTGCGTTCGAGGGTATCCTGCTTTTCAGGGTTTTGTCCAGCCGGTCAAACCCGCTGATCCACGGGCTGGAACTTAAACCGCTGGCGCATACTCCGATCAGCACCCTTCAACTTGAGCTTTCATGATTTTTCTGCGTCACCCTTACCTCCTCATTCGCGCTATTCTTTTTATAGCTGTCTGCGCACATACTTCCTGGGCCCAAGCCCCAATTGACGGGAAAAAATCCGTCGTCACCACGCCCCAGATACGGGCCGAGTTGATGGCCCACGCCCCGCAGGGCGTTTCAACCTCCCCGCAGGGCGTCTCAGCTTCCGCCCCCAACACGCTCTGGGTCGGCCTGCAACTGGCGCACCAACCCGGCTGGCACAGCTACTGGAAGAACCCCGGCGACTCCGGTCTGCCCACCCAACTGCAGTGGACGCTGCCCATCGGCGTGATGGCGGGCGACATCCAGTGGCCCAGCCCTAAACGCCTTCCGTTGGGCCAACTGGTCAACTACGGCTACGAGGGCACGGTGCTGCTGCCCGTGCCTTTGACGATCACGCCCGACTTCAAACCCGGCCTGCTGGCCAGCAGCCTACCCATCCAGCTTAAAGCCAGTTGGTTGGTGTGTCGCCTGGAGTGCATACCGGAAGAAGGCGAGTTCAGCCTGAGCCTGCCGCTCAAGGGCTCAACCGCCATCAACACGGCTGCTTTTGATGCGGCGCTGGCGGCTCAACCCCAGCACTTGGCGGCGGGCAAGGCCAGCCGCTTCACAGTTCAAGATGTATCCGTTCGCCCTGAGCCGCCTGTCCTGAGCCCTGCCGAAGGGGTCGAAGGGTCTGGCAGCCTCCAACTCACCTTGACCGGATTGCCTGCCGCCCTGCACGGCAAGACGCTTGATTTTTTCCCGGAAACAGCGGAAGTCCTCAACCCCTCCGCGCCCTGGCAGCAGGCTTGGCAAGGAAGCGTGTGGACGGCCCACTTGCCGCTGTCTGCGCAGCGCAGCCAGAGCCCCACGCAGTTGGCGGCGGTGCTCAAGCTCAGCGGTGCGGGTGAGACCAGCGGCCCCGGTTGGCGTGTGGAGTTGCCGGTGTCGGGGGTCTGGCCTGCCGTAACCGCACCCACCCCCGTCTCTCCGGCGCTGCAAGCGGCGCTCGATGGCAACACGCGTGCGGCCACCGCGCCGCCCGCGGTCTCGCTCGGCCTGCTGGCAGCATTGATCGGCGCGTTGCTGGGCGGCCTGATCCTCAACCTCATGCCCTGCGTGTTCCCGGTGCTGGCGATCAAGGTGCTGAACTTCACCCGCCACGCGGACGACCACCGCAGTCACCGCCTGAGCGGCCTGGCCTACACCGCGGGCGTGATGGTGAGCTTCATGGCCCTGGGCCTGTTGCTGTTGGGCCTGCGCGCGGCGGGCGAGAGCCTGGGCTGGGGCTTTCAGCTGCAAAACCCGGCCGTGGTGGCGGGCTTGGCCGCGCTGTTCACGCTGATCGGTCTTAACTTGGCGGGGGTGTTCGAGTTCGGCTCTTTGCTGCCCTCGGGGCTGGCGGCGTTCCAGGCGCGGCACCCGGTGCTGGACGCGTTTCTCACCGGCGTGTTGGCGGTGGCGGTGGCCTCGCCGTGCAGCGCGCCCTTCATGGGCGCTTCGCTCGGTCTGGCCGTGACCCTGCCCGCCGCCCAGGCCTTGATGATCTTTGCCACGCTGGGCCTGGGGCTGGCCTTGCCCTATCTGCTGGCCAGCTTCATCCCCGCTGTGGCCCGCGCCCTGCCCCGGCCCGGCGCTTGGATGGACGCCTTGCGCAAGCTGCTGGCCTTCCCCATGTTTGCCACCGTGGTGTGGCTGGTGTGGGTGCTGGGCCAGCAAAGCGGTATTGACGGGGCGGGCGCGCTGCTGGTGATTCTGGTGGCGATGAGTGCGGTGCTGTGGTCGCTCTCGTTGCAGGGGCGTTTGCGCACCGTGATTGCTACTATTTTGATAGCTTCTTGTGCTCTTTCTATATGGTCTATCGGCCCATTTGTTATTAAATTAAGCGCCGAAAATGGCACTCAGAGCGCCCCTCACGGTTGGCAAGCCTGGAACCCCGGCAAAGTAGACCAACTGCTGGCCGATCAAAAAACCGTGTTCGTCGATTTCACCGCTGCTTGGTGCGTGACCTGCCAGTACAACAAAAGAACCACCTTGGCCAACGCCGAAGTGCAGGCTGCGTTTGCCGCCAAAGGCATCGTCATGCTGCAAGCCGACTGGACACGCCGTGACCCCGCCATCACCGCCGCGCTGGCGCAACTCGGGCGCAATGGCGTGCCGGTTTATGTGTTTTACAAGGCCGGGCGGGCACCGCTCGTGCTATCCGAAATTTTGAGCGTGCAAGAAGTACGGGAAGCGATTGAATCTCTATGACCCTCAACGACAACGCCACCGACACCATCACCCACATCCTCACCACCTACCGCACGGTAGCGGTGGTGGGCCTGTCCCCCAAGCCGCACCGCGACAGCTATGAAGTCGCGGCCTATATGCAAGCACATGGCTGGCGCATTGTGCCCATCAACCCCAACGCAACCGAGGTGCTTGGTGAGCGGGCCTATGCCACGCTGAGCGAGGCCGCGCAGCATGAACGCATTGAGCTGGTGAACTGCTTTCGCAACAGCGCCGACATCCCGCCCATCGTCGATGAAGCCATCGCCATCGGGGCTAAGGCCGTATGGATGCAACTTGACATCGCCCACGCGGCAGCGGCTGAGAAGGCCCGCGCGGCGGGCTTGCTGGTGGTGGAGAATCGCTGCCTGAAGATTGACCACGCCGCACGCTAACACGCATGACCCCAGACCCGCACCCCCACCAGGCCGCGCCACACGCGCCTAGCGACACGAACTCCAACGCAGACCAGGCCACGCACGCGACATTGAGCGTCACGCACGCCGAGTTTTGCCGTGGCCTGCCCGCCGGTGAGTTCAACCTGATCGTTGACCCCATCAAGACGCGCAAATACATCCGCCAGCGCCTGTTCCTCTTGCCCTTGATGCTGCCGGTGGTGGGCATCGGCGCGGCGCTGGCGCTGTCGGGCTACCCCTGGATCGGTTTGGCCTTGATCTTGGCAGGCGGCTTTGTGCACCGGATCATCACTCACCAAGCCCCCAAAATTTTGCTGCACCTGGCGATCAAAGACCCACGCACCTACTTTGAGGCCATTGAATACGAGATGCTCGAAGTCCGCCTGCGACAATCCTCACCATGAGCACCCCGACTTCCTCCACCTCCCCTTTTGCCCCCCTGCAAAACGACACCTTCCTGCGCGCCTGCCTGCGCCAAGCCACACCCCACACTCCCGTCTGGCTGATGCGCCAAGCGGGGCGCTACCTGCCCGAGTACCGCGCCACGCGCGCCCAGGCAGGCAGCTTCATGGGCCTGGCCACCAACACCGACTACGCCACCGAAGTCACCCTACAGCCGCTGGAACGCTACCCGCTGGACGCGGCAATTTTGTTCAGCGACATCCTCACCGTGCCCGACGCCATGGGCTTAGGGTTGAGCTTTGCCCTGGGCGAAGGCCCAAAATTTGCCCACCCGGTGCGCGACGAGGCCGCAGTGATGAAGCTCGCCGTGCCCGACATGGACAAGCTGCGCTATGTGTTTGACGCCGTCACCGCCATCCGCAAGGCACTGAACGGGCGCGTGCCGCTGATCGGGTTTTCCGGCAGCCCGTGGACGCTGTCTTGCTACATGGTCGAAGGCGCGGGCTCAGACGACTACCGCCTGGTCAAGTCCATGCTCTACAGCCGCCCCGATCTGATGCACCACATGCTGCAAGTCAACGCCGACGCGGTAGCCACCTACCTGAACGCCCAGATCGACGCGGGGGCTCAGGCGGTGATGATTTTTGACAGTTGGGGCGGTGTGCTGGCCGATGGCGCGTTTCAAGAATTCAGCCTGGCCTACACGCGACGCGTGCTGGCCCAACTCAAACGCCACGGCGTGGATGGCCAGGTGGTGCCACGCCTGGTCTTCACCAAAGGCGGCGCACTCTGGCTAGACGAGATGGGCACGTTGGACTGCGAGGTGCTGGGTCTGGACTGGACGGCCAATCTGGGCCGCGCGCGCGCGCAAGTGGGCGGCGCGGTCGGGGGCGCTGGCAAGGCCTTGCAAGGCAATATCGACCCCAACGTGCTGTTTGCCCCGCCCGCGCAGATTGAGGCCGAGGTGGTCAAGGTGCTGGAGAGTTTTGGCACACCACACCACGCGCCTGCCGATCAGCCCGACCAAACTGGCCCGACCCACATCTTCAACCTGGGCCACGGCATTAACCAACACACGCCACCTGAGCATGTGACGGTGCTGGTGCAGGCGGTGCATCAGCATTCCCGAAAGATGCGAACGCGGTGAGCCTGCCCACTCAGGCCCAATTCAATTGAAATTCCTAGCAGATTAATGACGGCTTTTGTAGAGTGAACCCTGACTTATGCACAAAATATGTGCGCCGAGGCCAATCCTTCCAAATCCTGCAACACAACTGCTACAAAACAAATAGCGAACGTAAGTGATTGATTTATAAAGGTTTTGCGTTTAGCCCTTTTTCGTGGCATTTTGTTCTAGGCCTTGATAGACAAGGCTTTGGCGGTCATCCTGCAGGTCTATCCACAAAGTTATCCACAGAAATTGTGGGTTACACACAAAGTCATTACAAAACAAGCACTTAGCGCGCTTTTCGCAAGTTGACATCAACTTCTACCTTCAAGCACCGCTTTGCATGACCCATTGGCTTTCCGTTCTCGTCCAAACCCCGGCGCATAGCATGGTGGCGGGGCCACTCACGTACCGAAGTGATCAAGCACTGGTCGCAGGCACCTTGGTGCGGGTGCCTTTTGGCAAACGGGAAACAATGGGCGTGGTGTGGGGGGTGGCCGACGCTCCCGATGAGGCGCTACTGGCGCAGGACAAAATCCGCCCCCTTTCAGCCACGCTTGATGGCATTGCGCCGCTGCGGCCCCAGTGGCGTGACTTGATTGCCTTTACCGCCCGCTATTACCAGCGCTCCCTCGGCGAGGTGGCGCTGGCGGCGCTGCCGCCGCAGTTGCGCGATTTACAGCCGGTGCAACTGGCGCGTCGCGTCAAACGCCAAAGCCGCAGTGAAGCGGCACAAGCGCTCCCCTCCCAAGAGGAAGGCCAGGAGCCCACCCATTCGCAGGCCTCACGCCTGCCCACGCTCAGCCCTGAACAATCTGCCGTGTTGGCGCAGATAGAAACCCAACCCGGCCCCTTCCTGCTGTTCGGTACCACAGGCAGCGGCAAGACCGAGGTGTACCTGCGCTGCGTGCAGGCTTTGCTGGAAGGTGATGTGAGCGCCCAGGCGCTGGTGATGGTGCCGGAAATCAACCTCACACCGCAGCTTGAAACCCGCTTTATCGAGCGTTTTGAGGCGACTTATGGCGTTGGTTCGGTCGTCTGTCTGCACAGTGGTATGACGCCTGCCCAGCGCCTGAAGGCCTGGCTGGCGGCCCACAGCGGCAGCGCACGCATTGTGCTGGGCACGCGCATGGCGGTGCTGGCCTCGCTACCGGGGCTCAAGTTGATCGTGGTGGATGAGGAGCACGACCCGAGCTACAAGCAGCAAGAGGGGGCGCGCTACTCGGCGCGCGATCTGGCGATTTACCGGGGGCGCCTGGAGGGTGCCAAAGTCATTTTAGGCTCGGCCACGCCCTCGCTGGAGAGCTGGCACCACAGCCGACCCGCCGCTGAAGGCGGGCGCTACCTTCGCTTGCACATGCCCAGCCGTGTGGGCCAAAGCAACGCCGACTACAACCCCGACAGCGGCATGGCCAACGGCCTGCCCTGGGTGCGGCGCGTGGACATGAACCACCAGCCCAGGAAGGCGGTGTTCTCACCGCCCTTGCTAGACGCCATCCAAACCCGCATCGCACGCGGTGAGCAGTGCCTGATCTTGCTGAACCGGCGCGGCTACGCCCCCGTGTTGAGCTGCAACGCCTGCGACTGGAAGAGCGAGTGCCCGCATTGCAGCGCCTACCGCGTGTTCCACAAAATCGATCGCACGCTGCGCTGCCACCACTGCGGCTTTACCGAGCGCGTGCCACGCGCCTGCCCAGCTTGCGGCAACCCCGACATCACCACGGTGGGGCGCGGCACTGAGCAACTGGAAGAACACTTGGCCGAGTTGCTGACCGAGGTACGGCGACCTAATTCCGTCACAGATTCGCAGCCCGAGGGTCTGCCCGTGCGCATCCTGCGCATAGACGCCGACAGCACGCGTCTGAAGGGCGCACTGGCCGCACAAATGGCGCAGGTGCACGCCGGTGATGTAGATGTGCTGGTGGGCACGCAAATGATTGCCAAGGGCCACGACTTTCGCCGCATCACACTGGTGGCCGCGCTGAACCCGGACGGCGCGCTGTTCTCCAGCGACTTTCGCGCGCCCGAGCGACTCTTCAGCCTCTTGATGCAGGTCGGCGGGCGGGCCGGGCGCGACGCCGCCCTCAGTAGCCAGAGCGAAGTGTGGGTGCAAACTTTTCACCCGCAACACCCGCTGTTTGAGGCTCTGAAGCGGCACGACTACCCGGCCTTCGCGACGCAGCAACTCAAGGAGCGCGAGCAGGCCAGCCTGCCGCCCTTCAGCTTCCAGGCCCTGGTGCGCGCCGATGCCCGCACGCAGGAAGCGGCGCAGGGCTTTCTCACCTCAGCCAGTACGGCGGCCCTGGACCTGCCCGAGACCCCCTACGTCACACTCTACCCCGCCGTGCCCATGAGCATCCAGCGCGTGGCCAATGTGGAGCGCGCCCAGATGTTGGTGGAGAGCCCCTCGCGCGCCGTCCTGCAACGCTTTTTAAGCGCCTGGCACGACGTGCTGCACGCCACGCGCCAGGGGCCTGAAGGTAAGGGTCTGATCCGCTGGGCGGTGGATGTGGACCCGTTGCTGATTTGAGCCGCAATCCGGATCGGCATCGCTGCCGTGGCTGAAATCACGCCAGGTCGTAGCGATCCAGATTCATCACTTTGCTCCAGGCCGCCACAAAGTCACGCACGAATGCCTGCTGCGCGTCGCTGCAGGCATAGACCTCCGCCAAGGCTCGCAACTGGGCGTTCGAGCCGAAGACGAGATCTACGACGGTGCCGGTCCACTTGAGCTTGCCCGTTGCCCGGTCACACCCCTCTAGCACGCCTTCAGAAATGGCGGACTTCTGCCACTGCGTGCGCATGTCGAGGAGATTCACGAAGAAGTCATTGCTCAATGTCTCGGCTTGTTGGGTGAAAACACCGTGTTGGGACTGGCCGACGTTCGCATCCAAGGTGCGCAGGCCGCCGATCAGCACCGTCATCTCGGGGGCGGTCAAGGTCATCAACTGCGCCTTGTCCACCAGCAGCTCCGCCGCCGACCCTTCAAGTCCCGGACGTCCGTAGTTGCGAAAACCGTCGGCGACGGGCTCCAGCACAGCAAAGGAGTCCACATCGGTCTGCGCCTGCGATGCATCCATGCGGCCCGGCATAAAGGGCACCTTCACCTCAACACCGGCCTTCTTCGCTGCGGCCTCAACGGCGGCGCAGCCGCCCAGCACGATCAGGTCGGCCAGCGAGACTTTTTTGCCGCCCTCTTTACCGCCAGCCTGTGCGCTGTTGAAGTCCTTCTGGATTGCTTCGAGTTTCTGCAAGACTTTGGCCAGTTGGGCTGGCTGATTGACTTCCCAATCTTTTTGCGGTGCCAGACGAATGCGGGCACCGTTGGCGCCACCGCGCTTGTCTGAGCCACGAAACGTCGATGCCGAGGCCCAGGCGGTCGAAACCAGCGCCGAGACCGACAGCCCTGAAGCAAGGATCTTGCCCTTGAGAGCGGCAATCTCCTGCTCGTTGATCAATGGGTGATCCACGGCGGGAATGGGGTCTTGCCAGAGCAGCTCTTGCGCAGGCACCTCTGGGCCGAGGTAGCGCGCGCGTGGCCCCATGTCGCGGTGCGTGAGCTTGAACCACGCCCGTGCGAAGGCGTCGGCAAACTGATCAGGATGGGCGAGGAAGCGCCTGGAGATTTTTTCGTAGGCGGGGTCGAAGCGCAGGGAGAGGTCGGTGGTCAGCATGGCTGGCGCGTGGCGCGTAGCCGGGTTGTGGGCGTCCGGCACGCTGCTGGCACCTGCGCCGCCTTTGGGCCGCCACTGGTGCGCGCCAGCCGGGCTCTTGGTCAGCTCCCACTCGTAACCGAACAGGTTCTCGAAGAAGTTGTTGCTCCACCGGGTAGGCGTGGTGGTCCAGGTGACTTCCAGACCGCTGCTGATGGTGTCAGCCGCTTTGCCGCTGCCAAAACGGCTGGCCCAGCCAAAGCCTTGCGCCTCGATGCTTGCCGCTTCCGGCTCAGGGCCGACCAGTGCCGCGTCGCCCGCACCGTGGGTCTTGCCAAAGGTGTGACCGCCCGCGATCAGCGCCACGGTCTCTTCGTCGTTCATCGCCATGCGGGCGAAGGTCTCGCGAATGTCCCGCGCCGCCGCCAGTGGGTCTGGGTTGCCATTGGGGCCTTGCGGGTTCACGTAAATCAGTCCCATCTGAACCGCCCCCAGGGGGGTTTCAAGCTGGCGGTCGCCGCTGTAGCGCTCGTCGGCCAGCCATTGGGCTTCAGCGCCCCAGTAGATGTCTTCTTCGGGTTCCCAAATGTCTGCGCGCCCACCCGCAAAACCAAAGGTCTTGAAGCCCATGGATTCGAGAGCGACGTTGCCGGTGAGGATCATCAGATCGGCCCAGGAGATTTTGCGGCCATATTTCTGCTTGATCGGCCAGATCAAGCGGCGCGCCTTGTCCAAATTCACGTTGTCCGGCCAACTATTGAGGGGGGCGAAGCGCTGACTGCCGTTTCCTGAGCCGCCGCGACCGTCACCCACGCGGTAGGTGCCCGCACTGTGCCAGGCCATGCGAACGAACAGCGGCCCGTAGTGGCCAAAGTCGGCAGGCCACCAGTCTTGTGAGTCGGTCATCAGCGCCAAGAGGTCTTGCTTCACCGCGTTCAAGTCCAGGCTCTTGAACGCGTCGGCGTAGTTGAACGCCTCGCCCATGGGGTTGGATGCGGGGGCGTGCTGGTGCAGGAGGTTGAGCTTGAGTTGATTCGGCCACCAGTTCGCGTTGGATGGCGCGGCTGCCACGGTGTGTTTGCCAGCGCCGCCCGAGAACGGGCATTTGGATTCGGATGACATGATGAAACTCCTTTTTGAAATGATTTTCAACTTTAAGACGCTGCTATCAAACTGTAAAGCTAATCAGTAGTGTCCGGTTAACGCATCCAAGTTTCAACGCAAAGCCAATACCAATGCGGCTTTGCGGTCGATTTATTTTGGTGCCGATTTGAATTTCGATGTCGCATTTTTAGGTGGTTTCCCAGGATTGACAACTTTGGGGACTTCTCGTGAATCTTGGCAAGACGCTTTTTGCTCAATTGATGGAGTTCGTGCCGTGGAGCAGTTTTGCTCGCATCGTGGCCCGCTACTCGGGCGACGCCCGGATTTCTGCATTGCCCAGCACCGAGCACTTTCGCATCATGGCCTATGCGCAACTGACTTGGCGCGAATCCCTGCGCGACGTCGAAGCCACGCTGGGGGCCAATCCCACCAAGCTCTATGCCATGGGCCTGCGTCAGGCGGTGCGTCGCTCCACGCTGGCCGACGCCAACGAGCGGCGCGACTGGCGCATCTGGGCCGACTTTGCAGCGGTCTTGATTCGGCGCGCCAACAAGCTCTATGCCGACGAGCCTTTGGGGCTGGATGTGGCCATCGCAGGCAAGGTCTATGCGCTGGATTCCAGCACCATCGACTTGTGTCTGAGCCTGTTTGACTGGGCACCGTTTCGTACCACCAAGGCGGCTATCAAGTTGCATACCTTGCTGGACTTGCGTGGCTGCATTCCCAGCTTCATTCACATCAGCGACGGCAAGCTGGGTGATGTCAATGTGCTCGATATATTGCCGCTCGAAGCCGGGGCTTTCTACATCATGGATCGGGGTTATCTGAATTTTTATCGGCTGTACACGATGCATCAGGCCGGGGCCTTCTTTGTGACGCGTGCCAAGTCCAATTTGAATGCCCGGCGGGTGTACTCGGCCCCCGTGGATAAGACCACCGGCGTGGTGTGCGATCAGTCGGTGGCACTCA
>JANPNG010000233.1:0-2281 GCA_031427355.1 Hylemonella sp.
CGAATGAAATAGGCCGCCGCCATCGCCGTGTAATGCATGGCCGAGACCGCCAGTCCCAGCGTCAAGGCGGACAAAGGCAAACTCCATTGCCGCCAGCGTGACGCCAAGGCCTGCAACCAAAATTTGATCCCAATGGCCAGCGTGGCCAACACGACCGCCACAACCAATGACACAAGCACCCAGCCCAAGTGATACCGAACCAAGCCTTCCAGCCGCATACCGGCCATGCCGGCGTAGTGCATGGTGCCGATGCCCGCGCCCATCAACAGGCCTCCCAGCGCGAGCTGAGGCAGAGAAATTGCCGGTCGACTGATGATTTGCAAGGCCAGCGCACTGGCCAAAATGCTGGGCAGCACGGAGAGCAGCGTGAAACTCACATCAAACCCAGTGGCACAAGGCAGGCTAAAGGCCAACATGCCAATGAAATGCATGGCCCAGATACCCAAACCCAGACACAAACTACCGACGATGAACCATAAACGACGTGCCTGCCCCGTCAAAGGCTGGGTGAGGTTGAGAGACACCAGCAGAGCCGCATAAGACGCCAATACCGCCACAACCAGCGACATCGCAACCAGCACGGCGTCATAGACCCCGGTGTAGATCAGGCTGCTGTCGGGAGGTGCTATAAAAAGATGAATGAAATCAGGCATGGGGACGCCGTAAAGCTACCCGACCATGCTAACAAACAAGCTCTTAGCGTTACCCTACCTAGCCCACTCAATAAAGACCGATTTCGTGACTTATTCCAGCCCTAGCTCTTGGATTTTTCGGGTAATCGTGTTGCGCCCGATGCCTAATTTATGAGCCGCCTCGATCCGACGGCCTTTGGTGTTGTCCAGCGCAGTCTGAATGAGGCAGGACTCAAAGCGACGCGTGAGTACATCCCACACATCCGTTCGACCACTGCTCAGCAGGGCAATGGCCTCGACCTGTAGCGCGGTTTCCCAGCCCTCGCTCAGCAGGGTTGACAATGACAATGGGTCAGGTGACACACCACTCGTCGCCCTGATGGCAGGAGACGGGGTCATAAGACCCTCCCGCGCAGGGTTTGGGGCCTGGTCTGTCAAGGCGGCTACAGCCAAGCCGTCCTGGACGCTGTGCACATCGACCTCTGGGGGTAAATCTTTGGGCTCAATGACCTGGGCTGGGGCCATCACGGTCAACCAGTGGCAGATATTCTCCAGTTGACGCACGTTGCCAGGGAAGCGGAACTGACTCAACCAATTCAGCGCTGAGTCGGCGATGCGCTTGGGCTCCACGCCCAACTGACGGGCGCTGGTGTTGAGGAAATGTCGCGTCAGCATGGGGATGTCTTCGCGGCGCTCGCGCAGGGCAGGTAAGCGCAGACGGATGACGTTGAGGCGGTGGAACAAGTCCTCGCGAAACACGCCCTCCTTCACCCGCTGCTCCAGATCCTGGTGGGTGGCCGCAATCACTCGCACATTCGTCTTGACGGCACTGTGGCCACCGACCCGATAAAAATGCCCGTCGCTCAAGACGCGCAGGAGCCGGGTTTGCAGGTCAAACGGCATGTCGCCGATTTCGTCCAAAAACAGCGTGCCACCATCGGCCTGCTCAAAGCGACCCCGGCGCATGGTCTGCGCGCCGGTGAAGGCGCCGCGCTCATGGCCAAACAGTTCTGACTCCAACAGGTCTTTGGGAATGGCAGCCGTGTTGATGGCCACAAACGGGCCTTTGGCTCGGAGTGAATGCTTGTGCAACGCATGCGCCACCAGCTCTTTGCCCGTGCCGGATTCACCCGTGATCAGCACCGTGACGTTGCTCTGACTCAGGCGACCAATGGCGCGAAACACGTCTTGCATGGCCGGGGCCTGGCCCAGCATTTCCGGGGTGGAGTCAACCGCCTCCAGTGCAACTTCTTCACGCTGACTTTCTTCCACGGCACGGCGAATCAACTCGACCGCCTTGGGCACATCAAAAGGCTTGGGCAGGTACTCAAAGGCCCCCCCCTGAAAGGCCGACACGGCGCTGTCTAGGTCAGAGAACGCCGTCATGATGATGACGGGTAAGCCAGGAAAACGCGCCTTGACTTTGTCCAGTAAGTCCAGCCCGGTGCCGCCCGGCATGCGGATGTCGCTCACCAGGACTTGCGGGCCACCATCTTCGTCAGCGTGCTCCAACGCGGCCAGCACGTCTTTGGGGTTGGTGAAGCTGCGGGTGGGCAGCTCTTCGCGCTGTAGCGCTTTTTCAAGGACGAAGCGGATGGACTGGTCATCATCTACGATCCAAATCGGCTTCATATGTGGGTATCCCTTTG
>JANPNG010000234.1:0-1579 GCA_031427355.1 Hylemonella sp.
GCACAAGCAGCTCCTAAATTGATAGTGTTCGCCGGTCACACCGATGTGGTTCCCACCGGCCCGCTGACGCAGTGGGGCAGCGACCCCTTCAAACCCACGCACCGCGACGGCAAGCTGTATGGCCGTGGGGCCAGCGACATGAAGGCATCGCTCGCCGCCTTTGTGGTGGCAGCGGAAGAATTTGTGGCTGCGCAGCCTGATGCTCATTTGGACATCGGCTTCCTGCTCACCAGTGACGAAGAAGGCCCCGCTACCGATGGCACGGTGGTGGTGATCAAGGCGCTCAAACAACGCGGTGAACGCATGGACTACTGCATCGTAGGCGAGCCCACCTCGGTACACCGCACTGGCGACATGATCAAAAACGGACGGCGCGGCACCATGAGCGGCAAGCTCACCGTCAAAGGCGTGCAAGGCCACATCGCCTACCCGCACATGGCCAAGAACCCCATCCATCTGCTCGCCCCGGCCATGGCCGAACTGGTGACGATTGAATGGGACAAGGGCAATGCCTTCTTCCCGCCCACCACCTGGCAGATCAGCAACATCCACGGCGGCACCGGGGCCAGCAATGTGATTCCCGGCCATGTGGTGGTGGACTTCAACTTCCGCTTCTCCACCGAGTCCACGCCCGAAGGCCTGCAACAGCGCCTGCAAGCCGTGCTGGACAGCCATGCGCTGGAGTACGACTTGACTTGGGTCGTGGGTGGCCTGCCCTTCCTCACCACGCCCGGCACGCTGGTGAACGCGGTGCGCTCCGCGATTCACGCTGAAACCGGCCTCACCACCGAGCTGTCCACCACCGGTGGCACCAGTGACGGGCGCTTTATCGCGCAGTTTTGCCCACAGGTCATTGAGCTCGGCCCGCCCAACGCCACCATCCACAAGGTGGACGAGTATGTGTGCGTGGCCGACATCGAGCCCCTGAAAAACATCTACCGCCGTGTGCTGGAAACGCTGGCGGCATGACGGTTCTTGAACTCATTGAATCCGCCGCCCAGCAATTAACCGACGCCGCAGTGGCCTTTGGTCACGGCACCACCAACGCCTTTGATGAAGCCGCCTGGTTGGTGCTGTGGCAACTCGGTTTGCCGGTGGATGATCTCGACAGCGTGCAAGACCAATCCGTCAGCGCTGAAAAGCAAACCCAAGTCACCGCACTATTGGCTAAGCGCATTGAGACCCGCAAACCCGCCGCCTACCTGACGCAGGAGGCCTGGTTGCAGGGCGTGCCCTTCTTTGTGGACGAGCGCGCCATCGTGCCGCGCTCCTTTATTGCCGAGTTATTGGTGAATGGTGCGATTGACCCCTGGCTGAGCGAGGCCACACAGCAGGTGCTGGACCTGTGCACCGGCAACGGCAGTCTGGCCGTGCTCGCCGCCCTGACCTACCCCGAGGTCACGGTGGATGGATCCGACCTATCCGCCGACGCCCTTGAAGTCGCCCGCATCAACGTGGACAAACACGGCTTGCAAGACCGCATCACGCTGCTGCCCTCCGACGGCTTGGCCAGCGTGCGCGGTCCCTACGACCTGATCCTGTGTAACCCCCCTTACGTCAACACCCACAGCATGAGCGC
>JANPNG010000235.1:0-43570 GCA_031427355.1 Hylemonella sp.
CAAGGGACGGGTTGAAGTCAACGCCCAAGCCATCAAACCCGCGCGCGAACTCAAGGTGAGTGACACCGTGGCCATGCGCCAAGGCCCGGTGACGCGTACCGTCATCGTGAAGGCATTAAGCGACCAACGCGGCCCTGCGCCGATGGCACAGCAGTTGTACGAAGAAACTGTAGAGAGCCGTCAAGCCCGGGAGCACGCTGCGGAGCAACGCCGCCAGGGCACCGAGCCCGCCCTCAGCAGAGAAACCGGACGACCCACCAAGCGGGATCGGAGGGAGATTGAGAAGGTGCGGAGTGAGCGTGAATAAGCTCAAGCTTGAAAAACATATCCAACCATGATAAGCTTTAGCATGAAACAGCAAGAACTGAAAGACACTGGCTTAGACCATTTACTGGGTCTGGACGGCAACATCGAAGTTCAAAACGAAGAGGGTTACTGAGTCAAGATGGAAGTCTCTCGCGTGAAGGTAACGGCCGAAAGACCGCATGGCATCAAATACAGCCTGACCCTTCACGCGCCAGACAATGCGCGGCTGATTGGCTTTGACAATGCCCATGGTGGCGTGAAACCAGAAGGTTCGCATTTCAAGCATGCGGGCAAAAAGTACCCCTACGACCACCAGCATCGCCACGCCAACGATGAAGGAGTGCTTTATGAGTTCGATACAGGCTACCAGCTGTTAAGTGATTTTTATGCGGAAGTGGACCGCGTTTTGAAAGAGGTGTCGTGATGAATAAAACATTGAAAGTTGGTATCGCAAGCGTCACGGAGCAGCGAGCCCGCTCACTCGCCATCGCATCAGGGGCACGTGCCCGTGTTATTGGTGAACCCAATATCTGGTTTCCGTCTGTCACCTCGATGGCGCGCGTGTTGTCTGACGAAAACATGGCTTTGCTCAAAGCCATTCGTGAACAACACCCCGACTCCATGGATGCATTGGCCCAAGCCGTTGGAAAACAAGCCTCCAATGTCTCGCGCTCATTGCACAACATGGCCGACTACGGGCTGGTCAAACTCAACAAAAATGGCCGCACCGTCACGCCACAAGCGACCTTTGATCACCTGTCGGTGGAGCTCTGTTAGCTTGCTTTCAAATGATGCCTTCGGCTGCTAGCTCGCCGTGAGACATTGCCCAATCTCGCGGAACGAGATCCAGCGCCGCGTTCCTTGACTCGATAGCATCAATCAAGATCAAAATGATTGAGCTAGGCAATGTCATTGCACCCTCTCGAAGGACGGCCTCCACGTTATCCCGGGACATTCGCGCGCCTCGCGCTTCTAATCTGTTTGCAATAACGTACACGTTTCTCCTCTCGTAACGGCCGCACACTTGCGCCACCCCAAACAACAAACCCCGCACAAACCGAAGTTGGTGCGGGGTTGTATTTGGCGGAAACGGAGGGATTCGAACCCTCGATGAGGCTCTACACCCCATACTCCCTTAGCAGGGGAGCACCTTCGGCCACTCGGTCACGTTTCCTGAAAAAGTCAGACGTGATTATCTCACGACTTGGGGCCGGAATTCAGGCCGGGGGCTGGTCCAGATCAAAAGCTTTGTGCAGCGCGCGCACGGCGAGCTCCATGTACTTTTCGTCAATGACGACGGATGTCTTGATTTCGCTGGTGGAAATCATCTGGATGTTGATGCCTTCTTCGGACAGGCTGCGGAACATTTTGCTGGCAATGCCCACATGGCTGCGCATGCCGATGCCCACAATGCTGACCTTGCAGATTTTGGCGTCGCCCACCACCTCTTGCGCGCCTAGGCTGGGCAAGACTTTTTCCTTGAGCAGGTCGATAGCCTTGGCGTACTCGCCACGGCTCACGGTGAAGCTGAAGTCGGTCAGACCACCCCGGCTGATGTTCTGGATGATCATGTCCACTTCGATGTTGGCGTCGGCCACAGCACCGAGGATTTGATGCGCAATGCCGGGCTTGTCGGGCACGCCCAGCACGGAGATTTTGGCTTCATCGCGGGTGAATGCGATGCCGGAAACAATGGCTTGTTCCATTTGTTCGTCTTCCTCAAAAGTAATCAGGGTGCCCGACTGGGCTTCTTCGTCAATGTTGATGTCCCAGGGCGTGAAGCTGGAGAGCACACGCAGGGGCACTTTGTACTTGCCTGCAAATTCGACCGAGCGGATTTGCAAGACCTTGGAGCCCAGGGACGCCAACTCCAGCATTTCTTCAAAGCTCACGGTGTGCAGACGGCGCGCCTCGGGCACGACGCGGGGGTCGGTGGTGTAAACGCCGTCCACGTCGGTGAAGATCAGGCACTCATGGGCCTTCATGGCAGCGGCCACGGCCACAGCCGAGGTGTCAGAGCCGCCGCGACCCAGCGTGGTGATGTGGCCCAACTCGTCAATGCCTTGAAAACCAGTGACGATCACGACCTTACCCTCAGCCAGATCAGCGCGTACGCGTTTGTCGTCAATCGACTCGATGCGCGCCTTGGTGTAAGCGCTGTTAGTGCGAATAGGGACTTGCCAGCCCGCGTAGCTGACCGAAGGCATGCCTTCAGCCTGCAAAGCAATGGCCAAGAGTGCGCTGGACGCTTGCTCACCGGTGGAGGCCAGCATGTCCAGCTCACGGCTGTAAGCGTCAGACGCTTTGGCGGGAGCCAGCTCTTTGGCCAGACCCAGCAGGCGGTTGGTTTCGCCACTCATGGCGCTGGGGACGACCACCATCTGGTGACCGGCGCGCGCCCATTTGGCAACGCGCTTGGCGACTTGGCGGATGCGATCGGTCGAGCCCATCGACGTGCCGCCGTATTTATGAACAATCAAAGCCATGGAAATATCTAAAAAACAGGGGGAGATTCAGAGGGAAACCTAGGGATTGTACCAATCCAACACCCTGCCCTTGCGCTGCAAAAACCCCGCGCCCACCTTAATGCGAATCTGATGCCCGCGCGTGGTGCAAGCGCTGATCTGGTCCAGCAGCTCCTCTAACTGCGCTGTGCTGGGCACGGTTTGAAAGGTGGTTTTTAACCAGTGGCGCAGCACGTTGGCTTGTCTGGCGCGTGACAGCGTTTGCAGTTTGCCAATCACCGGGGGAAGACCAATTAGGGTCAGGTCTTGTATTGCGACATCCGTCAACACCTCTTGCGCCTGGGCTGCGTGGCTGGCACTGCGTGCAAAGGTCTCGCGAAAGGCGGGAAAAGCAGCCTCCAGCACCGGCAGCAGACGCGCGCGGATGCGGTTGCGGGTGTAGTGCTCGTCCGCATTGGTCGGGTCGGCAACAAACGCCACGCCGCGTTCCTGCAACCAGCGCCTGAGCTCCGCGCCCGGGACTTGCAGCAAGGGGCGGTGGTAATCGATGCCGTCGCGCTGCCAATGTGCAGGCATGGCACTCAAACCGGCCAGCCCCGCACCCCGGCTCAAGGCGAGCAGCAGGGTTTCAATTTGATCATCGGCGTGCTGCGCAATTGCTATACTTTTAATAGCTATTTGTGCTCGTTCTTCTTGGGCTACAGCCCGAAAAGCTTCATATCTGGCACGTCGCGCGGCATCTTCGGGACTTTGCCCGGGTGCGGGGTGGGCATTGACGGCTTTAACCCATAAAGGCACACCGATTTGCGTACACAACGCGCGGCAATGCAGCTCAAAACCATCGGCAGCCGCTTGCAAGCCATGGTGGATGTGAATGGCGCTGACTTGGCCCGGCCACTTCTCTGCACAGGCCAGCAAGAGTGCGGTGGAATCGGCCCCGCCGCTATAGGCCACGGTCAGCGGCAGCGCGGGCGTGAAACGCGCCATGGCCTGCGCCAAAGTGGGGCTCATCAAGCGCAGCTCATTCAAGCACGCCCCAAACCCGTGAGGCAAGCTTCAAGGGTGCGCTTATTTGCTGCCGGCTTTAGTATCGTTAAAGCGGCCATAGCTGTTCAGGCGCTCGTAGCGACGCGCCAGCAGGTCTTTGACCTTGAGATCCGCCACCTGGCGGTAGGCATCGCCCAGTGCGCGTTTGAGGAAAGCGGCCATCTGCTTGGGGTCGCGGTGCGCGCCACCCACAGGCTCGTTGACGATTTTGTCCACCAGGCCCAGGGCCTTGAGGCGGTGCGCGGTGATGCCCAGTGCGTCGGCCGCTTCCTGCGCTTTGTCAGAAGTTTTCCAGAGGATAGAGGCGCAACCCTCGGGGCTGATAACGGAGAAAATCGAGTACTGCAACATCAGCAGTTGGTCACCCACCGAGATGGCCAGCGCGCCGCCTGAGCCGCCCTCGCCAATGATGGTGGTAAGGATGGGCACTTCTAGCTGCGCCATCTCAAAGATGTTGCGCCCAATCGCCTCGGATTGGCCGCGCTCTTCGGCGTCAATACCAGGGTAAGCACCCGGCGTATCGACAAAAGTAAACACTGGCAATTTGAACTTCTCTGCGGTCTTCATCAGGCGCAGAGCCTTGCGGTAGCCCTCGGGCTTGCTCATGCCAAAGTTGCGCAAACCGCGCTCTTTGGTGTCTCGCCCTTTTTGCTGACCAATCACCATGCAGGCCGTGCCGTTAAAACGTGCCAAACCACCGACGATGCTGAGGTCATCGGCAAAGTGCCGGTCACCGTGCATTTCCACAAAGTCCGTGAAAATGTCATTGATGTAGTCCAGCGAATACGGGCGCTCCGGGTGACGCGCAATTTTGGTGATCTGCCAAGGCGTCAGGTCGCTGTAGATGTCTTTGGTGAGCTGCAGACTTTTCTTGCTGAGCTGGTCAATCTCTTGCGAGATATCTACCGCTGATTCGGTCTGCACGTAGCGCAGCTCTTCGATTTTTCCATCGAGCTCGGCAATGCCTTGTTCGAAGTCGAGAAATGTTTTTTTAGCCATGAGGTAACTGATGTTTTTGACAGGTTAGTACGCCACCGGCACCGGGTCAAGTGAGCGCCAAATATACCAAGTTGCCACGCTGCAATAGGGTGCCCAGGCGGCGGCCACTTCACGTGCCTCATTGCGGCTGACCACTTCACCGGAAAAATAACCCTTGCTGATGCCATTGATCAGGCCCACGTCGTCCAGCGGCAGCACATTGGGGCGCATCAGGTGAAAAATGAGGAACATCTCTGCCGTCCAGCGGCCGATACCGCGAATGGCAATCAGCTCGGCAATGATGGCCTCGTCGTCCATGGCGGCCCAGTCTTTGACGTGAACCTTGGCCGCGTCAAAATGAATGGCCAGGTCAACCAGGTACTCCACCTTGCGCGCACTCAGGCCCGCCGCACGCATGTCGTCCACCTTGAGTTTAAGCACGTGGCCGGGCGCCATTTTTTTGGGCAACAGGTGAAACCGATCCCACACCGTTTGCGCCGCCTTGACCGAAATCTGCTGCCCCACAATGCTGCGCGCCAGCGTGACAAAAGCATCGCCACGCGACTCCAGGCAGGCCTCACCAAACTGCGGGATGAGCCGCTTCATCACCCGGTCTTTTTTGGCCAGGTGCTTGCAGGCCTCATCCCAGTACTCAGGCTTCATGGTGCAGCTTCCCAGGTGGTGCCGGTTGGCGAGTCTTTGAGCACAATACCTTGCGCCAAAAGCGTTTGGCGGATGCGATCTGCTTCGGCAAAGTTTTTCACCTTCTTGGCCTCAGTGCGCCGCGCAATTAGTTGATCAATGTCTTCAACGAACCCCTGTGCAGAAACACTGCCTGCCTGCCCAGAAACGGCGACTCCAGTTATGGCAACCGTCACGTCCCGCCGACGTTTTAACCAACCTTCATCCTGTAGCAGCCCCAGGCACGCGCCCAAGGCCTTGAGCAAGCCCGCCGCTTCAGCAGAACCCGTCTTGTTGACTTCGGTCGCCAGCTCAAACAGCACGGCCACCGCCTCAGGCGTACCAAAGTCTTCATCCATGGCGGCCTTGAAGCGGGCTGCATGAACATTGAGCCAATCAATCTTCACCACGGCGGGTTTGACCGATTGCAATGCGGTGTACAACCGTTTGAGTGCGCTGCGGGCGTCGTCCAAATGGGCGTCGCTGTAGTTCAGCGGGCTGCGGTAGTGGGCGCGGATGATGAAGAAACGCACCGTCTCCGGGTCGTATTCGGCCAATATCTCACGGATGGTGAAGAAGTTGCCCAGCGACTTGGACATCTTCTCGTTGTCCACGCGCACAAAACCGTTGTGCATCCAGACTTGGGCCAAGGGCTTGCCATGTGCGCCCTCGCTCTGGGCGATTTCGTTTTCATGGTGGGGAAACTGCAAGTCGGCCCCGCCACCGTGGATATCAAAGGTTTCGCCCAGCATCTCGCAGCTCATGGCTGAGCATTCAATATGCCAGCCGGGGCGGCCTGGCCCGTACACGCTGTCCCACTTCGCATCGGGCGGCTCTGTAGGTTTGGCGGATTTCCACAGCACGAAGTCCAACGGGTCATCCTTGCCGTCCAGCACCGCCACGCGCTCACCGGCATGCAGCTCGTCGAGCGACTTGCCTGAGAGCTTGCCGTAGCCGGGGAACTTGCGCACAGCAAAGTTCACATCGCCATGACCTGTGCCTTGTCCAGCTCGGTAAGCCAAGCCTTTTTCTTCCAGCGTGGCAATGATCTTGAGCATCTGCGGCACGTAGTCGGTGGCCCGTGGTTCATGGTCAGGGCGGGCTATGCCCAAGGCATCCGCGTCTTGATGCAAGGCGGCAATCATGCGGTCGGTCAGGCTGCGGATGGTCTCGCCGTTCTCCAGCGCACGCTTGATGATTTTGTCGTCAATGTCGGTGATGTTGCGCACATAGGTCACCCGCAGCCCGTCGCATTTGAGCCAGCGTTGCACCACATCAAACGCCACCATGGCGCGCGCATGACCCAGGTGGCACAGGTCATAGACCGTCATGCCGCAGACGTACATGCGGACGTGGCCGGGCTCAATAGGAGAAAAATGTTCCAGCGCACGCGACAGCGTGTTGTAAATGCGCAAACTCATGGGTATTTCAAAGGCAGGGAGATCGGGGCAGCCTAGGTGGCTCAAAACCTCAGCGAGGCTACAATCCAGCGCAGTATAAAGCCCCATCGACCCGCAGCCCTTCGCAGGCGGGCCTCCCACAGAACTCTGAACTCACATGAAATTCAGCACCATGACATTGACGTCCCTACTTCGGCTGTTGGTTCTTGCGACCGCTTTTTCAGTCTCCACCGCCTTTGCGGACGAGTACACCGAAGTCAACCAACTCATCCGCGCTGGCAAGATGGCCGACGCCCAGGCCAAGGCAGACCAATACCTCGCCGCCAAGCCGCGTGACCCGCAAATGCGCTTCATCAAGGGGGTGATCCAGCGCGAAACCGGCAAAGTGGCTGATGCCATCACCACCTTCACCAAGCTGACCGAAGACTATCCCGAGCTGCCCGAGCCCTACAACAACCTGGCGGTTCTGTACGCCAGCCAGAATCAGTTTGATAAAGCCCGCGCCGCGCTGGAGTTGGCCATTCGCACCAACCCCAGCTACGCCACCGCGCATGAGAACCTGGGCGATGTTTATGCCCGACTGGCCAGCCAAGCCTATAACAAGGCGCTCCAGCTCGACGGCAACAATGCCGCCGTCCCCCCCAAAATGGCCTTGATTCGTGAGTTATTCAACCCCAGCGCCAAGGGCCAGCGCCCGGTGGCTGCGACCCCGGTTACAACTGCTGCACCAGCACTGGTCAAACCGGCCGTGACTACCCCGCCCCCCGCCGTTGCCGCAACCACCAACTCAGCGCCTGTGCCTGCGCCTGTCAAAGAGACGCCTCCAAGCACTGGCGCGCGGGCGGAGGTGCAAGCCACCGTGCAAGCCTGGGCCAATGCTTGGGCGGCAAAGGATGTGAGCAACTACCTTAAGGCTTACGGCAAGGAGTTTGACCCACCGGGTAAGCAGTCACGTAGCACTTGGGAAGAGGAACGTCGCAAGCGCATCACCGGCAAAAAAAGCATTGCTGTGAGACTGGACAATCTGGCGGTGACTGTCGACGGAACGAAGGCTGTGGCAAAATTCAAGCAGGACTACAAGGCCGACGCGCTTTCAGTATCGAGCCGCAAGACACTTGAGCTGCTCCAGACCGGTGATCGCTGGTTAATCGTCAGGGAATACACGGGGAACTAAAGCTGGTTTCCGCGCCCCACAAAGCCCGCCTGCGGGTTTTTGTGAGTCGCTGCCTGAATCGCCATGAAACAAAAGTTTTTTGCCCTGCTGCTGATTTTCGCCACGGGCCTGGTATCAGCCCCGGCGCATGCGGCTGGTAAAAAAAAACGCCCTCCCTCTGAAGCCTCCCCTGCAGCCAGCCTGGCCGCAGAAGACGGTGTCGCAGAAGCTCGCCTGATTGACCTTTACAGACTCATAGGCGCGGGCCATACCCGCGAAGCTTTTGCCAAGGCCGAGCGCCTAGTGCAAGACCACCCCAATTTTCAGTTGGCTCAACTGGTCTATGGCGATTTGCTGTCTTCTCGTTCGCGCGCGCTCCAAAATTTTGGCGACATCCCCGGCGCACTACCCCAGGGTGCCGCAGCCAATTTGGCCGAATTGCGCCAAGAGTCACAAATGCGACTCTTGGCCCTGCGTGAACGACCGCCTGTAGGCACCTTACCCTCGCAATTTTTAGCCCTGTCTGCCCGCAACAAACATGCCATTGCGGTCGATGCCTCTCGCTCACGCTTGTATTTGTTTGAAAACACCAGTCACGGCCTAAAACTGGTTGCCGACTACTACATTTCGGTGGGAAAATCGGGAATCGAAAAGACGGTTGAAGGTGACCTGCGTACCCCCTTGGGCGTGTACTTCATCACCAGCAATCTGGACCGAAAATCCTTGAAAGATTTTTATGGGTCGGGCGCGTTGCCCATCAACTACCCGAACGTGCTGGACAGCAAACGCGGCAAGACCGGCAGTGGCATTTGGCTGCACGGCACCCCGCCCAACCAATTTTCGCGGGCACCCCAAGCCAGCGACGGCTGCGTGGTGCTGGCCAACCCGGACTTGGAGCGCATCATTCGCACGGTTGAAGTCCGAACCACCCCGGTGGTCATATCTCAAAAGCTGGACTGGGTTCTGCCCCACAGCGTGCATGCCGCCAGCAAACCTTTCGAAGACGCCCTGGGGGCGTGGCGCAAGGCTAAATCCAGCGGCAATGTGGAGCACCTGCTGAGTTTTTACACGTCTGATTTCAACAGCAATAATGGCAAAACACTGAGCGAATGGGTACCCGGTTTACGCAGCGAGCTCAGCAAAACACGGGGTCATCCCATTCAACTCAAAGACTTGTCCTACCTGCGCTGGACGGACGCCTCTGACACCATGGTGGTCACGTTCGGCGAAGTCGCCGATGGCGCACGCAACGGCACGACCAAACGTCAATACTGGACGCTGCAGGGTCGCCAGTGGAAGATTTTTTATGAAGGCATCATCGGATGAAAAACAACGCACGCACCAACCATTCGATCTCTTTCGTACGGCGCAGTCTGCTTATTCTCGGCAGCGCATTGGTCTTGCACGGCACAGCTGTCGCTCAAAGCACTCCCCGTGTGAAACTCAGTACCAGCGCAGGGGACATTGTGCTGGAATTGGCCCCTGACAAAGCACCCAAAACGGTGGAGAATTTTCTTCAGTATGTGAACGACAAGTTTTTTGATGGCACCGTTTTCCACCGTGTGATCGATGGCTTCATGATCCAGGGTGGCGGCTTCACCACTGACATGCAGCAAAAACCCACACGCCCGCCCATCCCGCTGGAGGCCAACAACGGCCTGAAAAATGAGCCCGGCACCATCGCCATGGCCCGCACCAACAACCCGCAAAGCGCTACCGCCCAGTTCTTCATCAACGTGGCGGACAACCGCATGCTCAACGCCCCCAGCCCCGATGGCTACGGCTATGCCGTGTTCGGTAAAGTGGTCGGCGGCATGGACGTGGTGAACAAAATCCGCGCCAGCGCCACCGGCACCAAAGACGGGCACCAAAACGTGCCCCTGGCCCCCATTCTTATCACCTCTGCAACCCTCCTGAAGTAAATCACCATGAGCAACCCTAAAGTCGAACTCACCATCACCAACTTCGGCGTCATCACGCTCGAACTCGACGCTGTCAAAGCGCCCAAGTCCACCGCCAACTTCCTGGCCTACGTGGCCAAGGGCCACTACGACAACACCGTCTTCCACCGCGTGATCCCCGGCTTCATGGTTCAAGGCGGTGGCTTTGCCCCCGGCATGACGCAAAAAGAAGGCAATGCCACGATTGAAAACGAAGCCAACAACGGCCTGAAGAACCAGCACTACACCGTGGCCATGGCCCGCACCAGTGACCCGCACTCGGCCTCGTCGCAGTTTTTCATCAACGCCGCAGACAACGGTTTTCTGAACCACACTGCACCGTCCGCACAGGGCTGGGGCTATGCCGTGTTTGGCAAGGTCGTCTCGGGCACCGAGGTCGTGGATAAAATCGCTGCCGTCAAGACCGGCCAAAAGGGCTTTCACGGCGATGTGCCCAAAGAAGACGTGGTGCTTGAGAAGGCCGTTGCACTGGCTTGATGTCTCCCGGCAATGAACCCGACCACCGTGACCATCCCGGAACTGATTGCGCCGGCGAATTGGGAGGTGGTCGAGTTCATTTCTGACTTGCATCTGCAAGCGCAAGAGCCGCTCACCCTGCGGGCCTGGGAACAGTACCTGGCTAACACCCAGGCCGATGCGGTGTTTATCCTCGGCGACCTGTTTGAAGTCTGGGTCGGTGACGATGTGCTCACGCCCTCGCCCCACCCCTCTACCGACTCGGATAATTTCGAAGACCATTGCTGCCAAACGCTGCGCACGGCTACGGCCCGCCGTGATGTTTTTTTCATGCACGGCAATCGGGATTTTTTGCTGGGCGCGACCTTTGCCCAGACCTGCGGACTCACGCTGCTGGCCGACCCCACGGTGCTGGTGTTTGGCGATCAGCGCTGGCTGCTCAGCCACGGCGATGCGATGTGCCTGGACGACACCGAATACCTTCAGTTCCGCGCCCAAGTTCGCACAAGTGCATGGCAAACACAGTTTTTGGCCAAGCCCTTAGGCGAACGCCAAGCCATCGCCCAAGGCATGCGCCAGCAAAGCGAGATGCGCAAACGAAGCGGTATGACTTATGTGGATGTGGACACCGATGCGGCACGGCAAGCCTTGCAAGCCGCCGGGGCGCAAACGCTGATTCACGGCCATACCCACCAACCGGCCGACCACGACTTGGGCCAAGGCCTGCGCCGCTGCGTGCTCAGTGACTGGGATGCCGCCGCCATGCCAGCGCGTGTCCAAGTGATGCGCCTGAGCCTGCCGTCAGCGACTGACGACCCCTCTGGCGTGCGGATGCAGCGAGTAACTGGGTAATATGTGGCAGTGGTTGGCGCGCCTGCGCATCACACCTGGCGCAACATTGACCGACTTGCCGGAGCCACTTTGGCAAGCCACCTTACTCAACTACCCCTTCTTGGCGAGCCAGCCAACCGAGGCACTGGCGCGTCTGCGCCAGCTCACCCGTCTGTTTCTGGATCAAAAAGAGTTCCATGGCGCGCAGGGCTTAAAGATCACCGATGAAATCGCGGTGACTATTGCGGCCCAAGCCTGCCTGCCCATCTTGCATTTCGGCACCGTCGCTCAGGCCCTAAGCTGGTATGACGATTTTGTTGGCATTGTGGTCCACCCTTTCGAAGTTGTTGCGAAGCGTCAGAGCGTTGATGAAGTTGGCGTGGTCCACAACTACAGCGAAGTGGTGAGTGGTGAGGCCATGGATGCAGGCCCTGTGATGTTGAGCTGGCACGATGTAGCGGCCACTTCCCCTGAGCAGGGCTATTGCGTGGTGATCCATGAATTCGCCCACAAACTTGACATGCGAAACGGCCAGGCCGACGGCTGCCCATCGCTACCCGCTGGCTTCATGGGTGCGACCAGTGCAAGGGGCGCACGCCAAGCCTGGGAAGCCACTCTGAAAATTGCGTTTGACAACTTTTCAGAACAGGTGATTCGGGCCGAACGATTTGGGGCTCCACCCCCTTGGCTTGATTCCTACGGGGCCGTGTCGATTGATGAATTTTTTGCCGTCACCAGCGAGGCCTACTTTGTAAATCGGCCTCGGTTTGAAAGCGACTTCCCGCTGTTGGCCCCCATGTTCAACGCCTTTTATCAGGCTAGGCCGTAAGACGCTGCGCTTATTTCACTGCCAATCCTGAACATTGATCTCGTCAATCTGCCACGGGTCCAGGTACTCTTTGGCATAGTCAAGGTAAATGCCCTTGTCCACAAAAACGTCAAACAGATCAGGATCTATGTGGCCATTGCGCTTGAACTTGTTCATGATGGCCATGGCCTGTGACAGCTTCATGCCCGGCTTGTAGGGGCGGTCACGCGCGGTCAGCGCCTCAAAAATGTCGGCAATCCCCATGACGCGTGCCTGTACCGACATCTGATCGCGGGTCAACCCCCTCGGATAGCCCTTGCCATCCATGCGTTCATGGTGGCCACCGGCATATTCGGGCACCTTGCGCAGGTGACGGGGCCACGGCAACTGCTCCAGCATCTTGATGGTGGCCACAATATGGTAGTTGATGGTTTCACGCTCACTCTGCGTGAGCGTGCCTGCGCGGATCGTCAGGTTTTCAATTTCTTCAGCCGTCAGGAACTCGCTCATGACGCCATCCACGTTACGCCAGCGATGCTTCTCGCCAATGTCTCGCACCCGCTGCATGTCCTGTGCGGGCATGCCCTCGCTACCGCGATTGGCTTGGCGCAAGAACTCCCGCTCTTCCCCCATGCTCTCAATTCGTGTGCGGCACTTGCTCCACAGCTCGACTTCTGCCTGGGCGTTGACCACAGGACGCAAAGCCAACTGCTGGCGCAGTGCTGCAATCTCCTCATCACGCTGTAACACCTCAAAACGGGTATCAATCAAACCAATGCGGTCATAGATGGTTTGAAGCTTCGTGGCCTTGTCAACGACGTGAACCGGCGTGGTCACCTTGCCGCAATCGTGCAGCAGGCCCGCGATTTTGAGCGCATAACGGTCACGCTCATCCATGGAGAAGGAGGCCAAGGGCCCCGTTGTCGTCTGATGCGCCGCCTCGGCCAAGCGCATCGTGAGAGCTGGAACGCGCTGGCAGTGTCCGCCCGTATGGGGCGACTTTTCGTCAATCGCCAAATTGATGACGTTGATAAAGGACTCGAACAAGGCTTCTAGTTGTTCAATCAGCAACGAATTGCTCAAGGCAATGGCTGCCTGGGAGGCCAACGACTCGGCCAGGCTTTGGTCGGCCAGAGAGAAAGAAGTGACCTTGCCAGGGACGCGCGCCTTCGCATTGATGAGCTGCAGCACACCGATGACATCCCCCTCGTGGCTCATCATCGGCACCGCCAGAAAGGACTGCGACTGGTAACCCGTGCGCTCATCGAAGCCACGCGTTCCGGAAAAGTCGAAAGCCGTCTCGGCATAAACGTCGGCAATGTTGATCGTCTCCTTTTGCACAGCCGCATAGGTGGCCACCAAAGAGACATTGGGGTTGCCGTTCGAATCGAACATCGGCAGATTGGGCAAGGTGACGTCCCCCCCTGTGGTTCCGCCCATTTTCAAGCTCAAGGAATCAGTCAGCAAGGTCTCAAAGTACAGGGTGGCTCCATCCTCCGACAAGCGGTAAAGCGTGCCGCCATCGGCATTCGTGATGGTTTTGGCCGCCTCAAGAATGGTCTGCATCAAACGCTTGCTGTCGGTCTCCCTTGAGAGCGCGACCCCAATCTCATTGAGCTGATCAAGCCGCTTGAGCAGGTCGTCAACCGAGTCCTGATTCACACGATGATTTGCATTTGACATGCCTGCCAATGTACCCACAACCCTGTCCAATGTGAGTCGCGTTAACCCTGACGCCGCAGCAAAATCTTTAAAGCATTTTGCAAACGGCGACTTTGTTCCGCATTGAAAGGGCTGGCCAGCACGACAGCCGCATCCGCCCCCCAAGTCTGGTCAGGAGCCGGGGCGTTGCGCCGGGTCAGCAATTGCAACTGCAAGGCCCGGCGCGCGTCCAGCTCAGTCGCGGGCGTTGGCAGCTCGGCGGCCATCTCCAGTCGCAGCAGGGCCACGCTGGGGTCACCCGACGCAGTGCCGGTGAGCGCTTGAGCCCAGGCTAAACGAGTAGCCGCTGTGACGCGCCCCCCCAAGTCCTGCGCGCTTGGCAATTGTTTCGCATCCCGCTGCTCCCAGGCGCTCAGGAGTTGCGTCAGCGACTCCCCGTGGGCGTGGGCTGAGAGTTTTTTCAGCGCCAGTTGGGCGTGTTCCAGTGCCTCGCGCTGCGCCCGGAAAGCCGCATCACCCAGACGTGGCGTGTCTTGCCAGGCAGGGCGCGCTGGGCCACGGTCAGCGAAACGGTCGCCGCCGCTCCCACTGCGCGCTGGCGCGCTATCGCGGCCCATGCGTGCACCTTCACGGGGCGCACCATCACGCTGACCGGGGCGCGCACCGCGTGCGGGGGGTGCGGGTTCGACCTTTTTCATGCCGGGGCGGTCATCGCCGCGCATGGCGACCACGGGCTTGCGTGGTTTGGGCGCTTCAGCCGCAACGGGGGGATGCTCAGCATTTTCAGGTGCTATGGTTTCAGGAGCTGCTTGCGCAGGTTCTGATTGGGCTGCAGGCTCATTTGACTCTGAAACGGGTGGTTTGACGGGCACTTGTTCCGCTGCGGGTCGCGCTTGCAAGGCCGCTTCCAGCGCCTGCATGGCCGCCCGGATCGCCTGGGCATCACCAGAAGCATTGGCCGCCTCCAGCGCTTGCGAGACTTGCAGCACGCCCCGGTCATGTTCACTCATCGCCTGCGAGGCCTTCTCGCGTTCGGTTGTTTTGCGGTTGAAGGCCTCATCAATCGGCTTGCGGAAGGCGTCCCAGAGCTTTTGCTCCAGGCGTCGCTCCACGGGCACCGCATGGGCTTGCGCCTGCCAACGCTGTTGCAAGCCCTTGACCGCATCCAAGCGCAGCACCGGTGCTGCGCCCAGGGCTTCAGCCTCCTGGATCATGGCCTGGCGCTCTTGCAAGCTCTGTTTTTGCACCGCTTCCAGCGGTGCTGCGGCGACATCAAAAGCGGCCTTCCACTGGGCCTGCAACTCGGCAAAGGCCTTCTCGCCCATATGACCCGACTCGCGCCAACGGTCGGCAAACTGGTGCAGGATACGGTTGAAGCCTTTCCAGTCATCGTCCAGCGCGGTGGGGTTGGCCTCGCCCCAAGCTTTGACTTCTTCAATCAGCGCCAGGCGCTGGGCCTTGTTTTGCGCCGCATCGGTTTTGATCTTTTCCAGCCAGGTTTGCACCACTTTGTAGGCTTCGTTGCAGGCCTCGTCAAAACGCTTCCACAGAGCGTGGTTGGTCACACCGCCCTGATCGGTCTGCTTCCACTGCTCGCGCAAACCGCGCAGTGTTTCTTGCATTTTTCGCCCACCCACAGCCTGACCGGCAGGCCGTTTGAGCAAACCTTCGGCGTGAATCACCAGAGCCTCTCGTAGCTGGTCGGCGCTCCAGCGCTGCCAGCCCTCCAGCTCGCCCGCTGCGGCCAGCGCGGCATGGGCCTGGTTTTCCAGCTTGTCATCAATCAAACGGCCGTTGTCTTTGAGGGCGTTGCGCAGCGCTGAAGCGGCTCCGGCGCTGGCTTTGCCGTGGCCTTCGGCAATTTCTTGCTCTAGTTTTGAGAGCACCTCACGCACAACAGCTGTGGCTTTGGCGCGTATTTCAGGGTCAATTTTGGGTTTCTTCGGTGCCGCCTGCGCCTCAGCAGGTACGCCCCGACCCAGGCGAATCTCATCCGCCCACACGGGCACGGGGGGCAAAGCCAGTGCGACGTCTGCCGCAGCCGCTTGCGCCTGAGCCAAAGCACTGCTGAACGCATCCCACACCACCAGCAACTGGCTGCGCGAGGCCTCTAGAAGAGGGGGGAATTTCGCATCCACACTGGGCCAGTTGCCATCGGCCTGCAAGGCCTGCGCCTGGGCTTGCCAGTGGGTCACGTCCGCACTTAACGACTCCAGCACCGTCTGCGCGTCGCGCCACGGTTTGGTGGACAGCACCTCGATGCGTTGGGCCAGCAAAACCGCCGCCTCACGCTGCACCTGCACGCGGTGTTGCAGGTCTTCAATCACCTTCACACGGTTGGCCAAGGCCGCTTTGACGGTAGCCAGCGGCTCACGGCTGAGCGGTGCGCCCGCCTTGGCTGCGTCACGCTGCCAGGCCATGGCGTCGGCCACGTTGAGTCGGGAAGTATCGAGCAGGGCTTGTGCCTTGAGCGCCCACTCAGCCCCAATGGCTTCCTGATCGCGCGAGCGTTTGAGTTCATCCAGCTTTTCCCGCAGCGGCTTGGCTGCGCCTTTGTCCTTGACACTCAACTCCTTGAACACCTCTTGCATCTGTTGAACACTGGGTTCAATGGCCAGCCACTCACGCACGCGCGCGGCGCGCTCGCCCGAAGTGGGTGCCGAAAAAGCCCCCCCGGTGAGGGCATCCAAAGAGGGGGAATCGTTGCGTTTGGCGAGATCGGTCGGCATCACAGCTCAGACTCAGTGTTAGTGAGCGGGAAAAATGGAGGATCCGCATTTTCGCCGCCATTTGGGCCTGTTTCGCATTTATTGAGCGAAACATCACATTCATCCCGATGAAAAGACTAAAAAAACACCCAAAAACAGGAAAGCCCGGACGGATGACCTTCAGCCAACCCGCCGGGCTTGACGGCTGGCTACTAACCTATGCCGTCTTGGGTTTGCAAAGAAGGAGGTCAAAGTCCCTCTTTGCACAGGAGGCAAGAGATTGCCTCCACGAATTGCCAGTTTCGCCCACCCACCGCTGCCCGTTAGGACAGGGGGCCGACTACTCCTGACAGGATCTACCTGTTTTTATGACAGGCCAGTTCAGTGTAGTGGGCCAGCGCACGAATTTCAAATGGATTTTTCAACGCTCAAAGTCCGCACGATTGCCAAATTTGAAACCATTTAAAACCAATAAATGAATAACTAATGGTTTTGTTATTCTTGACTGAATATATAGAAGGCTTTAAAATTTGCCTAGACCCCAGCAATACAGGGATTACCCGAATCTCGGCCGACCCAGCCGACACGAGAAGAGGAAGTGATATGACGGCTTTAAACAGTATTCAACAGGGATTCAAAACGTTCGCCGGTGACGTTGCAGATGGTTTTTCCGAACTGAGCCATAACGGCTTCGCCCTCGTCGGCTTGGTGGTGATGTTTCTCAGCCTCACCCTGGTGGTCAGACCCGAGTTGCGCCAGTCTGCCGAACTCAAGTTAATCGGCTGGCTTCAAGCCAGGCAGGTTGAAACCAGCGGCTTTGAGGCGGGCTCTGACGCTACCGACCGCACCACGGCCATTGACCCGCGCGATCTACCCAAACAACAGGCCGCTGTGGCCTTTTGGCTCAGTAAAAAATACCGAATCGCCGCAGAACCACTGAGCGCACTGGTGGAAGAGGCTTACGAGATCGGCTCACGCACTAAGCTGGAACCCACCCTGCTGCTGGCCATCATGGCCGTGGAATCGGGCTTCAACCCCTTTGCCCAAAGCCCGGTCGGCGCACAGGGTTTGATGCAAGTCATGACCCGTGTCCACAGTGACAAATATGAAAGTTTCGGCGGCCAACTGGCGGCCTTTGACCCGATCAGCAACCTGCGCGTGGGTGCCAAAGTGTTGCAAGAATGCATTGCACGGGGCGGCTCGCTACAAGCGGGACTGCGCTTTTATGTGGGTGCTGCCAATCTGGAAGATGACGGCGGCTATGCGGCCAAAGTGCTGGCCGAACATACACGGCTAAACTTGGTGGCTGCAGGTCGTACCGTCCCGATCCAGACGGCGCCCCTACTTCCTATGGCAGCCCCGGTCAAAACCGAGCTGGAAGCCGCAAAAACGCCTTTACTGACCAACTCCTGAACCCGCCCATGTACCACCGCAATATCCTTGTCGAGCAAACCGATCCCGAAATTTTCGCCGCCATCCAGGCCGAAAACGCCCGTCAGGAACACCACATTGAACTGATCGCCAGCGAAAACTACGCCTCCCCCGCCGTCATGGCAGCCCAAGGCTCCCAGCTTACTAATAAGTATGCCGAAGGCTACCCCGGCAAGCGCTACTACGGTGGCTGCGAGCACGTGGACGTCGTCGAGCAACTGGCCCTGGACCGCGTCAAACAGATTTTTGGCGCCGACGCGGCCAACGTGCAAGCGCATTGCGGCGCATCCGCCAACGAAGCCGTCTTCCTCGCCTTTTTGAAGCCCGGCGACACCATCATGGGTATGAGCTTGGCCGAAGGCGGTCACCTCACCCACGGCATGGCCCTCAATATGAGCGGCAAGTGGTTCAACGTCGTGTCCTATGGCCTCAACGCCAAAGAAGAGATCGACTACGACGCCATGGAGCGCAAGGCCCATGAGTCCAAACCCAAGCTCATCATCGCCGGGGCCTCGGCCTACAGCCTGCACATCGACTTTGCCCGTTTTGCCAAGGTGGCCAAAGACGTGGGCGCCATCTTCATGGTCGATATGGCCCACTATGCCGGCCTGATCGCCGCTGGCCTCTACCCCAACCCCGTGCCGCACGCTGACGTGGTGACCTCCACCACCCACAAGAGCCTGCGCGGCCCGCGCGGCGGCATCATCCTGATGAAGTCCCAATTTGAGAAAGCCATCAACAGCGCCATCTTCCCCGGCCTGCAAGGTGGCCCGTTGATGCACGTCATCGCCGCCAAAGCCGTGGCTTTCAAAGAAGCCATGGCTCCCGGCTTCAAAGACTACCAGCAACAGGTGCTGACCAACGCCCGCATTGTGGCCGAAACGCTCACCCAACGCGGCCTGCGCATCGTCAGCGGCGGCACGCAAAGCCACCTCATGCTGGTGGACCTGCGCGCCAAGGGCATCACCGGCAAAGAAGCGGAAGCCGTGCTGGGCGCCGCCCACATGACGATCAACAAAAACGCCATCCCCAACGACCCGGAGAAGCCCATGGTCACCAGCGGCGTACGCATCGGCACCCCGGCCATGACGACGCGTGGCTTCAAGGACGAAGAGGCCCGCCAAACCGCCAACCTGATCGCCGACGTGCTGGAAAACCCGCGTGATGAGACCAACATTGCAGCCGTGCGCGCCAAGGTCAACGCCTTGACCGCACGCTTTCCGGTTTACCGCTGATTCAGCCGTTCGGACTGAGCCTGTCGAAGTCTTGCCAACCCAAACGCAATGAAGTGCCCGTTTTGTAGCCACTCAGAAACCCAGGTCGTCGAGACCCGGATCTCTGAAGACGGGGACTTCATCCGCCGCAGGCGCCAGTGCGGTGACTGCGAAAAGCGCTTCACCACCTACGAGCGCCCCGACGTCAACTTCCCCGCCATCGTCAAAAAAGATGGGCGACGCATCGAGTACGAGCGCGTCAAGCTCCAAGCCTCCATGAACCTGGCGCTGCGCAAGCGCCCCGTCAGCACCGAGCAGGTGGACAGCGCCATTGAGCGTATCGAAGAAAAACTGCTCAACCTGGGCCTGCGCGAAGTGCCCTCCACCCGCATCGGTGAGCTGGTCATGCGCGAACTCAAGAAGCTCGACAAAGTCGCGTACGTGCGCTTTGCCAGCGTGTACCGTAGCTTTGAGGACATTGATGAGTTCAAGACGCTGGTGGATGAGGTGCGGCGTTGACAATTCCTAGCGGCCGTTCTACAAAGAGTTGACTGACACTCCAAAATTGATCACTAGCATGAAGAGGCTGCCACTTTTTGCGTCCTGGCTCGCCCCGCTGCATTGATGACAATCTCTCTGGCCTCTGTGTGGCCCGATGTAAGGCTCTGCTTTATGGACAAGTGGTAAAAACAGCCATGTCCTACCTGTTTTCCCCGCAACAAGCCCTGGCGCTGGCCATGGAGGAAGCCACCCTCGCCCTCCCCAACTCCGACCCCAACCCTCGAGTAGGCTGCCTCATCACTACCCCCGATGGCCAGTTGTTGGGTCAGGGCCACACCCAGCGCGCGGGTGGCCCGCACGCCGAAGTCATGGCGCTGCGCGACGCCGCGGCGCGGGGCCATGACATGCAAGGTGCGACCGCCTACGTCACGCTGGAGCCCTGCTCTCACCATGGCCGCACGCCGCCCTGCTGCGACGCGCTGATTGACGCAGGCCTTGCCCATGTGGTGGTGGCGCTGCAAGACCCCAACCCGCTGGTCGCCGGGCGCGGTATTGAGCGTCTGCGCGCGGCGGGCATCACCGTCACCGTGCTACCCACAGACGATGCCGCAGCCGTGACCGCACGCGAACTCAACCTCGGTTTTTTCAGCCGCATGATCCGCAAGACGCCCTGGGTGCGCATGAAGATCGCCGCCTCGGTGGATGGATATACCGCGTTGGCCAATGGGGTCAGCCAGTGGATCACGGCCGAGCCTGCGCGCATTGACGGTCACGCCTGGCGCGCCAGCGCCAGCGCCGTGCTCACCGGCATAGGCACGGTTCTGCAAGACGACCCGCTGCTGGACGTGCGGCATGTGACCACGCAGCGCCAGCCGCACCTGGTGATTGTCGATAGCCAGTTAGAGACGCCGCTGAACGCCCGGCTGTTCAGTACGATATGTCAGCCACTCAAGCAGTCTGAAACCGCTACGAATTCAATAGCTTTCCGGTCTTTATTTGTCTATGCCGCAGGTAAAAACGATGCCAAAAAATCAGCACTAGAAGCCCTGGGCGCCACCGTCATCCACCTGCCCGACGCGAATGGCAAAGTCGATCTGGCCTTGATGATGCAAGACTTGGCGCAGCGCGAGATCAACGAGCTGCATGTCGAGGCGGGTTTCAAGCTCAACGGCTCGTTGCTCAGGGCGAGCTTGGTCGATGAACTGCTGCTGTACCTGGCACCCAAGCTGCTGGGTTCAGGCCTGGGCTTGGCAAATATCGGGCCCTTCAGCGAACTGTCTCAAGCCCAACCTTTGACTTTCAAATCGGTAGAAATGGTGGGGCCTGACCTGCGCATCGTGGCGCGAATTCCGGGGCGCGACGCGTTTTAGCGCCTTTCCCTGCGAAAATACAAGGATGTTCACCGGAATCATCACCGGCGTGGGGCGCATCGTCGCCAGCCACGACCTGGGTAGCTCACTCCATTACGGCAAGCGCCTCACCATCGCGTGCCCGCCCACCTACACCGACGACGTGGGCCTGGGCGACAGCATCGCGCTCAACGGCGCGTGCATGACCGTCACCACGCTCACCCCCGCGCAACACCAGTTCACCATCGACATCTCAGCCGAGTCGTTGCAAAAGACCACAGGGCTGGCCCAGGGCTGCAAAGTCAACCTAGAAAAAGCCCTGCGCGCGCATGACCGCCTGGGTGGCCACATCGTCTCCGGCCATGTGGACGGCATCGGCCAAGTCAGCCACTTTGCCCCGGTGGGTGAGAGCTGGGAACTGCGGGTGCAGGTGCCTGCCGAGCTGGCCCGCTACCTGGCCTACAAGGGCTCCATCACCGTCAACGGCGTCAGCCTGACCGTCAACCGCGTGGCGGACAACGTCAGCGGCTGCGAAATCAGCATCAACCTGATCCCCCACACCGTGCAAACCACGGCACTGGCCGAACTGCACGCGGGTGCCGATGTGAACCTTGAAATTGACACGGTTGCGCGTTACGTGGAGCGCATGCTTTCCACGACTCAAGTCGGCTCGCAATCGTTATAAATGAACAGCGCTAACTTTGCGTCACCAACCAAGGCGTGACCGTCTGCTGCTCAGGGTCAAAGCGTGAGCGGTTGGTGAAGTTGACGTTCTTGCCGTAGATGTGCAGGGACACACTGATCTGGTCAGAATCGTTGCGCACGCTGTGGATGATGGACGGGGTGAGCAGGAGCGTTTGGCCGGGGGCGAAAATTTTCTCGCTGAGTTTTTGCAGCTCGGCGTGACCACTCTGGGTGCCGTCGTCGGTGCGCTGCCAGAACTCATTGACCTCATCGCCCTCCACTCCCACCACTAGGCCCCAGGTGCCGTGGTCATGCGGCGGTGTGCCCCGCCCGGGGAGCCAACTGAGCACGGCCACGGCCAAGGTGTGGTCGGGTTCCTCATGCAGCACCTGAAAGCCGAAGCCTTGCACGGGGTCACAGTCTTTGCGAATGCGCGTTTTCAAATCGGCAGAGGCGGCGAGCGATTCGGCCAGGGGGGCCAGGCGCTTGAAGACGTCATGGGTGTCGCTGTTGTTGGTGGCAATGGCTCTGAAGTCATCGACGAAGCGAGGGAGTGTGTAGTGGGAAGTGTCGGGGGATGTTGGCATCATTTTTCCTTTCGGCTTGCGGGTGCAGTTTAACGTTTTGCCGCATGCGATACTTCGATTTCAAGGGCTGATTTTGAGGCCTTGGTTTTTTGAACAATCACATTGAAGGAGACAGAAATGGACAAGCGCACCGTCATCAAGGCCCTTGCAGCCGCACCGTTGGCGCTGGCGTCTTTGCACGCATCAGCACAGCAGGCCCCGTTCAAGATTGGACTGCTGGCACCCATGACCGGCCCTTTCGCGTCAACGGGCAAACAGATGGAAGCCGGGGCTCGCCTCTGGATGGCGCAAAACAGCGGCCTGATTGCCGGACGCAAGGTGGAGTTGATTCTGAAGGACGACACGGGCACGCCGGACGTCACCAAACGCCTAGCCCAAGAGCTGGTGGTGAACGAGAAGGTGGACGTGTTGGCCGGTTTTGGCTTGACGCCGCTGGCACTGGCCACCGCGCCTGTGGCCACCCAGTCGAAGACGCCAATGGTCAACATGCTGGCTGCCACATCGGCCGTGATTGATGCCTCCCCCTACATGGTGCGCGTGTCGATGACGTTGCCGCAGATCACACTGGGCATTGCCGATTGGGCGCCTAAAAACAACATCAAAAAAGTGGTGACCTTGGTGTCGGACTATGGCCCAGGCCTGGATGCCGAGCGCACTTTCCGTGAACGCTTCATCTTCAACGGCGGGCAGATCATCGAGTCGATCCGCGTGCCGGTGCGCAACCCTGACTTCGCGCCCTTCTTGCAAAAAGTGCGCGACCTGGCCCCCGATGCGCTGTTTGTGTTTGTGCCATCCGGCATTGGCACCGCCGTGATGAACCAGTTTACCGAGCGCGGCTTGGCCAAGGCTGGCATTCGCCTGATTGGCACAGGTGATGTGGTGGACGATGACATCCTGAACTCCATGGGCGATGCCGCACTGGGCGTGGTGACGTCCTACCCCTACTCCACCGCACACCCTTCAGCCGTGAACAAAAAGTTCGTCGAGGCCTTCCAAAAAGCCAATAAAAACATGCGCCCCAACGTGGTGGCTGTGACCGGCTATGACGGCATGCACCTGATCTACGAAGCGCTGAAAAAGACCGGTGGCAAGGGCGGCGGCGATGCCTTGCTGGCGGCCATGAAGGGGCAAATTTTCGAGAGCCCACGCGGACAGATCTACATCGACGCCAACACCCGCGACATTGTGCAAAGCGTGTACATCCGCAAAGTGGAACGCAAAGATGGAGCGCTGTACAACATCGAGTTCGATGAGCACAAGGACGTGCGCGACCCGCCACGTTCGAGGTAAATCTGGGCAAAGTCGATAGGCGATAGGCGATACAACAGATGAAACCGTTTTTTCGTGCCGACCAAGTCGGTAGCCTGCTGCGCCCGCCCGAGTTGATTCGGGCGCGTGCGCGGTTTCAACAGGGCGAAATCACGCACGCGGCCCTGCGCAGCGCTGAAGACGCGGCTATCCGACACATCGTGGCCGAGCAAGAGCGGATAGGCTTTGATGTGGTGGTGGACGGCGAGTTTCGCCGGGAGAACTGGTGGATCGATTTTGTGGCCGGGCTCTCAGGGGTGGAGATTCGTGACGGTGATCCGGGTCAGGCGTTTGTGGCACCCACGAGCGAAGACGATCACGGGCACGACCACAGTCATGACGATCATGACCACGGCTGGCAATACGTACCCAAGAACGTGCTGACGACCGGGCGCGTGCATGCACCGGTCCCCATCACCGCACCGGACTTTTCTTTTTTGAACCGCGTCACCGCGCGCGCGGCCAAGGTCACTTTGCCCTCGCCCACTCGCCTGCATTTCCACGGTGGGCGGGCTGCGGTGTCCGCGCAGGCTTACCCGGACATTGAAGAATTTTTTGCCGATCTGGCCAAGGTGTACCGCGCCGAGATTGCCGCGCTGGAGGCGGCGGGCTGCCGCTACATCCAGATTGACGACCCTTTGATGACTTACTTCATCAGCGAGCGGATGCGCGCCGAGGTGGTGGCCGCCGGGGACGACCCGGACGCACGCCTGCGCCGCTATGTCGATTTAACCAATGAATGCATCGCCGGGCGACGCCCCGACACGGCCATTGGCATCCACGTCTGCAGGGGCAACTCGCGCAGCGGCTGGATTGCCGAAGGCGGCTACGAGCGTATTGCCGAGAGCGTGCTGGGTGGGCTCAGGGTAGATCATTTCCTGCTTGAATATGACGATGAACGCTCAGGCGACTTTGAGCCGCTGCGTCATGTGCCGCGCGGTGTGCGCGTGGTGCTGGGCCTGGTCACTACCAAGCGCGGCCAGCTTGAGAACGCCGACGACTTGATGCGCCGCATTGACAGCGCCAGCAAGCTCATCCCCCTGGAAGACCTGGCCATCAGCCCGCAGTGCGGCTTTGCCAGCACGGTAGAGGGCAACATCATCACGCCCGACGACCAGTGGCGCAAACTGGCGCGTGTGGTGGAAGTGGCGCAGCGCGTGTGGGGCAAGGCTTAAGCCCTCCCCAGCCAACCTAGCGACCCTAGAGGATCACCATGCAACGCCGAGCCCTGCTATGCGCCACAGCAGCCGCACCACTGCTCGGCTTGCTGCCCGATCTGGCTCAGGCGCAGAGCGCCTACCCCAACAAACCCATCCGCTACGTCGTGCCGCTGGCAGCCGGTGGCGGGGCCGACATGATTGCGCGTGCCGTGTGCGAGCGCATGGGCAGGCTGCTGGGCCAACCCCTGGTGGTGGACAACCTGGGCGGCGGTGGCGGCGTCATTGGATCGCAAACCACGGCGCGCGCCGTGCCCGACGGCTACACCCTGATGCAAGCCTATGTCGGCACGCATGGCACCGCACCCGCCACGCGCAAGCTGCCCTATGACGCGCTGCGCGACTTCACACCCGTTGGCCTGATCGGCACCACACCCAATGTCTTGTGCGTGAATGCGGCACTGCCCATGACCGACGTCAAAGGCTTTGTCGACTACCTGCGCAAAAATCTTGGCAAGGTGTCTTACGGCTCGGGTGGGCAAGGCTCACTCACCCACTTGGTGGCAGAGTTGTTCAAATTGCAAACCAACACGTTCATGCTGCACATTCCCTACCGGGGCATTGCGCCAGCGTTTACCGATCTGATTTCCGGCCAGACGCAAGCCATGTTCCCCAGTCTGGCGGGCGGGCTGCCGCACATCCGCAGCGGGCGCATTCGCGCACTAGCGGTCACGGGCACGCAACGCCACCCTTTGCTCAAGGATGTACCGACATTTGAAGAAGCGGGATTGAAAGGGTTTGACGCTCAGCAGTGGTATGGCGTCATGGGTCCAGCAGGTATGACACCGGCTGTGGTCAAACAACTCAACGAGGCCTTGAACAAGGTGCTAAGTCAGGTTGACTTCAAAGAAAAACTCTCCAGCGAAGCGGTGGAGCTAAGGCCCATGAGTGCAGAGGCCTTTGCCACCTTCGTCAAGGCTGATATCGCCCGCTGGAGCACGCTGGCGAAAGAGCGACATATTCAGCTCGACGCTTGAAGCAATACCCAGCCCCATAAAAAAACCCTCGCTAGAGGGCGTTTTTTATGGGCGGAAACAGCCGTGCGGTAGATCAACCGCCTTTGGAAGGACGCTTGCCTGGGTTTTTCTTGCTGCGAGTGGCCTTGCCACGCTCCAGACTGACCTTTTGGCCGTGACCCACGGCGGTTGGACTCATGCCGGGCAACGGCGTGGGTTTGGGGGTGGCTTTGCGATCTGCTTCGGTGACGATTTTGTTGCCCATTTGAGGCTCCTATGGTTGCGTAAAACCCTGTATTAGGCCATAGGTTTGAATCAAATCTCCAATCAGCAGACACATGAAATCAATTGCTGCAAAATGAAGCTCCCCACGCCCTGCCCATGAACACCGAACGCAACAAAGCCAGCAACCCCAAGTCACTCAGTGGCTTGCTCCCATTTTTGCGACCCTACAGGGTTCGAATTGCATTGGCCCTGGTGTTTTTGATCTTGGCGGCGGCGGCCACGCTGGTGTTTCCCCTGGCGCTGCGCAACCTGATTGACGGCGGCTTGCTGCCACAGGACAAAGGGGCGCAGGTGATGGGTTTGCGCCAGCACTTTGGCGGGCTGTTTGCGGTGGCTGCGGCGTTGGGCGTGTTCTCAGCCTTTCGGTTTTATCTGGTGAGCTGGCTGGGCGAGCGGGTCACGGCGGACCTGCGCAACGCGGTTTACCGCCATGTGCTGCAACAAAGCCCGGAGTTTTTCGAGACCACGCAGACAGGCGAGGTGCTGTCGCGCCTGAGTGCCGACACCACGCTGGTGCAAACCGTGGTGGGCTCGTCACTCTCCATGGGGCTGCGCAATGCGGTGATGGGCATCGGGGCTTTAGGCATGCTGGTGTGGCATAACCCAACGGTGATGCTACAGGTGCTGGGGGTGTTGGTGCTGGTGGTGATTCCTGCGGTGTGGTTTGGCCGCCGGGTGCGCAAGCTCTCGCGCGCCAGCCAGGACCGCCTGGCCGACTCCAGTGCCATAGCGGCGGAGGTGCTCAACGCTATCCCCGTGGTACAGAGCTATACGGCTGAGGCGCGCGAGGCCGCGCGTTTTGACGCCTCAACCGACAGCGCCTTCCAGACCGCTGTGCGACGTGCGCGGGCACGCTCTGTGCTGGTGGCTTTCATCATCATCGCCACCTCAGGGGCGCTCCTGTGGGGCTTGTACCAAGGCACGCAGGCGGTGGCGCGCGGTGACATCACGGCGGGACACCTGGGGCAAACGGTGCTGTACGTCATCATCCTGGCCAGTGCGTTTGCCGTACTGGGCGAGGTGTATGGCGACTTGCTGCGCGCTGCCGGGGCGACGGAGCGGCTGATGGAGCTGCTGGCCAGCCGTTCACCCGTTGTTTCACCAGATAATCCTCGTGTAGCCCTTTCAGCACTTGCGCGAGCAGCTATCAATTTTGAAGCAGTCACATTTCACTATCCATCGCGCCCTCTACAAGCCGCGCTGCGCGATTTCACCCTGACGGTGCGCCAGGGCGAGACGGTGGCCCTGGTGGGTGCCAGTGGCGCGGGCAAGAGCACGGTGTTTCAGCTACTGCTGCGTTTTTATGACCCAACGACGGGCCGAATTTTGCTGGACGAGCTGCCCATCCGCGAGCTGGCACTGCATGATCTGCGCGCGCACATTGGCATCGTGCCGCAAGATGCGGTGATTTTTTCCAGCAGCGCGTTAGAGAACATCCGCTACGGCAGCCCGCAGGCCAGTGACGCCGAAGTGCACGCAGCAGCACAAGCCGCGTTTGCGCATGAATTCATCAGTACCCTGCCCGAGGGTTATGACACGTTTTTGGGTGAACGCGGCGTGCGCCTGAGCGGTGGCCAGCGCCAGCGCATTGCGATTGCCCGTGCCATTTTGAAGAACCCACCCCTGCTCTTGCTGGACGAGGCCACCAGCGCCCTGGACGCCGAGAGCGAGCGCATGGTGCAAGCCGCGCTGGAGTCCGCCATGCGGGATCGGACCACACTAGTGATTGCACACCGGTTGTCCACGGTACAAAAAGCGGATCGCATTGTGGTCATCGACCACGGATGTATTGTGGAACAGGGAACCCATGAGTCTCTGACCAGAATGGACGGCATTTACGCCCGGCTGGCAGCCCTGCAATTTGCGCTATAGGTCAATTTCACACCAAGGATTGCCATGGATCCCAACCGCGCCCTCCCTCTTGCACCGTCCTATCTCGACCCCAACCATCTAGGGCCCTGGAGCATCTACCTGCAACAGGTGGAGCGGGTGCGGCCCTATCTGGGGGAGTTGGAGCGCTGGGTGGAAACACTCAGGCGGCCCCGGCGCATTCTGATTGTGGATGTGCCCATTCACCTGGACGACGGGCGCATTGCGCACTTTGAGGGCTACCGGGTCCAGCACAACACCTCACGCGGGCCTGGCAAAGGCGGCGTACGTTTTCATCAAGACGTGACACTGTCGGAAGTGATGGCGCTGTCGGCCTGGATGTCGGTCAAAAACGCAGCGGTGAACGTGCCGTTTGGTGGTGCCAAGGGCGGTGTGCGCGTCGATCCCAAAACCCTCTCTCGCAACGAGTTGGAGCGCCTGACCCGCCGCTACACCAGCGAGATCGGCATCATCATCGGCCCGAACAAGGACATCCCCGCGCCCGACGTCAACACCAACGAGCAGGTGATGGCCTGGATGATGGACACCTACGCCATGAACGAGGGTTCCAACGCCACCGGCGTGGTGACGGGCAAGCCGGTCGATCTGGGCGGCTCGCTGGGGCGGCGTGAGGCCACGGGGCGCGGTGTATTCACGGTGGGGCAAGAGGCAGCCCGGCATATCGGCATGACCATCAGCCAAGCGCGCGTCGCAGTGCAGGGTTTCGGCAATGTGGGCAGTGTGTCGGCCAAGTTGTTTGCCCAGGCGGGTGCGCGTGTGGTGGCCGTGCAGGATGACAGACATACCATTTATGCGGAAGCGGGATTGGACATTCCTGCCCTGATGACCCATGTGGCGAGGGGCGGCGCTTTGAGTGATTTCCCTTGCACCCAAGTGCTGCCCCAAGACCAATTCTGGGACGTGGACTGTGACATTTTGATTCCCGCAGCGCTGGAGCAGCAGATCACCGCAACGAATGCCGCACGCATCAAGGCGCGCATGATCATTGAGGGGGCGAACGGCCCGACCACACCCCAGGCGGATGACATCTTGCAAGAACGCAACGTGCTGGTGGTGCCTGATGTGATTGCCAACGCGGGCGGCGTGACGGTGAGCTACTTCGAGTGGGTGCAGGATTTCTCCAGCTTCTTCTGGAGTGAGGACGAAATCAACGCCCGGCTGGTGCGCATCATGCAAGAGGCGTTTGCCGTGGTCTGGCAAGTGGCGAAAGACAAGCGGGTGAGCCTGCGCACGGCGACTTTTATCGTGGGCTGCACACGCATCTTGCATGCGCGGGATTTGCGTGGGCTCTATCCCTAAGCCTTGAGGCAAAAGCTACTGCAGTGGCTCTTTCAGCGCCACTGGCAGGGCCAGCGGCATCACGGCGATGCCCTCTTCGATCAAATCCTGCGTTTGCTCTGGCGTAGCCTGGCCCCGGATACCGCGCTCTGGCACTTCACCGTAATGAATTTTGCGCGCCTCCTCGGCGAACTTGGGGCCCACGTCATCCGTCTCGGCCATGATGCGCCGGGCCACCTTAAGCCAAGCAGCCTGGAGCTCGTGCTCCACCGAAGGGGAGACCACTTGATTCGACGACGGGGCTTCTGGCGTCAATGTTTTTTCAGACTCTGCGGGGCGGGTGGCCCCCAGGTTCAAGCGCGGGGCGCTGAGCATTTTGATGATGGCGCTGTCGCTGCACAGCGGGCAGGTCAAGAGGCCCGTGCTGATCTGGTGCGTGAAGTCATCTTCCGAGGCAAACCAGCCTTCAAACACGTGCTGACGGGAACACTGGAGGTCGAGGACTTTCATGGCTTGATTATCAAGCAGACTGATCAGGACCTTGCAGGCTCAAGGGTCTGCCAGCTCAAGTCCCACGCGCCTGAGAGCATGTTTTGCAGCCAAAGCGCACCGGTCAAAGTTTTGGCATCGGTCACGCGCCCCTCGCGGCAGGCTGTCAACAACTCGTCCGGTGTCGCAGTGAACACATCGAGAAACTCACCAGCGTCGAGTTGCCGATCACCCAAGTTCAAGCCGCGTGCAAACCAAATCTCAATGAACTCGGTGGAGTAAGAGATCACAGGGTGCAAGACGCCAGCGCGCGCCCACTCGGTGGCGGTGTAGCCGGTCTCTTCCTGCAACTCGCGTTGGGCACAGGCCAGCGGGTCTTCGCCGGGGTCGAGTTTGCCAGCGGGGAACTCGATCATCACTTGCCCAACCGGGTAACGAAACTGGCGCTCCAGAACCAACTTCAAACCCTCAGTTGGATCGTCTAGCAGGGGGATGATCATCACCGCACCGGGGTGGACGATGTACTCCCGCACGGCATTGCCGCCGTCCGGCAGTTGCACGGTGTCGCGGTAGGCGTGAAGAAAGTGGCCTTTGAGGATCTCTTCACTGTGAAGTTGCGCCTCACGCAGGTGCTGATCCGGCACGGGGCGGCTTGTCATCAGCGATTGTGTCTGACCAGATAACGGTAAACGAATCCGGGGAAGGCCAAGGTGATGAGTTCTAGCAAACGAACACCGAGATTTTTGGGTTGCCTCAGGGCAATGACAACCATCAGACGCTGATTGACGAACGGCAGGTTAGCCCCCAGCAAGGCTGACAGCAGCACCAGCCAGATCGCACCGACCTGCGACATGCCCTTCAAGCCCCGAGCATGCTCACGATGGCTCGGGCACACAAGGCCATGAGTCCACCTGGCACCAAGCCCAAGATCAAGATCAAAGCGCCATTGACGGTGAGTACCACGCGCACATCCGTCGGGGCGGAGACCGTGCTGGCGGTGATGGGCGCATCAAAGTACATCAGCTTGACCAAGCGCAGGTAGTAGAACGCGCCAATCAAAGACATGATCACGGCAAAAACGGCCAGACCAATGTGCAGAGCTTGCCCCGAAGCGACCAAGGCTTGCAGCACCGAGAGCTTGGCGTAAAAGCCCACCATGGGGGGGATGCCCGCCAGTGAGAACATGCAAATGGCCATGATGGCAGCGTACAAGGGGCTGCGCTGGTTCAGACCGGCAAAGTCGGTGATCTCTTCACTCTCAAAGCCGTCGCGCGCCATCAAGAGGATGACGCCGAAGCTGGCCAAGGTGGTCAGCACATAGGTCACCACATAGAACATGGACGAGCTGTAGGCGTTGGCCGCAGACAGCGTGTTGCCGTTGATCACGCCCGACATCAAACCCAGCAGCACAAAGCCCATTTGAGAAATGGTGGAGTAGGCCAGCATGCGCTTGAGGTTGCTCTGCATGAGGGCCGCAAGGTTGCCCACAAACAAAGAGCCAATGGCCAGCAGCATGAGCATTTGTTGCCAGTCGATGGCCAGGGGCAGCATGCCTTCGACCAGCAAGCGAATCACGATGGCGAAGGCGGCCAGTTTGGGGGCGCCGCCGATGAGCAAAGTCACCGCCGTGGGTGCGCCCTGGTACACATCAGGAATCCACATGTGGAAGGGCACGACACCGAGTTTGAAGGCCAGCCCGGCCACGATAAAGACCAGACCAAACACCAGCACGTCATGGTTGACGCGGCCTGAGTTGATGGACTGCAACACGGTGTTGATGTCCAGCGAGCCGGTAGCACCGTACATCATGGACATGCCGTAGAGCAAGAAACCAGATGCCATGGCGCCCAGCACAAAGTACTTCATAGCTGCTTCGGTGGCCGTACCGTTATCACGGCGCAGAGCGACCAGCGCGTAGCTGGAGAGCGTGAGCAACTCCAGCCCCATGTAGATAATGAGGAAGTTGTTGCCTGAGATCATCACGAACATGCCCAGCAAAGCGAACATGCTCAGGGTGAACATCTCGCCGCCGCGCAGCATGTCGCGGTCTGCGGCGTAGGGACGACCATAGACCAGGGTCACCATGACGGCAATGGTGGCAAAGCACTTGAGCCAGTTGCCCATCGGGTCGCTGACAACCATATTGGACACGCTGTACAGCGTGGCACCAGAGATGGCGTACATCGCCTGTAGCGCGGCCACAATACCCAGCGTGAGCAGGGTCAGAACATAGGTCAAGGTGCGTTGGCGGCTTTTGACACCGAGGTCCAACAAGGTGATGCAGCACGCCATGCCGAGCAGGATGATTTCCGGGTAAACGGCAATCCAGCTAAGTAATTCAGTCATTTGTTCAGTCTTTCAATCGGGCCGGATCAGTTCAACTTGCTTTGAGCCACATGCTTGAGCAGGTCAGCCACCGACGTGTCCATGACGTCGGTGAAGGGCTTGGGGTACAGGCCCATGTAGAGCACGGCAACCGCCAGCAAGGCCAACATGAGGAACTCGCGGCTGTTGATGTCGGTGAGTTCTTTGACGTGGTCGTTACCCACCGGGCCAAAGTAAACGCGCTTGAACATCCACAAGGTGTAGGCCGCACCAAAAATCAGCGCCGTGGAGGCGGCAAAGCCGAGCCAGAAATTGGCTTTGATCGCACCCAGAATCACCATCCACTCGCCCACGAAACCAGCCGTGCCCGGCAAGCCGCAGTTAGCCATGGCAAACAGCAGCGCAAAGGCGGTGAACTTGGGCATGGTGTTGACGACGCCACCGTAGTCGGCAATCTCACGCGAGTGCACCCTGTCATACAGCACACCAATGCACAAGAACATGGCCCCTGAGACAAAGCCGTGGGCAATCATCTGCACCAAGCCACCGGAGACACCCAAGTCATTGAAGATGAAAAAGCCCAGCGTCACAAAACCCATGTGCGCCACCGACGAGTAGGCCACTAGTTTTTTCATATCCTGCTGCACCATGGCGACCAAGCCCACATAGATCACGGCCACGACAGACAGTGCGATCAAGAGCCAGGCCCACTCCCGCGCGGCGTCGGGTGCAATCGGCATGGAGAAACGCAAGAAGCCGTACGCACCCAGCTTGAGCATGATGGCGGCCAGCACGGCTGAACCGCCGGTGGGGGCCTCAACGTGCACATCGGGCAACCAGGTGTGCACCGGCCACATCGGCACCTTCACGGCAAAGGCCGAGAAGAAGGCAAAGAAGATCAGCGTTTGCTCCTTGCCACTCAAGGGCATGGCATGCCAGGTGGCGATGTCAAAACTACCGCCTGACTGGGTGTAGAGGTAAATCAGCGCAATCAACAAAAGCAGCGAGCCGAGCAACGTGTACAGGAAGAATTTGAACGCCGCGTAAATTTTGTTCGGCCCACCCCAGATGCCAATGATCAGGTACATCGGTATCAGCGTGGCTTCAAAGAACACGTAGAACAGCAGGCCGTCCAACGCGCAAAACACACCAATCATGAGGCCGCTCAAAATCAAGAACGCACCCATGTACTGGTTGACCCGGCTCGTGATGGATTCCCAGCTCGCAATGATCACCACCACGTTGATGAAAGCGGTGAGCAGCACAAACCACAGAGAGATACCGTCCACGCCGAGGTGGTAAGCCACATTGAGGCGATCAATCCAAGGGGACTGCTCGACAAACTGCATGGCCGAAGTACCCAGTTTGAAACCGCTATACAGCGGCAAGGTCACCAGAAAACTGAGAACCGCGCCGATCAGCGCCACCCAGCGCACAGACTTTGCCTGCTCGTCACGACCCAATGCCAACAACACCACACCGAATGCAATCGGTGTCCAAATCGCCAGGCTCAACAAACCCATCTTGTTCTTCTCCTTATCGGCTGAGCCATTGATTGACCATTGGCCAGGTCACGAAATATGTCATGAGTACAAAAACACCCAGGATCATGGACAGGGCATAGTGAAATAGGAAACCCGTTTGCACGCGGCGCACCACACTGGCCACCCAGCCCACCAGCTTCCAGGAGCCATTCACAAAGACACGCTCAATCACACCCTGGTCGCCACCTTTCCACAGGCCCATGCCCAAGGCACGCGCGGCGCGAGCCAAGACGTTTTCATTGAACCAGTCCATGTAGTACTTATTCTCCAGCAGGGTGTAGATCGGCTGGACGCGCGCCTTGATGGCAGCGGGCAAGGCCGGGTTGACCATGTACATGTAGTAGGCACTGGCCACACCCGCCACGGCCAGCCAGAACGGCAGGGTGGAGAAGGCGTGCAGGGCCATTTGCAGCGGGCCGTAGAAGGCTTCGCCCAGTTCAGTCATCACCGGGTGCTTGGCGGCATCGACAAAAATGGCGTCTTTGAAAAACTCGCCGAACAGCATGGGTTGAATTGTGATGAAGCCGATCACCACCGAAGGGATCGCCAGTAGCACCAGTGGCACGGTGACCACCCAGGGCGACTCGTGCGGCTTGTTGTGGTCGTCGTGGTGGTGATGCGGATCGGGCTCTTCACTGGCATCGTGGTGTGCATCCGGATTCTGGTCGTAACGCTCCTTGCCGTGGAAGACCAGGAAGTACATGCGGAAGGAATAGAAGGCGGTGACAAACACACCGGCCAACACCGCAAAGCTGGCGAAACCGCTGCCCCACAGATGGCTCTCATGCACGGCTTCGATGATGCTGTCTTTGGAGTAGAAGCCTGCAAACAATGGCGTGCCGATCAGGGCGAGAGAGCCCAGCAGCGAGGTGATCCAGGTGATGGGCATGTACTTGCGCACGCCGCCCATCCAGCGGATGTCCTGGTTGTGGTGCATACCCATGATGACCGAGCCCGCACCCAGGAACAACAGCGCTTTGAAAAAGGCGTGCGTCATCAGGTGGAACACCGCCACCGAGTAAGCCGATGCACCGAGCGCCACCGTCATGTAGCCGAGTTGCGACAAGGTGGAATAAGCGACGACGCGTTTGATGTCGTTCTGGATGATGCCCAAAAAACCCATGAACAAAGCCGTGATGGCACCAATGACCATGATGAAGCTCAAGGCCGTGTCACTGAGTTCAAACAACGGCGACATGCGGGCCACCATAAAGATGCCTGCCGTGACCATGGTGGCCGCGTGAATCAGTGCAGAGATCGGCGTGGGGCCCTCCATGGAGTCAGGCAGCCAGACATGCAGTGGGAACTGAGCTGATTTGCCCATGGCACCGATGAACAGACAGATGCAAATCACGGTGACCAACATCCAAGAAGTACCGGGGAAAATCAGGCCTGCCAGCTCGGGTGCCTTAGCAAACACCTCGGTGTAATTGAGCGTGCCGGAATAGGCCACGATCAGACCGATGCCCAGGATGAAACCGAAGTCGCCCACGCGGTTGACCAGAAAGGCCTTCATGTTGGCGAAGATGGCTGTGGGTTTGTTGAACCAAAAACCAATCAGCAGATAAGACACCAAACCCACCGCCTCCCAGCCGAAGAAGAGCTGCAGCATGTTGTTGCTCATCACCAGCATCAACATGGCGAAAGTGAACAACGAGATGTAGGCGAAGAAGCGGTTGTAACCCTCGTCCTCTTCCATGTAGCCAATGGTGTAGATGTGCACCATGAGCGACACGAAGGTCACCACGACCATCATCATGGCGGTCAGGCCATCGACCAGAAAGCCGATTTCCATCTTGAGACCACCCACCACCATCCAGGTGTAGAGCGTCTCGTTAAAACGAGCACCGTCCACGGCCACGCTTTGCAGCGTCATGGCCGAGAGCACGAAAGCGAGCAGAACGCCCAGGATGGTGAGCGAATGCGAGAGACGGCGACCGATCCAGTTGCCACCGAATTTCGTACCAAAAATACCCGCCAAAGCGGAGCCGACGAGCGGCGCCAAGGGCACGGCAAGCAGGGTTGAAGCGGAGAGGGTTTGACTCATGTTGACGTTGTGTTGATGAACCTGGGGGTTCAGCCCTTGAGCGTGTTGAGTTCGTCCACGTTGATGCTGGCCTTGTTGCGGAACAGCAGCACCAAAATGGCCAGGCCAATGGCCGATTCAGCAGCGGCCACGGTCAGGATGAAGAAAACAAAAATTTGCCCGTGCAGATCGCCCAGGTAGTGCGAGAAGGCCACAAAGTTCATGTTCACCGCCAGTAGCATCAGCTCGATGGCCATCAGCAGCACGATCAGATTTTTACGGTTGAGAAAAATGCCAATCACCGACAGGGCAAACAACATGGCACCTAACGAAAGAAAGTGTCCTAGGGTCAGGGTCATGCTGCATCTCCGGCAGAAGGGGGTTGCACCTGTGTTGCCGCCACTTTGACGACTTGCAAACGGTCGCGCGCCTTGACACGCACCTGGTCAGACACCGCCACATGCTTGCTGTCTTTGCGCTCTCGCAGCGTCAGGGCGATGGCCGCCACAATCGCGACCAGCAAAATCACGGCTGCAATTTGAACCGGATAAACGTACTGCGTGTAGAGCAGCTTTCCTAACTCTTTGGTGTTGTCGAGCTCAAGCAGAGGCTGTCCGATGATGCCCGCCACACGCGGTTCTTCCGACACCCGAAAGCCCGACATTAAAACCGCAGCCATCTCCAAGGCGATGAGGGCACCCACGCTAGCCGCAAGTGGGAAGTGCTTCCAGAAGCTCAGGCGCAAAGTGTCTATCTTGATGTCCAGCATCATCACCACAAAGAGGAACAGCACCATCACCGCACCGACGTAAACCAACACCAGTGTGATGGCGAGGAACTCAGCCTTGAGCAACATCCACACGCCTGAAGCCTGGAAGAAAGCCAGCACCAGATAAAGTGCGGCGTGCACCGGATTTCGGGACGTAATAACGCGAAGTGATGCAAAGAGCAGCACGGCGGAAAACAAATAGAAAAGACCAGTTTTAATATCCATGGCGATGATTACTTTTTGGCAGTCGGTTCAGCGGTACTTGGCATCTGCCGCTCTGGCTGCTGCGATTTCGGCTTCATAGCGGTCACCGACTGCAAGCAACATGTCTTTGGTGAAATACAGGTCGCCTCGCTTTTCTCCGTGGTATTCGAAGATATGGGTTTCCACGATAGCGTCGACAGGGCAACTTTCTTCGCAGAAACCGCAAAAGATGCACTTTGTCAAGTCAATGTCATAGCGAGAGGTGCGGCGGCTGCCATCATCACGCACTTCAGATTCAATGGTGATGGCCAAGGCAGGACACACGGCCTCACACAGTTTGCAGGCAATGCACCGCTCCTCGCCATTCTCGTAACGACGGAGCGCATGTAAACCTCGAAATCGAGGGCTCAGCGGTGTTTTTTCCTCAGGGAACTCGATCGTTATCTTGCGCTTAAACGCGTATTTTCCAGTCAAGGCCAAGCCCTTGAACAACTCCACGAGCATGAAACTGGAGAGAAAATCCTTGAGCGAAAAAGAAGGTGACGCAAGTGTTGACATGACTGACTCGTTTACTTCCAGATATTGAAGGAGGTCTGCATCCAGGCCCCCACGACCAGCAGCCAAACCAGCGTGACGGGAATGAAAATCTTCCAGCCCAAACGCATGATCTGGTCATAACGGAAACGGGGGAAGGTGGCACGCACCCACAGGAACAAACTCACCACCGCAAATGTTTTCAGACCCAGCCAAATCCAGCCAGGAATCCAGTTGAACAACACGCTGTCAATCGGTGACAGCCAGCCACCCAGGAACATGATGGCGGCCAGAATCGACACCAACCACATATTGGCGTACTCGGCCAGGAAGAACATGGCGAAGGACATGCCGGAGTACTCGACCATGTGACCGGCCACAATTTCAGACTCACCCTCAACCACGTCAAACGGGTGACGGTTGGTCTCGGCAATGCCAGAAATCACATAGACCACGAAGATCGGCAACAGGGGCAACCAGTTCCAGGAGAGGAAGTTCAAGCCCATCGCGGCGAAGTAGCCTTTGCCCTGCCCGGTCACGATATCACTCATGTTCATGCTGGCCGAGACCATGAGCACCACCACCAGGCAAAAACCCATGGCGATCTCGTAGCTCACCATCTGCGCCGAGGCGCGCAAGGCACCGAGGAACGCATATTTGGAGTTGGACGCCCAGCCGGCAATGATCACGCCGTAAACCTCCATCGAGGTGATGGCCATGATGAAGAGCAGACCCGCATTGACATTGGCCAGCGCCACATCCGGGCCAAAAGGAATCACCGCCCAAGCCGCCATGGCGGGCATGATGGTCATGATCGGACCCAAGAAAAACAGCCCTTTACTGGCCGCTGAGGGCAAAATGATTTCCTTGGACAGCAACTTAAGCGCATCGGCAATGGGCTGCAACAGACCAAAAGGGCCAACACGGTTTGGACCCTTGCGCACCTGCATCCAACCGATGAGCTTGCGCTCCCATAAAGTGAGGTAAGCCACGGCACCCATCAGCGGCAGCACTATCACCATGATTTTGATGAGAATCCAGAGTACCGGCCAAGCCAGGCCACTCCACCAGGCAGCAGTGATGAGTCCTTGGCCCAGACTGAAAATGGCATCAATCATGCGGCCACCCCCTGTTGTACCTGTCGCGCGTCAGCTGTGAGTTGCAGGGATGCGGCTCTGCGCACCGTACCGTCCAATGCGTAAATAGCCGCAACACAAGGAACACCTGACGTGGCCGACAACTCAATAGACGCCTGTGTCGCATTGCTCAATTGATTCGCAGGCACTTGCGAGAGCTCTCCGGGCTGAGCGCCCAGTACTTGCGTGAGAACGTCTTGCGAAGTGTCGAACTCCATACCCGGAATACCCATCAGATTGGCCAGAACGCGCAACACCTTCCAAGCCGGACGTGTCTCGGCCAACGGCTTGACGACAGCATGGAAGCTCTGTATCCGGCCTTCGGCATTGACGAAAGTGCCTGAAGTTTCGGTAAAAGGCGAGATCGGCAGCAACACGTCGCTGAAAGCCATGTTGGCTTTGTAGGGGCTGAGTGTTACCACCATTTCGGCGTGACCCAGGGCTTGAACGGCCTGAGCACCCAAGGCCGAATCGAACTCGGGTTCGGTGTTGATCAACAGGGCCGCCTTGAGAGATCCTGTGAGCATTTGCTCAGCATTCAAGCCGCCCGGCCCCGGCACGGCACCGACCCACTGCGCACCAACGGTGTTAGCGGCCTCGGTGAGGTAGCCCACGCTAGCACCCGTCTGCTGACCCAACCAGTTGGCCAGGGCCAGCAGACTTTCAGCGTGGCCATGGTGCGCTGCGGCATTGCCCAACAGGATGGCCTTGCGCTCGCCGCTCAACAACGAATCAGCGATGCCAACCGCAGTCGCTTGCTGTAAATCCAGCGAAGTTCCTGCAAGCGCTTGGGCCACCTCGGCTCGAACAGGACTTGGCGCAGGGACGCCTTTTTTCGCAGCCACCACAGCGGCCACATCGGCCAGCACCTGCACCCATTGCGCTGGGGCGGCCAGCAGCGTGTTCTTCACCGGCATGGCCCAGGCATCAGCAGCGGAAAACTCCGTCCTTGAATTGAGGGTGCTTACCACCCCACCCTTGCGCACGGCCTGTCGAATGCGCTGGGCAAACAGAGGGTGGTCCTTGCGCAGATTGGAGCCCACCACCAGCACACGTTGCAAACTTGAGAGCGAGGCCACCGAGGTACCCAGCCAGCGAACGCCAGAGGCCACAGCAAATTCGGCATTGCGCAATCGATGGTCGATATTGACAGAGCCCAGACCCCGCATTACCCCCCCTGCAAGATACAGTTCCTCGAGCGTACTGTGCGGGCTGACCAAAGCACCGATACGATCCGCGCCATGGTTAGTCTTGATCTGACTCAGTCCGTTAGCCACATATTCAAGGGCAGTCTGCCAGTCCACCGACTTCCACTCAGACCCTTGTTTGATCATCGGGCTGGTCAGTCGCTCATCGCTATTCAGCGCTTCGTAGGAAAAGCGGTCCCGATCTGCAATCCAGCACTCGTTGACCGCTTCGTTCTCAAAAGGCACGACTCGCATGACCTTGTTGTTCTTGACTTGAATAATCAGGTTGGCACCTGTTGAATCGTGCGGGCTGACAGACTTGCGTCGACTCAGTTCCCAAGTCCGGGCGCTGTAGCGAAACGGTTTACTGGTGAGCGCACCCACCGGGCAAATGTCGATCATGTTGCCCGACAACTCGGAATCCACCGACTGACTAACAAAAGTTTCGATTTCAGCGTGTTCACCGCGGTGCGACATGCCGAGTTCCATGATGCCGGCCACCTCCTGGCCGAAGCGCACGCAACGGGTGCAGTGGATACAACGACTCATCCCTTCCATAGAGACTAGTGGACCGATGTCCTTGTGAGAAACAACGCGTTTTTCTTCCTCATAGCGGGAGGAGGATCCACCATAACCGACAGCCAGGTCCTGCAACTGGCACTCGCCGCCTTGGTCACAAATGGGACAGTCCAGGGGATGGTTGATCAGCAAAAACTCCATAACCGACTTTTGCGCCTTGATGGCCTTGTCGCTTTTGGTGCGAACGATCATGCCCTGCGTCACCGGCGTGGCGCAGGCCGGCATAGGTTTGGGGGCCTTCTCCACGTCGACCAGGCACATGCGGCAATTGGCCGCAATGCTGAGTTTCTTGTGATAGCAAAAATGCGGAATATAGGTGCCCGCCTTGTCAGCCGCATGCATGATCATGCTGCCCTCAAGGATCTCTACCTTCTTGCCGTCGAGTTCGATTTCAACCATGTTTGTTTGCTCGCTCAATCGCTTGTAGTGTCACCAGGCTTCAGACGTAGGCGGGGACCGTGCAGGTCTTGTTCGCCACGTGGTGCTCAAATTCAGGACGGAAATGCTTGATCATGGCGCGCACCGGCATGGCCGCTGCATCACCCAGAGCGCAAATGGTGCGGCCCTGGATGTTTTCTGCCACGTTGTCGAGCAAGTCCAGATCGTCCGCACGGCCCAGGCCGGTCTCAATCCGGTCCACCACGCGGGACAACCAGCCCGTGCCTTCACGGCAAGGCGTGCACTGGCCGCAGGACTCGTGCATGTAGAAGTAGCTCAGGCGTTGCAGGGCCTTGACCATGCAACGGCTGTCGTCCAGCACAATGACCGCGCCCGAGCCCAACATGGAGCCCGCTTTGGCGATGGAGTCGTAGTCCATGGTGCAGCCCATCATGATGTCTGCCGGCAAGATGGGGGACGATGAGCCGCCTGGGATGACGGCCTTGAGCGTGCGGCCTTTGCGCACACCACCGGCCAACTCCAGCAGCTTGGCAAACGGTGTGCCCATGGGCACCTCGTAGTTGCCGGGCAACTCCACATCACCACTGACCGAATAAATCTTGGTGCCGCCGTTATTGGGCTTGCCGCAGTCCAGATAGGCCTGCCCACCGTTGCGGATGATCCATGGCACTGCGGCGAAAGTCTCTGTGTTGTTGATGGTGGTGGGGCTTGCCATACAGGCCAAAGCTGGCGGGGAACGGCGGTTTGAAGCGTGGCTGGCCTTTTTTCCCCTCCAGCGACTCCAGCAAGGCGGTTTCTTCGCCGCAGATGTAGGCCCCAAAGCCGTGCGCTGCATGCAGCTGAAAGCTGAAGTTGCTGCCTAAAATTTTGTCGCCCAAGAAGCCCGCTGCGCGTGCCTCTTCCAGCGCCTCTTCAAACCGGTCGTAGGTCTGGAAGATTTCGCCGTGGATGTAGTTGTAGCCGACCGAAATGCCCATGGCATAGGCCGCAATGGCCATGCCTTCAATCACGATGTGGGGGTTGAATTGCAGGATGTCGCGGTCTTTGCAGGTGCCGGGCTCGCCCTCGTCAGAGTTGCACACCAGGTACTTTTGACCAGGGAACTGGCGCGGCATGAAGCTCCACTTCAAACCCGTCGGGAAGCCGGCGCCCCCACGACCGCGCAGGGCCGATTCTTTGACCGTGGCAATCACCTGGTCTTGCGTCATGCCCGCAACCCCAGTGTCGCTATTCGGCGTCGCACCATCTTGACCCAAAATCTTGCGCAAGGCTTGATAGCCGCCGCGCGCCACGTAGTCCTTCAAGCGCCAGTTGGAGCCATCCAGGCCCGCCATGATTTGCGGATTGATGTGGCGATCATGAAAGCTGGTCTGCACGCCTGTGGCTTCAAACTGGGAAAGAATTTTTGCGGCAGACATCATGCTGCCTCCACCGATTTCAGACCATCGATCAACTGATCCAGCTTGTCATTGCTCATGAAGCTGCACATGGTGCGGTCATTCACCAGCATCACGGGTGAATCGGCGCAAGCACCCAGACACTCGCTTTGCTGCAAGGTGAACAGGCCGTCAGGCGTGGTCTCGCCCATGTGGATGCCCAGCTTGTGCTCCAGATGCTTCAAGGCGACTGCACCGTCACGCAATTGGCATGGCAGATTGGTGCAGACGTTGAGCTTGTACTTGCCGCAGGGCTTTTGGTTGTACATGTTGTAGAAGGTCGTCACCTCATGCACGGCCATGGGGGCCATGCCCAGGTAAGCGGCGACTTCGCGCTCGCTATCGGTGCTGACGTAGCCCAGCTCTTGCTGGACGATGGCCAGACAGGCCATGACGGCTGATTGCGCCTGATCGGCTGGGAACTTGGCGACCTCTTTGGCAAATCGGGCATGCATTGCCACTGAAAGTGGAGGCACATCCATCTGCTTGTTAGCGTTGACGCTCATCGATCAATCTCTCCAAACACAATGTCCATGGTGCCGATGATGGCCACGGCGTCGGCGATCATGTGGCCGCTGGACATCTCGTTCATGCCCGCGAGGTGGGCAAAACCGGGGGCACGAATTTTCAGGCGGTAGGGCTTGTTGGCCCCATCGCTCACGATGTAAATGCCAAACTCACCCTTGGGATGCTCGACGGCGGCATAGGCCTCGCCCTCGGGCACGTGGAAGCCTTCGGTGAAGAGTTTGAAGTGGTGGATCAACTCTTCCATGTTGGTCTTCATGGATTCACGGCTGGGCGCGGCGACCTTGTGGTTGTCGGTGATCACCGGACCGGGATTGACACGCAACCAATCCACGCACTGCTTGATAATGCGGTTGGACTGGTTCATCTCTTCCATGCGCACGAGGTAACGGTCGTAGCAGTCACCGGTCTTGCCGACTGGGATGTCGAAATCCATCTTGTCGTACACGTCGTAGGGCTGCTTCTTACGCAAGTCCCAGGCCACGCCTGAGCCGCGCAACATCGCACCCGAGAAGCCCAGGTTCAAGGCACGCTCTGGCGTCACCACACCAATGCCCACGGTGCGCTGCTTCCAGATGCGGTTGTCGGTCAACAGCGTGTGGTATTCCGCCAGATAGGTGGGGAAACGCTGCGAGAAGTCGTCAATGAAATCGAGCAGGGAACCCTGACGATTGGTGTTGAGTTCGCTGATCGCTTTGGCATTGCGCACCTTGCTCGCCTTGTACTGCGGCATGGTGTCGGGTAGGTCACGGTACACACCACCGGGGCGGAAGTAGGCGGCGTGCATGCGCGCACCGGAGACGGCTTCGTACATGTCAAACAGGTCTTCGCGCTCACGAAACGCGTAGAGCAAAATCGTCATGGCACCACAGTCCAGACCGTGCGCGCCCACCCACAAGAGGTGATTGAGCAGGCGGGTAATTTCAGAGAACATCACGCGGATGTACTGCGCGCGAACAGGCACTTCAATGCCCATCATTTTCTCGATCGCCAAACAGTAGGCGTGCTCGTTGCACATCATCGAGACGTAGTCCAAGCGGTCCATATAGGGCAAGGACTGGATGTAGGTCTTGCTCTCGGCCAGCTTCTCAGTGGCGCGGTGCAGCAGGCCGATGTGCGGATCGGCGCGCTGGATCACCTCGCCGTCAAGCTCCAGCACCAGGCGCAGCACGCCGTGGGCTGCCGGGTGTTGAGGGCCAAAGTTGAGGGTGTAGTTTTTTATTTCTGCCATAACTTAAACCTTCAGCGCGAGTGATTGCCG
>JANPNG010000236.1:0-1659 GCA_031427355.1 Hylemonella sp.
AAAAAGCTCTTGCACAAAACCGCTTGGCACCACGGAAACATCCCCGCCAGCCAAACAAAGGTCTCGCTCAAATGCGGTGACGACAACAGCCCGTACAGATAAGCTCCAATGGCGAAGAAAGCCACGTAGCCCAGATCCAGCAGGCCCGCGTAGCCCACCACGATATTCAAGCCCAAGGCCAGCAGTACATACAGCAGCGCCATGTCGGCAATGCGCACCCAGGCGTTGCCAAAGTTTTGCAGCAGCAGGGGGAGGATGAGCAGAGCGAGCGCGGCTAAACACAATTGAAAGATCTGGATTCCCGCCTTCGCAGGAATGACGGGAGCGTTCGACAACTTGTTGTTCATGATCGCTCCGCCACCCGCTCACCCAGCAAGCCCGAAGGCCGCAAAGTGAGCACCACGATCAGCACGATGAAGGCAAAAATATCTGCGTAGTGGCTGCCCAGCACGCCACCCGTCAGGTCGCCGATATAGCCCGCGCCGATGGACTCGATCAGGCCCAACAAAATGCCGCCCAGCACCGCACCGCCCAGGTTGCCAATGCCGCCAAACACAGCGGCGGTAAAGGCCTTGAGCCCTGGCAGGAAACCCATGCTGTGGTGCACCGTGCCGTAGTTGGCCGCCCACATCACACCCGCCAGCGCAGCCAGCACAGCACCGATGATGAAGGTGGCCGAGATCACGCGATCCGGCCGCACACCCATCAGCGCGGCCACGCGCGGGTTCTCGGCGGTGGCCCGCATGGCACGGCCCAGGCGCGTGGCGTTGACCAGCCACATGAGTACCGCGAGTGAAACGACGGTCATGCCCAGAATCAAAATTTGCGTCGGCGTGATCACGGCCCCGCCCACATGGATGGGCGTGCTGGGCAAGAGCGAGGGGTAGGACTTGTAGGTGGGCTGCCAGATCATCATCGCCAGCGTTTGCAGCAGGATGGACATGCCGATGGCGGTGATGAGCGGTGCCAGCTTGGGCGCATTGCGCAGCGGCCGGTAGGCCACTTTTTCAATGACGAAATTGAGCGTGGCCGCCACCACGCAGGCAATCAACAAGGCCAGCAGCAAGATGAGCCAGCCTGGCGCATTCGGCACGGCCTCTTGCATCAGACCAATGGCCGTCCAGCTCGTGAGCGCACCCACCATCAGCACCTCGCCATGCGCGAAGTTGATGAGGTTGATGATGCCGTACACCATGGTGTAGCCCAGCGCCACCAGCGCGTAGATGCTGCCCAGCACCAAGCCGTTGATGATTTGTTGGAGAAAGATGTCCATGAAAAACCTAAGAACGCTGCCGCTTTTGCGGATCAGTGTGAGTTGGATTCGTTGCGGGTTTTCAACTGGCGCAGCTTCTCAGCGATTTTGATCTCCAAACCACGCTCCACAGGTCGGTAGAAACCCGGCTCGGCCATGCCGTCAGGCAGGTAGCGCTCGCCGGCGGCAAAAGCCCCTTCTTCGTTGTGCGCATAGCGGTAGCCTTTGCCGTAGTCCAGCTCTTTCATCAGCTTGGTGGGGGCGTTGCGCAGGTGCATGGGCACAGGGCGCGTGCCGTCTTTTTTGATGAAGGCCTTGGCCTCGTTAAAGGCCTTGTACACCGCGTTGGACTTGGGCGCCACGGCCAGGTACACCACGCATTCGGCCAGCGCCAGCTCGCCCTCGGG
>JANPNG010000237.1:0-2893 GCA_031427355.1 Hylemonella sp.
CGTCAAATTCGAAGAAGCTCATGGTATAGAAACTATACTTTAATTGGTGCTATTTTGGCAATCATTTTAAGTTTCCCTGCTTTTCCTTGGACGCTTACCGACTGCGCCCATCCCGGTACATCCCACTGGCTTTTCGCGTCAGCACGGCGCTCTCGGCCAGGCGCGCCATGGCTGGGCCGGCATGGGCGTGGGTGATGGCCAGGCCTAGGGCGTCGGCGGCGTCGGGGCCGGGCAGGGCGGGGAGTTTGAGCAGGCGTTTGACCATCTCTTGTACCTGACTTTTTTGTGCGCGGCCATGGCCGACCACGGCTTGTTTCATTTGCAGCGCGGTGTACTCGGCCACCTTGAGCTCTTGCATGACCAGCGCGCTCACGCACGCGCCGCGCGCTTGGCCTAGCAGCAGGGTGGATTGCGGGTTGACGTTGACAAACACAATCTCCACCGAGGCCACATCGGGCTGGTAGCGCTGCACCACTTCGTGCACGCCTTGGTACAGCACTTTCAGGCGTGCGGGCAGCTCGCCCTTGTCCAGATGCAGGGTGCTGATGGTGCCGCTGGCGACGTAGCTCAGGGCCGAGCCTGCCACGTCAATGACACCAAAGCCGGTGGTGCGCAGGCCGGGGTCAATGCCCACGATACGTGTGTTCATATCAGGCTCGTGGACGTCATGGCAGTTCCGCCCGCCACAGGCGCGTAGCGATGACGGCCGAGCGCTCGGCCAGGTAGCTTGAGTTGGGCAGCTTCTCAAAATACTTGGGGCGCGGCAGCATGACGGCCAGGCGGGCGGCCTCCAGTGGCGTGAGCTTGGCGGCTGGCTTGCGAAAGTAATGCTGCGCGGCGGCCTCGGCCCCAAACACGCCCTCGCCCCACTCCACATGGTTGAGGTAGAGCGCCAGAATGCGTTCCTTGTCGAGCAGCTTTTCCAGCAGGTAGGTCAGCACCAGCTCCTGCCCTTTGCGCGGCAGGGTGCGCTCGCCTGAGAGCAACAGATTCTTGGCCAGTTGCTGGGTGATGGTGGAGCCGCCCACGACTTTGGGTGGTTTGACGACTTTGGCGCCACTCGACGCTTTTTTGGCAGCCAGTGCTTCGGCCTTGGCGTTCTTTTGCCAGGCTTTCTCCAGCGCGTCCCAGTCCACACCGTCGTGGTTGCTGAAGCCGTCATCCTCCGAGGCGATGACGGCACGCTTGAGGTGGTCTGAAATCTCTTCGTACTCGACCCACTGCTGGCGCCAGGGCAAACGACCCTTGTCGCTCAGGATGCGCCAAGCCTCCGAGCGTTCAAAGGCGGTGGACTGCGGATTGACGGTGGCCATCAGCGCGATGCGGGCCACAAAAAACAGTTGCAGCAGCAGCAAGGCCAAGGCCACCAAAATTAGCCAACGTAAGAGACTGCGGAGCAGAGTGCGCATGAGCGGCTCAACGCGGCGGCCGCTTGGCGCTCACGTGGGTTTCCAGGACTTCGTCGCGCGTGAAACGAAAGCGTGAGACCACCACAATCTGGTCGGCCTCGCGCCGCATCTCTTGCGTGAAGACGCCAAAGGGCGCGGCGTTGCGGGCGATGGCTTCAGCCCGGCGGTCCAGCGTGCGGTCGCCCGAGGAGATGACGATTTCAGAGCTGACGATGCGGCCATCAAAGTTGACAGTGAGCACCATGGTGAGCTCGCCGTAGAGTTTTTTGCCCCCGGCTTCGGGGAAGTTGTCGGTGCCTTTGCCTTCGATGCGGCGACGCAGTTGGTCGTAGTACACGGCGTACGCCGCCTCACGCGTGGCGGGGCTGATGTAGCGCTTTTTCGGGCGCGCGTTTTGTTCATTGATGCTGCGCTCGATCTCGGCCAGGGCCTTGATGAACTGGCGGCGTTTTTCTTCTTGCGCTTGTTTTTCGGGCGTATCGCTAGGCTGGTTCGGATCAGGCACGGGCATGGCCGCGAGTTGCTTTCTGACCTGGGCCAGCAGCAGGGTTTGCTGTTGTTGCAGGCGCAGCAGTTTTTTCTGGGATTCTTCTTCCAGCGCGTCGCCGTGGTCGTTCAGCAGCGAAGAGGGCAGGGGGCTGGTGGCGCGGCCCTTGTCGGCGTCTCCGCCACCCGCTAAAGAGGCCTGCGCGATGGCGGTGGCCTTGTCGGGCCGCTCGTTGGTGCGCGCGTTGACCAGAATGACTTCGAGGGGTGCTTCTTCAAACAAGCGGTTGAAAGTCTCGGGCGCCACGACACGCACGGTGAGCAATGCCGCATGCACGGCGATGGAGACGCCGAGGGCGAGCTGCAAGGTGCTGAGTTTGCGCAAGTTCACGGTGAGGGATTATCGCCCTGGGCTGGGCTGGGCTCGGTGCCTTCATCGGCCACCGACATGTTGATGCTGATCGGGCCGGCGGCCAGTTGATCGTCGTCGTTCCCCTCTTCGTCACCTGCTTCGCCGTCCGCATTGCCCGCCGCAGACGGGGTGTCCAGACGCTCGATCACGGTGCCCATCACGTCCAGTGAGACCTCGTCAATCTCGCCCAGTTTGATACGCACCCTGGCCCCGCGCGGCAGGTCTTTGGCCCCCAGCACCGGCAGCACCAGGGGGAAGTCGTCCGCACGCACCATGTTCTCTTTGAACAGGGTGGCCACCAGTTCGGTGATGCCTTGCTGCTGCACGTACTTGAGCGTCCAGAAGCGCTCAATCGCGCCCTGGTAGCCGTTGTAGGCGCTGTAGGCTGCGTCAAAGCCCGAGATGATGGAAAACAGCTCCGTGTCTTTGGGTTTGAAAGGCGCGACCAGCGCCGCAGTGCGGCCGTTTTTCACGCACGCAATGATTTGCCACTGGTTGACCAGGTCGGTGTAGCGACGCAGGGGCGAGGTGCTCCACGCATAACTTTTGACGCCTATGCCCGCGTGCGGCAGGGCCTTGGTGCCCA
>JANPNG010000238.1:0-3175 GCA_031427355.1 Hylemonella sp.
GCGCTGGACGCTGGGCGACCCGGCGTCTTTTGTGTGCACGCCGGGCGATGCCAAGGCCAACCCGCCCAGCTTGGCTGCCATCTGCCAGTTCAGTGCCACAGACGATGAACGCGCCCGTGCCCAGCTCGGCCTGCTGGACTGTGCGTGTCAGTTTGCCGAAGTAGTTATCCTGCACAATTGCTACACCATGACCCAAGCCCTCGACCACCTCTTCGCCCATAACCGCGCCTGGGCCGCGCAGATGGAGCGCGAGCGCCCCGGCTTCTTCACCAACCTGAAGTCGCAGCAGAAACCGAAGTACATGTGGATCGGCTGCTCCGACAGCCGCGTGCCCGCCAACCAGATCACCGGGCTGGAGCCGGGCGAGGTGTTTGTGCACCGCAATGTGGGCAACGTGGTCGTGCACTCGGATCTCAATTCGCTGTCCACCGTGCAGTTTGCCGTGGAGCGGCTCAAGGTGGAGCACGTCATGGTGGTCGGCCATTACGGCTGCTCGGGCGTGCAAGCCGCGCTGGAGGGCGCGCGCATCGGCCTGGCCGATAACTGGCTGCGCCACATCCAGGACGTGCGCGACCGTCACCGCCCGCTGCTGGAGGCCATCCCCGAGCACGCTCGGCACGACGCGCTGGTGGAGCTCAACGTGATTGAGCAGGTGGTCAACGTGGCGCAATCCACCGTGCTGCTGGACGCCTGGGGCCGGGGGCAAGCCGTCACCCTGCATGGCTGGGTGTATGGCGTGCACGACGGGCTGCTGCAGGATTTGCAGATGACGGTGGATTCACCGGAATCGCTGGAGGCCTTGTATTTATCGGCTATTTCAGCTGTAGCCCAATTAAAACGGGCGTAAGCAGCTATTAAAAAAATAGCAACTTAGCGCCCGAGTTTTCGGCTCCATCACCGCCTGGGTGATGATGGAGGGGTTCAATTTCAGTGGAACTGCTCTTCTTCAGTCGAGCCGGTCAGCGCTGTCACGCTAGACTTGCCACCTTGAATGGCGGTCGTCACCTCATCAAAGTAGCCCGTGCCCACTTCTTGCTGGTGTGACACAAAGGTGTAGCCACGCTCGCGTGCTGCGAACTCGGGGTCTTGCACTTTCTCCACATACGCCGTCATGCCGCGCTTGACGTAGTCTTGGCTCAAGTCGTACATGTTGAACCACATCGAGTGGATGCCGGCCAGTGTGATGAACTGGTACTTGTAACCCATGGCACCGAGCTCACGCTGGAACTTGGCGATGGTCGCGTCGTCCAGGTTTTTCTTCCAATTGAAAGAAGGCGAGCAGTTGTAGGCCAGCATCTTTCCGGGGTGAACCTTGTGCACGGCGTCGGCAAACTTCTTGGCGAAATCCAGATCGGGCGTGCCGGTTTCGCACCACACCAGGTCAGCGTAATGCGCGTAGGCGTTGGCGCGGGCCACGGCTTGGTCCAGACCTTTGCGGGTTTTATAAAAACCTTCGGCGGTGCGCTCACCAGTGAGGAAAGGCTTGTCGATCTCGTCGTAGTCGCTGGTCAGCAGGTCGGCGGCTTCGGCGTCGGTACGGGCAATCACCAGGGTCGGTACGCCGCACACGTCAGCCGCCATGCGGGCTGCGATCAGTTTTTGGCAAGACTCACGGGTGGGCAACAGCACTTTGCCGCCCATGTGGCCACATTTTTTGACCGAGGCCAACTGGTCTTCCCAGTGCACGCCACCAGCACCGGCCTTGATCATGGCCTTCATCAGCTCGAACGCGTTGAGCACACCACCGAAACCGGCTTCCGCGTCGGCCACGATGGGCGCGAAGTAATCGACGTGGCCTGCGTCGCCAGGGTTGGTGCCCTTGGACCACTGGATTTCATCCGCACGGCGGAAGGTGTTGTTGATGGTCTCAACCACTTTTGGCACCGAATCAACGGGGTACAGCGACTGATCCGGGTACATGGAGCCGTAGGTGTTGTTGTCGGCGGCGACTTGCCAGCCGGAGAGGTAGATGGCTTTCACGCCCGCCTTGACTTGCTGCATGGCCTGGCCGCCGGTGAGTGCGCCCAGGCAGTTGACGTAGGCCTCGGTGTGCAACAGATCCCAGAGCTTTTCAGCACCACGGCGTGCCAAGGTGTGCTCGATGGGGAAGGAGCCGCGCAAGCGCACGACGTCGGCGGCACTGTAGCCGCGTTTGATGCCTTTCCAGCGGGGGTTGGTGGCCCAGTCTTTTTCCAGGGCGGCAATTTGCTGTTCGCGGCTGAGTTGTTCGGTGAGGGTTTGCGGCATGAAGCACTCCTTAGGTGGTTGAAATGGACAAGCTAATCATATGCCTTTCATCGGACTTAAGCAATTCTTATGTCTTTCATAAGACATAAATTTTCTTGTTTATATTCAACAACTTAACACCATGTTTTTATGATGTGAATATGGATATCTCGTATTGAGAAATAATTGTGCAAGTGCACAATTATTATTTTCATAATACAAAACCAAAATTCAAAGAAGCGCCCATCCCGCCGTCTTGACCCCGGTCATGGCGTTTTCAGGGCTTTGTCGTACACTCCGCGTTCTGCCCGGGGTGCACAGCGTGCTGTGCTGAGATGGATACGTCCGAACCCGCGAACTTGATCCGGTTAACCCCGGCGTAAGGAGTGCCAGGCCGCGCGGCGGTCCGCCTCCATTTTTTAGGAGGCCTGTCCGCCATGAACGCACCCGACAAACTAGCCCAATTCATCACCCTGACGCGTGAGCCCCTGCCCGCGTCCAAAAAGATTTACGTCCCCGGCAGCTTGCCCGGCGTGCAAGTGCCCATGCGCGAAATCATGCAAAGCAACGGCGAAGCCGTGCTGGTGTATGACACCTCTGGCCCCTACACCGACCCCAAGGCCGACATCGACGTGCGCCAAGGCTTGCCCACGGTGCGCGAGAGCTGGATCGCCTCGCGCGGCGATACCGAGTCCTACGCGGGCCGCAAACTCTTTGCGCTGGACGACGGCTTAAAGAACGGTGAATCAGACGCCTTGGCCGCCCTGCGCGCCCAAGCCGCTGGCCTGCAGCGCACCCCGCGCCGCGCCACCAAAGGCTCTAACGTGTCGCAAATGCACTACGCGCGTCGCGGCATCATCACCCCCGAGATGGAATACGTCGCCATCCGAGAAAACCAAAAACAAGCCTGGATGGAGCAGTACCTGGGCAACGCCGCGCGTGAAAAGCG
>JANPNG010000239.1:0-2430 GCA_031427355.1 Hylemonella sp.
AAAGTCGATGTTGGACGAGCAGTACTCGCTGTCGTCGTCATCTTCCCAGTTCTTCATGAAGATGCCGATCACCTCATGGCCTTGTTGTTTGAGCAGCCAAGCGGTGACCGCAGAATCCACGCCGCCGCTCAAGCCCACCACTACTCTTTGTTTGCCGATTTCTGTACCCATAACTAGGGATTATCCCTGTGTGCGTCTGTTTCTTGAAGCCTATGATGCACCGTTGCCCTGATTTGCCGCAGGGGTGGCGCGGCCACAGGCACAGGGCTTGGGGCTGAAGGCTTCGGCAAGTAATAACAGTTCAGGAGATTCCCCATGTCCATCAAGTTCCGTAGCTCGTTGCTCTCTATCGGTATTGCCCTGTTGACGGCAACGGCGGCGCACGCCCAAACACCCACCGCCCGTGATGTCATTCCGGAAAAAATGCCCAACTTCATCCTCTACGGCGCGCCGATTTCGCTAGACCGCGCTGACGGCGTGTTGACCGCCGCGATGAATGAATCCAAAGCCAAGGGCTGGGCCCTGAACTGCGCCGTGTACGACTCCGGTGCCAACCTGGTCGCCTTCAAACGCCAAGACGGCGCGCAGCTAGGCTCCATCGACATCTCCATGCATAAAGCCCGCACCGCCGTGAAGTACCGCCGCAATACCGTCGTATTTGAGAACGGCGTGCAAGAAGGCGGCAACATTTACTTGCTCACACTGGACGACGTGATTGCCTCACGCGGCGGTAACCTCATCATGGAAGGCGGCAAGATCATCGGCTCTATTGGCTGCTCGGGTGGCACGGGCTCACAAGACGAAGTCGTCTCCAAGGCCGGTATCGCTGGCCTCAAGTAACCTTTGAGTCAAACAAAAGGCCTCGCTGCGTGATGCAGCGGGGTCTTTTGCGTTGGGGGGGCCAACATGCTGCCGCAAAACTCTCTATGCCCTTACCAGCCTTTGGGTCAACAGCGTTTGCATGTCTCTGCGTCCATCCACAATCAAGTAAACAAATACCTTGCTACCCATCACGCGGTAGATCACGCGGTAGGGTTTGAAGTACACCTCCCGGTAGTCGCGGATGCCTACATCGCGCAGTTCTTTGGTCACGGCACCCCGCTCGGGAAAGTTGCTGAGGGATGCGAGCAACGCTTCAAGTTTGTCGAGCACGGCATCCGCTTTGGCGGGGGCATCGTGCACGGCGATGTAGTCGTACAGGTCTTGTAAATCAGCTTGCGCGTCGTCCGTCAGCAACACGGCGTGCTGCTTCATGCGGCAGCCTTGGTGCTGGCTTTGGGGCGGTTGGCGCGCACTTTGCCAAACGCTTGTGATGCGGTAGAGACACGGCTTTTTTCAATCTGCGCGTTGCCCAGCGCCAGCATCTTGAGCAAAGCCATGGCCTCCTGATTTTTTTCGAACGAGCGCACGTCTTGCAATACCGCCGCCGCCTCACCATTTTGGGTGATCACCAACGGCGTTTGGTTGGCCGCCAAATCGCGCAGAACCTGCGCAGCGTTGGCCTTGAGGAAGGAGATGGGTTTGATGTGGGTGGTGTAGGTCATGGACTGAATATAGTCTTTATTTGGTCTCAATTCAATGCCTGTCATTGACCAGCATGTAGAAGCCATTCTTGGCTTTGAGCTTCGTACCACTCGTATGCCACCCCACCTCGCGGACGTCTCGCGCCGAGAACTTCAAACGGTACGCCACGACCCGTTTTTCAGTTGAGCTTTGACCTTTTGAATCTCAAGCCCGCCGCCCTTCGTGAATAAACGACAGCAACTCAGTTTGAGTCAACTTCAAGTCCACACCTTTGACAGATAAAGGGGACGTGGATGCGTAAACCGGCTGGATCAGAAAAACACCTCCATCGCGGCGCTTGATTTGCACCCCGCCTTCCTTCTGGGCGCAATCAAGGACGCTGGAAAACTGTTGACGGGCTTGTGAAGCGGCAAAAACTTTCATGTTTCTTCTCCAAGAACTTCAATGTTGAGCTGTTTAGCGGCAGCCATTAAGGCGCGGTCTAAGGTCAGCAAGGGCGTACGCTGTGCCAATGCGCAGGTCAGTAAGTAGGCATCGTAGGCATACATCTGAAAACGATTTGCCAACTCAACTGCGGTCGCCAATTCAACCTCAATTTTGGTCAGCGGGATTTGTTGGTACGCAAGAACACAAGCCTGAGCTTGTTCACCCGTTATACGGCCACGTTTGAGCATCGCAGACAAGGCGTTGCCAACCTCCCAGTGAACCGAAGCCGGAACAAGCAAATGATGCCCCTGGGTGAGCTCAACAAGCTTTGGCTTACTGGATTCGTTGGTGCACACAGCCAGCAGGACGGAGGTGTCAATGGTAATGTTCATGGCTTCAAATTTCTATCATTTGTACAATTGTACGCATTAAGAGCATTGGCCGTTGGATTTTTGGGCTTATGTTCGTTCACTGAGCGCG
>JANPNG010000240.1:0-3978 GCA_031427355.1 Hylemonella sp.
GTGTTGTCGGACATTGTCGGGAAAACCACTGCGCGCCTTGCAGGCCGGCTCAGACCCACGCTTGCTTCCAATGGGATGCATCACGCAAATCTCTCCATACCAAGCGGATCAGCTGCTTCGAATACACCGCTTCCAATTCAATCCATTCAATCGGGGCACCGGGAAGTTCAGGCTCAATCACCTTCGACACCAGAAAGTGCTTGTTCTTATCGAGGGGCTTGACGGCTGTCCACTTGGTGAGCAGCAGCTTCTTGGGGTGCAACGAGTTCATTTTTTCGTCTGGTTTGCCGGGCATCGCCTTGCTCGAAAACGTCTAGGACCAAGCCGATGCCGTACTGACATTACACAATCTTGCACGGTATCAATGCGTCTTCATCAATGCCATAAACGGCGCACAAACGGTGATACCCGTCTGCAACTACTACCCTCGCGTTAGTTCCATCCCGAACCAACAACAGCGGCGAGAGCGCTTTGCCCGAAGCCACTTTCTCCCGATTTTTCTCGACATGGGAATTGCTCACGCCCAGCAGCGAGAGCCCAGAAGCCCGAAAAATATCCTTTGCCTTGAAACTGCACATGGGTGCAACCTTCAGCGCCGCCACAACCGATAGCACCTTCTGCGGCTCCCAAAGCAATTCAAGATACGACGCCGCTGCAGGGTAGTCGTGCTCCTCTGGCTGTGTAAGCCACTGCCACTATGGCGCCACTGTAGATTTCGTACTCATTGCGTCCTACTTCACGTCTTGTGGGGGTTGATCAGGTACTTCGTTCCAGTGGCGCGCTGCCCGTACACGGCAATGGCGTCCAATTGCAGGGCTTCGGTCAAAGAAATTTCTTTTGAATAAGTGCTGGCAAAGGTGCTCTTCAACTCTGCGTTGTTGCACGGATCACGCTGAAGACGAGGTTACCCCAACCCCAGAGCGGCTTATGCCGCCACGGTTGAAGTGCGGACGGAGTTCGGGCGTCCAGCACCCAGCATGCGGTTGAGCACGGCCACCGCGACGGCCGCTTCAATACGCTGACCCCGCCGCTCACGCGCACGCAGTCTCGGACCGATGATCGCCTTGTAACGACCCATCGTGGTCTCCACCAGCGCGCGCTTGCCATAGCCGCAGGCCTCCTGCCAGCCGAGTCGGCCCAGACTCTGGATCATGAGCAGGTGGGTGTCGCGCCGAGTGGGGTCTACCTCGAACTGCGCGCTGGGCTGCGCCGTCACGCGCGGCGGGATGACGACTTCGATCTGTGGATCACGTTGCGCAATGGTTTCGTAGGTTGGCTCGCCGTCATAGGCGCCATCGGCCGTGACTTGACCTATTTCGTGTTCGATTTGATCGAGCAGTGGTCCCACCTGGGACGGATCATCAACGTCCTGCTCTGTCAGTATTGAAGCGACGATATACCCGGTGTCGGCGTCCACCGCCAGGTGAAGTTTCCTCCAACTGCGCCTCGACTTTTGGCCATGCTTTTCCTGCAACCATTCGCCCGCACCGTAGACCTTCACCCCGGTGCTGTCGATCAGGATGTGCGCGGCCCCTGCGGGCAACGAGCACCGCGTGGAGATTGACTTCATTTTCATGGCGCGCCGACTCACCGTGCTGTGGTCGGGCGCCTTCAGCTCCACCTTCAGTAGCTCAAAGATTGACGCCATCAGGCTCTCGGTCTGGCGCAGTGCCTGTCGAAATACCAGACGCAGCATCAAACTGGTCTCGATCGCCAAATCCGAATAGAAACTTTGCCCGCCAGGGGTGCTGCGCGGCTGGGCCGCCCATAGCGCCATCGCATCAGGCGTGACCCACATGGTCAGGCTGCCACGTGCACGAAGTGCCGCGTCATATTCGCGCCAGTTGCGCACCGAATACTTCATCTTCGGAATAGGGTGGCGGCGCTTGGCGTTGTGCTTGTTGGGCATGCGGCAGATTCGTTGATTTTGCAGGGGCGGCAAGACTACCAGACCGCCGCCTGGGCATCCGTGCAACAACCCCGATCGCCTGTACTCAATCAAAGTTCAACAGCACCTTCATCGCCTGCGACCGATCCGCAGCCAGGGTAAAGGCGCGGGCCGAATCCCGGTAAGACAGCGAGGCTGAAATCAGGGGTTTGACATCGACCAGCCCCTTGTTGAGAAGCTCCACCGCGATGGCAAACTCTTCGTGGAAGCGGAAGGCACCCCGCAAGTCGAACTCCTTGGCCACGATGGTGTTGATGGGCAGCGTCATCTCGCCGCCCAGACCCAGTTGCATGATGATGCCGCGCGGGCGCAGTGCGTCAAACGCGCCGCGCAAGGCTCGCTCGTTGCCACTGGCTTCAAACAGCACGTCAAACTGACCTTTGTCTGCGGTGAAGCGGGCCAAGCCATCCGCCTGCTCGGCCACATTGACCACCTCATCCGCGCCCACTTTGAGCGCTTTGCCCAGCGTGAAAGACCCGACATCGGTGGCCACGATATGGGCAGCTCCGGCGCGGCGCGCCGCGATGATCACCAACGCCCCAATCGGCCCGCAACCCGTGACCAGCACCTTTTTCCCCAGCAGGGAGCCCGCGCGTCGCACCGCGTGCAAGGCCACGGCCAAGGGCTCGGCCAGCGCGCCTTCGCTGTCGCTCACGCTCGCGGCCAAGCGGTGCGCCTGGTGGGTCTCGACCACGATCTCCTGGCGAAAGGCCCCTTGCACATGCGGGTTGCGCATTGCGCTGCCGTAGTAGCGCATGTCAAGGCAATGGTTTTGCAGACCTTGCTGGCAGTAGCGACACAGGCCGCAGGGGCGGCTGGGGCTGATGGCGATGCGCTCACCGGGCGTGAAGTCTTTGATTTCGCTCCCCACGGCCTCGATCACACCCGCCACTTCGTGCCCCAAGACCATCGGCTCATTGATGCGAATCGTGCCAAAACCGCCATGCTGGTAGTAGTGCAAGTCTGAGCCGCAAATGCCGCCGCAACGAACGCGCACACGCAGTTGACCTGCGCCCAGCTCGGGGGTGGGGAGATTTTCAACGCGCAGGTCCCCTGCGGCGTGAATGACGAGTGCTTCCATGGTGATCTTTCTTGCTGAATCAGCGACAAGTGTTTGAAAAAACGCTATTTGTACAGTTTTTGAAGAACGGTCGCTCTCATCATAGGCACGGCGCTGTCGGACTGGGTCTGATTGAACTCCTGCATGGCTGCGCCCAGGGCGACCAGATCAATCACCATGCCCACCTACCGTGTTGTCGGGCACAAACTCGGCCTTCATGCCACCGGTCTGCGTAACGGTAGTGGCGCTGTCAAAATCAGCCACTTCACACCATCAGAGATATTGGGCTGTGCCGACGGGTTGCCCACAGGGTAAGGCCTTTGCACCGACGCGGCCATCACCGCGACACAGGCACAACTCAAAGTCAACAACACCAACCACTTGATAAAACTCAGCATGAACATCTCCTGTTCAAACGAGTCGAAAGCAGCCTACTCCAGCTTGATCTTGGCAGCGGGAATGATGATCTTCCAGCGGGCGATATCGCCCAGGTACAAGTCGGTAAATGCAGCACGATTGAGCGGCGTGATCTGCGCACCGGCTTTGGTCAAGCGCTCGCGCATGGCCGGGTCGTCCAGCAGTTTGAGGACGCTGGTGCCGATGAAATCAGCGACTTCTTTGGACACGCCAGCTGGCAGAAAAACTCCCTGCCACAGCGTCATCTCATAGTCGGCAAGCCCCGCCTCTTTCATGGTCGGCAATTCAACAGCACCCGCATAGCGGGCCGTACTGGTCACGGCCAGGGCGCGCATACGTGCGCCCTTGTACAGAGGCAAGCCCACCGGCATACCTGCGAAGTAAAAGTCAAGCTGCCCGCCAATCACATCGGTGGCCGCGAGTGAGCCGCTTTTGTAGGGGATGTGCAGCGCCTCCACACCGGCCAGCACCTTGAACAACTCGCCCGCCATGTGGTCAGAGTTGCCAATGCCGGACGAGCCGAAGTTGAGTTTGTTCGGCTGCGCTTTGGCCA
>JANPNG010000241.1:0-4920 GCA_031427355.1 Hylemonella sp.
CTGCCCACATCGTTGTACGGCGTGGCCGAAAAATCAACCTGCACAAAGCGCCGCCCTTTCGGCTCGGCAATGCGGCTCAGGCTCTTTTGCCACTCCACCTCAGTGGTCTCGCCTTCGCGCTTGAACTCATGAATGTGGTGCGCCTCGTCGTTGAACACCATCAGCTCGGGCAAACCGGCCAAAAACTCCAGCACATTGCCCCGCGCATAGCGCCTGTCCAGCACATCGAGGCTGTTGCCCGTGGCGCGGCCCGGTGTGAGCGGCAGCACTGCGTCAATCACCTGCTGCGGGTCGGGTGGTGCGCCGGGCGCGTTCACTTCTTCCACGGCCTCGGGCGCATCGCCCTCGGCCAGCAAGTGCCAGTTGGTGATGGCAATCATGCCGTTGCCCGTGGCCTTCAAACCGATCTCAGACTTGGCGCACACATTGCCGCGTACAAAGGCAAACACCGCCTCGCGGTGCGCCTCGGGGATGAACAGGTCGGCGTATTGCGCCATGTCCGAGGTGGCAAAGTCACGCGAACCGTTGCCCCCGTGAATCAGCTTGCCGCAAAACGCATCCAGCAAGCGTTCATACACAATCAGCCCCGGCGCCACCACCATGAACTGCCGGGTAAAGCGTGCGTTGTCCAGCCCCTCGGCCAGCGCCGCCGTCTTGTTCAGCATCTGCCAGATCAGCAGCGCTTGCAGCACCCAGGTCTTGCCTGTGCCTGTGGCCATCTTCAAGCAATACTTGGGGTGCATGTGTTTGGCCTGAGCCACTTCGTTTAGCCGCGTACCCACCAGCAGCGCATCCGGCGCAGCAGCCTTGTACAAGTCCAGCAAAGACCAATGCGTGTGGTCTTTGCCCAGCACCTCATGCGCCACGATGGCATTCAAAATCGCCTGCTTCTGCCCCGCATGAAAGTTCAACGCGCCACGCGCCATCACCATGTCTTCACCAAACCACCACATCAGCAGCTCGGCGGTGGTGGGCGTGACCAGTTCCAGAATGTCGGCGGCACCGGATTCAAGGCCGAGGCAAAGCTGCTGGGTTTTGGTCGTGAGGCCGGTGGAGAGGGCGAGTTGGTGATTGATTTCAGTCATGGCTTATCTGTCCCTGTGCTTCGAAATGGATGCCCTTGCGATGGCTGGAGTAGTTGACTACAATTGTGGTAATTCATGAAAGGCAGACCATGTCCACCGTTTCCATGCGCATCGATGAGTCCTTGATCAGCGCTGCCCGCACGGCCGCCAAGGCGGAATTTCGTACCGTGCAGGGGCAGGTGGAGTTCTGGGCCAAAGTAGGCCGCGCCGCGCTGGACAACCCCGATTTGCCCGCCTCCTTCATTGCTGAAAGCCTCATGAGCCTGGCCGAACCGCGTGAAGACAGCATGCCCTTCGTGCCCCGCAGCCGCACCCCCGCCATACAGGCATGAGCTGGCAAGTGCAGCAAACGCGGCGCTTTGCCCGCGTTTACAAAAAGCTGACCAACGCCACCCTGATTGCCGACACCGATGCTGCCGTGGCCACCGTGGCCGACAACCCCGATGTGGGGGAGCGCAAAAAGGGCGACTTGACTCAGCTTTGGGTACACAAGTTCCGCAGCCAGGGCCAGCTTTACCTGTTGGGTTACACCCGCGAGGAAGAGGTGCGCCTGATCTACTTGGAAGCCATGGGGCCGCATGAAAATTTCTACCGGGATTTGAAGCGGTGACCGCATGGAACAGAACTTGAAAACTGGTGTGTGGGACGATCCGCTCACGCCGCCCCCACGCTGCTCACCACCTCAGCCTCAAAGCCAAACACATCCACCACCCGCACGCACACCTTGCGCGGGCCGTCTTTTCTGGGAACGGTGACTGAGGCCTGCGTCACCACCCGCAGCGCATCGGCATCGTTGGCGGTGTTGCCCCGGTAGTCTTGCCAGACGGAGCGGAACACCTTGCCGTCGTAGTCTGGGTCCACCGCCCAGTATTCGATCAAGGCCAGCGGCTCGGCGTTGGCCACGGCTTGCAGCTTAGCGCGGTTGGCATCGTCCAGGTTGATGGCTTCGGGCGAGAGCAGCACGTAGTTCTTGAGCTTGACTGTCAGCGTTTCGGTCAGCGCCCCATCCGCCACATCATCCGTTCGCCCTGAGCTGGTCGAAGGGCTGCGTTCAATCGGGTGAATCGTCAGGTATTGCAGCGACGAAAACCGCACTTGCCCGCGCAGCTTGTCCAGCCCGCCTTTTTTCTTGAGCCGGTCCATCAGGTCGGGCGGAATCACCAGCACCTCTAGCCGCGAATCGTTCAGCGCGGTGATGGTCTCGCCGATGGAGGGCTCGAAGTTCCAGCCCAGCACCACCACGCGGTCCCAGCCGCCCAGCAGGTTGTCGCGCTGCGCAACCGCCTTCTTGAGCGTGGCCATGCCCGTGAGCTTGTTGGGCGAATCGGCCAGCACCAGCGTCTTGCTGCCGCCCCGCTTGCCCATGCTGCCACCCAAGTCCACACCGGCAATCTGCCCCAGCTTGCGCTGCGGGTTCACATCCACTGGCAAGGGCAGCGCGCCATAGAGCGAGAGCACGATCTGCGACAGATCGCCAATGCGAAAGTCCCGCCCCAGCGTGGCCTTGGCCGCCTCCACCTGATAGTCGCCAATGGCCTGATAGAGAAAGGGCTTGGCGTCCAGATCAATCAGCCGCTTGCGCATGATCATGCAGGCGGGCTTGCCGAGGTCGGTGGTGATCCAGCGGCGGCCTAGTTTTTCGGCTGCTGCCGCTGTCGTGCCTGAGCCACCGTTGAAGTCGGCGACGAGGCCTCCTTCGGGACAAGATGCTTCAATTATTCGTGCGAGCAACTTCTTTGGCTTCTGTGTTCCGTAGCCTACCCGCTCGGGGTCTTTTTGTTGGATGTGGCTGATATCTGTCCACACATCGGCTGGCGTTAGCTTTTCGTCCTCGTAATATTTATAAATCTTCCCTGCTGACTTAATGGTGAAGTAGGTGCGACCGTCCGCGTCTACTTCCCGTTTCATGTTGTTTCTTTTCTTATCGCCGCGCTGCTCACCTACTGCGTCTGCGTCAAAGTGCCAAGTCGTGGACTTTGTGTAGACGTAAATGGTGTCGTGTTTTTTGGAGAAAGCGTCCTCTTGGCGGCCACCCGACTGGTAATGCCAAATCACTTCGTTCAACATCCTGTTTTTGCCAAAAACCTCATCCAGCACCACTTTCACGTAATGCCCCACATGCCAATCCAGATGCACATAGATCGAACCGGTGTCGGCCAGCAACTCGCGCATCAAGATCAGGCGTGGCGTGATCATGGCGAGGTACGAGGCCGTGCCATCGCTCCAGGTGTCGGAGTAGGCGAACTGCTCAATGACGGTGGGTTTTTGTTCCAGCTCCACGCCGGGTAAATTCACCTTGGTGCGGTAGTCGGCCTTGCTGTCAAACGGCGGGTCGATGTAGATCAAATCCACCTTACCGCGTAAAGACGGCGTGTGCTCATCGCCCGCCAGCAGCGCCGCCATCGCTAGCAGGTTGTCACCGTAGATCAGGCGGTTCGTCCAGGCCGCGTCTGCCTGCGCCTGCAGTCCGATCAAGTTTTGCGCCCGATTCTGCGCCGTCACCCAATCCACCGCCGCTGCGTCCTTGGCAGGCAACACCACCTCACGGGTTTGCAGCGTGACGCGCTGGCGGCTTTCGATGCTTTCCAGAATCCGCTCGGCAGTCTTGCGCCCGTTGGCAACGATCTCGGGGAGTTTTTCGAGCAGGGACTTGGGCATAGTTGATACAAATAAATCCCTTTAAAAGGGACAAAAAACGTCAACTGTAATGGATGTTTGAGGCGGGCCATCGGGATACCGTGCCTTTCATGAAAGAAAAGCACGAGTTCAGCGAACGTTTGCGCACAGCCATGAAAGCCCATCGGCTGGAAATCAGCGCAGCGGTGCTGGAACGTGAATTCAATTTGCAGTGGTCGGGCACGCCGGTGCGCAGGCAGACTGCGTGGAAATGGCTCAACGGTGAAGCCATCCCGACGCAAGACAAGTTGCAGGAACTTGCCAAGTGGCTCAAGGTGGAGCCACACCACCTGCGGTTTGGCGACCGCGTGCTGAGCAACTTGCGCGTGCAGCAAAAGCGTTGGGACGAGGGTGCTGGTTATCAGGAACGCGAAACCTTCGATGCGTTTTTGCAGTTGCCCGCACCGCAGCGCAAGATTGTGCGGGAGGTGATTTTTGCGTTTGCGAAGGCGGGGAAGGTTGATGCGACAGGTGGATGAGGGCTAAGGTTAATAGGCCTGAATCAATGGCATGCTGGGGGCAGCTTCCGAGACGATGCGATCCTTTACGCACGTCAGCCAGGTTCTAGTCAGTAGCAGTCGCGATAGCGATAGCAAACGATATACTGCAAATCTCTGAGCCTTACAAGGGAGGCGAGGATCACAAGAACTACGAGGCTAACCTTGCCAAATGATTCGCTGCAACTGCGCGACGATCTGCTCGCGTGTCTGCCCAGCCTCTGTATGGACCGACTTCTCGCCGAGTCAGGTCAGCGTGTGGTTTACCTCGCGCATTTTGAGGATACCGAAATCCCATCAGATGTATTGCCACCGACTGGGGAAAACCCGGACGAAAAGCCTTTCCTATACGGTTGGGAGGCTTGGGGCAGCATCGTAGTAAAAGTCGTTTCTGGGGCCGACCCGCAAACGCTCGCTCGACTTCAAGCGGAGACTGCAATCCTGCATATTTCAGCCCATCGTGGACGGTGTTTCAGGCTCATCGTGGACGCGATTTCAGCGTGATCGTGGACGGCATTTCAAACTGATCGTGGACGATTTTTTTGGGGGATACGCGCAAGTGATTTTTTGAACCCGGCATAGGCTCAACGCTTTTTTTGCGAAAGAGTCCATGCCAACCAACAGAATCACCATGCGTCAAATCCGAGAATCCCTGCGCCTGC
>JANPNG010000242.1:0-1810 GCA_031427355.1 Hylemonella sp.
GGGCATGATTCTTCAACTGGATTGGCTCTGAATGATTCAGTATCGCGCCAAATAAAGTGGCGCGCAAATTAAATCGCGCCGAATTGTGGTGTTTTCGCGCCATTATCGCGCCACAAAAGCGCGAACACAGGCTTAACGCCCACGCATAAACATCGCATCCAACTCACGAATCGTCATCTGCCGCCAGGTGGGGCGGCCGTGGTTGCATTGGTCGGAGCGCTCGGTGTGCTCCATCTGGCGCAGCAGCGCGTTCATCTCGTCGATGGTGAGCTTGCGGTTGGCGCGCACGGCGCCGTGGCAGGCCATGGTGGAGAGCAGCTCGTTGCGGGCGCGCTGGATCACGGTGCTGGCGTCGTGTTGCGCCAATTCATTCAACACACTGCGCGCCAGTTCCACGGCGTCACCCTGCACCAGCGAGGCAGGTACGGCGCGCACGGCCAGGGTCTTGGGCGAGAAGGGGGTGATCTCTAACCCCAGCGTGTGCAGCGTGGCCGCGTGGGCTTCTGCCGTGGCCACCTCTTGCGGGGTGGCGGCAAAGGTGGCGGGGATGAGCAGGGGCTGGCTGGCCAGCGTGGTGGCTTGATCCGTAAAGGCAGCGTCCATTTGCGTTTTGAGCCGCTCATAGACGATGCGCTCGTGCGCGGCGTGCATGTCCACCACGATCAGGCCCTGGGTGTTTTCGGCCAGGATGTAGATGCCTTGTAGCTGTGCGATGGCGCGGCCCAGGGGCCAATCGCCGGAGGGGAGGTCTGGGGTTGCATCACTCGCCGTGTGGGTAGAGCTAAAACCCGTTCGGGCTGAGTCAATTTCCGTTCGGGCTGAGCTTGTCGAAGCCCACCCTTCGACAAGCTCAGGGCGAACGGCCTGGCTTGGCGCGTTGCCAAAGGGCTGCCACAGCGCCCCCAAATCTGACACGCGGTGTCCACCAGTTGCTCCGAAATTAATAGCTGCTTGCGCTAGTGGATACTGGACTACAGGACGGTTTGTATCTGAATTTTGATTGAAGTTTGAGTTTTGAGCCGTGTCAAAGCCATTGAATTGAGACGATGCCTGTGCCTGTGTCTGCGCCGCTTGTGCAGCTTGCGTCACCGCCAGCGCACGCGGCGCGGCCAGCGCGTTCTCCACCGCATGGCGCACCGCCTGATGCACTTCGCGGCTGTCCCGAAAGCGCACTTCGATCTTGGTCGGGTGCACGTTCACATCGACGCGCTCGGGGGCGATCTCCACATACAGCGCATAGACCGGCTGGCGGTGGCCGTGCAGCACGTCCTCATAGGCGCTGCGCGCGGCGTGGGTGAGCACCTTGTCGCGCACAAAGCGGCCATTGACGTAGCAAAACTGCTGGTCAGCGCGTGAGCGCGCAGCGTCCGGGATGCCCGCATAGCCCCACACCCGCACGCCTTGCATGCCAAGCGCTGCACCGACCCCACTAAATGACGCACCAAGTGATGCACCGAGCGACGCTCCAAGCGCTGAGCTGCTACTGCGGTAGTCCACCGCCACCGCCTGCGTGGTGAAGTCGTCCCCCAGCACGTCAGCCAGTCGCCGACGCAAGGCGTCCATCGGTGTCGGCTCGGCACACGCGCGCCACTGCTCCACCAGCTTGCCCTCATGCCAAATGGCAAAGCCCACGTCGGGGCGCACCAGGGCGTGACGGCGCACGGCCTCTATGCAATGGGCCAGTTCGGTGGCGTCGGTTTTGAGAAATTTGCGCCGCGCCGGGGTGCTGAAGAACAGCTCTTTGACCTCCACCGTGGTACCGGTGCTGCGCGCCACGGGCGACAGCTCACCCGTGCGGCCATCCAACAGC
>JANPNG010000243.1:0-2713 GCA_031427355.1 Hylemonella sp.
CATCGCCCTGAAAAAAGGCATCATCATTGCCGACACCAAGTTCGAGTTCGGCCTGGACACTGACGGCACGCTGGTGCTGATGGACGAAGTGCTCACCCCCGACTCATCCCGCTACTGGCCGCTGGAGTCCTACAACCAAGCCTTCGCCGAGGGCAAAAACCCGCCCAGCTACGACAAGCAGTTTCTGCGCGACTGGCTGGAAACCGCCACCGTCAATGGCCAACTCTGGGGCAAGACGCCCCCCGCACCCGCGCTGCCGCAGGAGGTGATTGAAAACACTTCCGCCAAATACCAAGAGGCGTTGACGCGGTTGACGGCTTGAACTGACACGTTCCGTCGTTGCCGCGTAGACGGAATACAGCCGGGCATCCTGCGCGGCACTTTACTTATCCGTCGCCGCATGCTAAATTCTGACCTGTCTAGTCAGAATAAGGAATCCATCATGCACGTCTGGCAAATGCAAGAAGCCAAAGCGCGTCTGTCTGAAGTGGTCAAGTGTGCCGAAAATCAGGGCCCACAAGACATCACCTTGCATGGCCGATCCGTTGCGGTGGTTGTGTCGCGCGCCATGTTTGAGAAGCTCTCTGGCAGCGCCAACTCACTGGCGACGTTCATGCGCGCATCGCCGTTGTACGGGCTTGACGATGTGGAGTTTGAGCGCGACGCAAGTCTGACCCGTGAGTTGAGCCTGTGAGCTACCTGATCGACACCAACGTCTTGTCAGAGCTGCGCCGCAAGGTGCCAAACGCCGGGGTGGTGGAATGGTTTTCCCGCCGCCCCACTTCCACGCTGTACCTGAGTGTGTTGACCTTGGGTGAGTTGCGAAAAGGTGTCGAAGGCGTGACTGACGCGAATAGACGAAGAGCGCTGCTCGATTGGTTGGAGACGGAGTTGCCGAACTTCTTTGCCGGTCGAATTCTCTCGGTGGACGCTCAGGTTGCCGACCGCTGGGGACGGATGGTCGCCGCAGCGGGACGCCCCGTGCCCGCCATTGACAGCCTGCTCGGCGCAACCGCTGCGCACCATGACCTCAGCCTGGTCACGCGCAATGTGCGAGATTTTGCCGATCTAGGCCTGGACGTGATCAATCCCTGGACGCAGTGAAGTGAGTCGAAATTAATTCAACATCATGCTGAGCTTGCGCCGATACGCTGACACCAGCGCCGCCTGCGGGTCTTCCTGCACCGCGCTTTTGCCAGCGATCTCGATGCCGCTGGCGGTATTGCCTGTGGCGTCTGCGCTCACCTTGGATTTGGGTGGCGTCAGCAATTCCAAAATGGCGACAAAGGTTTTGCGCGGCGCTTCTTCGTCCCATTTCTTGTCACGCATGATGATTTCCAGCAGCTCGTCCATCGCCGCCGTCCATTCGCTGTGAACCATCAGCACGCGGCTTTTGGCGAAGCGGGCATCAAAGTCGCGTTTGTTGACGGCGATCAGCGCGTCAAACCTCTCCAGCGGCCAGCGCCCGCGCGGGTCGGTGGTGACGAAGCGCATGGCATCGACCCACTGCTGGAGCGCCGCAAAGCGCAGCGGCACGGGGATTTGCGCCAGCGCAGGGGCCAAGGCGGCGCTGGCGGCTTCGAGTTGGGCGCTGCCGATCAAGAGCTTGGTGTAGTCATAGCGAATGTCGTCGTTGCCGGGCTGGGCGGCCAGCGCCTCGGCTAGACGGTCCTGGGCGGATGCCACATCGCCGGAGGCCAGCGCTTGCTGCGCCTCCCGCGCGTCGGCTTCGGCCAGCAGCGCATCTTCGGAAGGCAGGTGCTTGTCCAGAAATTCGCGTACCTTGCCCTCGGTCAGCGCACCCATGAAGCCGTCCAGCGGCTTGCCGTCTTTCATCAGGATGCACGTCGGCAGGCTGCGGATGCCAAAGGCCTGGCTCAGCTCCTGCTGGGCGTCAGAGTCGATTTTGACCAGGGTGAAGCGCCCGGCGTAGTCGGTCTCCAGCTTTTCCAGCAGCGGCCCGAGCGCCTTGCACGGCCCGCACCATTCGGCCCAGAAATCGACCAGCACAAAGGTGGAGAGGGAGGCCTGAATGACCTCGGCATCAAAGTTTTCAACCGTAACATTTATCATTCTTGGCAGCTCGGAGTAGTTAAGTAAAATTCAATATTATGAAAAATATTCAAATCGGCGTCGTCATGGGCTCCAGTTCCGACTGGGACACCATGCAGCACGCAGTCCACATTCTCCAACAGTTTGGCATCGCGCACGAGGCGCGGGTAGTCTCGGCGCACCGCATGCCCGATGATATGTTCGCCTACGCGGAAGGCGCCATCGGCCGTGGCCTCAAAGCCATCATCGCCGGCGCCGGCGGTGCCGCGCATCTGCCGGGCATGCTGGCGGCCAAAACCACGGTGCCCATATTGGGGGTGCCGGTGGCGTCCAAGCATCTCTCGGGGGTGGACTCGCTGCACAGCATTGTGCAAATGCCCAAGGGCGTGCCAGTGGCTACGTTTGCCATTGGTGCCGCCGGTGCCGCCAATGCGGCCCTGTTTGCGGTGGCCATGCTGGCCAATGAAGACGCTGCGCTGCGCGCCAAACTTGATGCTTTCCGCGCCGAGCAGACCGAGATCGCCCGCAGCATGACGCTGCCGCCGGTTTTATGAGTCGCCAGGCGATTCTTCCCGGCGCCGCAGCCAGCGGGCAGCAAACGACGCTGGGCGTGATGGGTGGCGGTCAGTTGGGCCGCATGTTTGTGCAGGCAGCGCAGGCG
>JANPNG010000244.1:0-2414 GCA_031427355.1 Hylemonella sp.
ATCGGGATACCAAAAACTTCAGTCATGTCAATCCGGCCGAAAAATGGAGAGGCCGCACAGCGCGGCCCCTTCCTGTGATTTCAAATCACGCTAAGAACAAGCGAGTTACTTCTTGATGGCGGCGCACCGGCTGAGCGCCAGCGACTGAAAGGCCTCGTCGCCTTTGACTGTGCCTTTGAGGTTGTAGTAGTCCCATGGGCCTTTGGACTCGGCAGGCGTTTTCACCTGGAACAAATACATGTCATGCACCATGCGGCCGTCTTCGCGCAGCTTGCCGCCTTTGGCAAACATGTCGTTGATGGGGGTTTCGCGCATCTTCTTCATCACGGTGGCGGTGTCGTCCGTGCCAGCGGCCTTGACGGCATTCAGGTAATGCATCGTGGAGGAGTACACGGCGGCGTGGTTGGAGTTGGGCTTGCGCCCCCCCATGGCCTTGCTGTACTTGTCGGCCCAGGCGCGCGTCTCGGCGTTCAAATCCCAGTACCAGCCTTCGGTCAGGTACAGGCCTTGCGCGGTGTTCAGGCCCAGGGCGTGTACATCGGTCAAGAGCATCAGCAGGGCAGCCAAGCTTTGTTTTTTGGTGATGCCAAACTCAGCGGCAGCCTTGATGCTGTTCACCGTGTCGCCGCCCGCGTTAGCCAGACCCACGACTTGCGCCCCGGACGACTGGGCTTGCAGCAGGAAGGAGGAGAAGTCACCGGTGGACAGCGGGTGGCGCACCGCGCCCAGCACCGTGCCACCATTGGCCTTCACCACCTCGCCCGTGTCTTTCTCCAGCGAGTGGCCGAAAGCGTAATCCGCAGTGAGGAAGTACCAGCTTTTGCCGCCGTCTTTCACCACGGCCTTGCCCACCACATTGCCCAGCGCAATGGTGTCCATCAGGTAGTGGATGCCGGTGGCGGGGGCGCAGTCGTCATTGGTCAGGCGTGCGCTGGCCGCGCCGGTGACGATGGTGATCTTGTTCTTCTCTTTGCCCAGGGCTTGCACGGTCAGGGCCACGGCGGAGTTCAGGTTCTCCACCGTCATATCGACCTTGTCGCGGTCAAACCATTGCTGAGTGACGTTCTTGGCAATGTCGGGCTTGTTTTGGTGGTCGGCATTCACCACTTCGATGGTTTTGCCAAACATCTTGCCGCCGAAATCTTGCACGGCCATCTTGGCTGCGGCCACCGCACCGGGGCCGCCGTAGTCGGCGTACACGCCGGACATGTCGGTCAGCACGCCGATCTTGACGACGTCATCACTCAACTTGCCTTGCTGGGCGTTGGCAAGGCCTAGGCCGGTGGCCAATGCGGCAGCCAGCGCGATTGCGGTCAGATTGTTTTTCATGTCTTGGTTCCTCGAAATGGTTGTTAAAAATCACACACCTAAAAACTCATGCAGCATGGCGGCCTTCTCGGCCAACTCATCCTTGTTCACCACCGCCACGATTTTGCCGTGTTCCATCACGTAATGCCGGTCGGCCAGCGGCGCGGCAAAGCGGAAGTTTTGCTCCACCAAAATAATGGTGAGCCCTTTGGCCTTCAAGGCGCGAATGACGCGGCCCAGCGTTTGCACAATCACCGGGGCCAGGCCTTCGGTGATTTCATCGAGCAGCAAAATCTTGGCCCCTGTTCGCAAAATGCGGGCCATGGCCAGCATCTGCTGCTCCCCGCCTGAGAGGCGCGTGCCGGGGCTGTTGCGGCGCTCTTTGAGGTTGGGGAACATGTCGTAAATCTCGGCCAGCGACATGCCGCCAGGCCCCACAACCGGTGGCAGCAGCAGGTTTTCTTCGCAGCTCAGGGTGGAAAAAATACCGCGCTCTTCCGGGCAATAGCCCAGGCCCAAGCGGGCAATTTTGTTGGTGGCCATCGCAATGGTTTCCACCCCTTCCACCTGGATCGAGCCGCTGCGCTTGCCCGTTAAACCCAAGATCGCTTTGAGCGTGGTGGAGCGGCCCGCGCCGTTGCGCCCCAGCAGGGTGATGAGCTCACCCTCTTTAATTTCAAAGTCCACCCCATGCAGGATGTGGGACTCGCCGTAGTAGGCGTGCAGGTCCGAAACGTGCAACAAAGTCTTGCTCATGCCTCGGCCTCCTCGGTGCTGCCCACATAGGCTTCCAGCACCAGCGGGTCTTTCGAAACCTGAGCGTAAGGCCCCTCAGCCAGCACACTGCCACGCGCCAGCACGGTGATGGTGTCCGACAGGTCGGCCACCACGTTCATGTTGTGTTCCACCATCAGCACGGTGCGGTTGGCAGCCACTTTGCGGATGAGGTCAACGACACGGCCCACATCCTCGTGGCCCATGCCTTGCGTGGGTTCGTCGAGCAGCATCAACTCCGGATCCAGCGCCAAGGTGGTGGCAAGCTCCAGCGCGCGCTTGCGGCCATAGGGCAGCTCCACGGTTTGGGTTTGCGCAAAGGCAGTGAGGTC
>JANPNG010000245.1:0-6033 GCA_031427355.1 Hylemonella sp.
ATTCGGGTAGAGCTTGCGGGAGACGAAATAGTCGTCTTCAAGGGCGATCTTTTCCAGTGCCATGGCCAGCTTGAACAGGGGGTCGTTTTCCAGGCCCAGTTCGGCCAGAACTTCTTTGCAGGTTTCCTGCATGAGCTTGGCTCGTGGGTCGTAGTTTTTATAAACACGGTGACCAAAGCCCATGAGCTTGACGCCGGAGTTTTTGTCCTTGACCTTCTCCATGAACTCAGCCACTTTGGCTACGCCGCCTTGGCGTTGAATGTCTTCCAGCATGTTCAGGCAGGCTTCGTTGGCACCGCCGTGGGCCGGGCCCCACAGGCAGGCCACCCCGGCGGCGATGGCTGCAAACAGGTTGGTGCCGGAGGAGCCGCACAGGCGCACCGTGGAGGTGGAGGCGTTTTGCTCGTGGTCGGCGTGCAGGATAAAGATGCGGTCCAGGGCGCGCTCTAGCACGGGGCTGACTTTGTATTCGGCACAAGGGGTGGCGAACATCATGTGCAGAAAGTTGCCTGCATAGCTCAGGTCGTTCTTGGGGTACATGAAGGGTTGGCCTACGCTGTATTTGTAGGCCATGGCAACCAGGGTCGGCATCTTGGCAATCAGGCGGATGGCCGAAATCTCACGGTGCTCTGGGTTGTTGATGTCGGTGCTGTCATGGTAGAAGGCCGACAGGGCACCCACCAGGCCGGTCATGATGGCCATGGGGTGCGCGTCACGGCGAAAGCCACGCAGGAAAAACTGCATCTGCTCGTTGACCATGGTGTGGTTGGTCACGCGCTTGGTGAAGTCTGCCTTGGCTTGTGTGTTGGGCAGATCGCCGTAGAGCAATAAGTGGCAGGTTTCCAGAAAGTCGCACTGGGTGGCCAACTGCTCAATGGGGTAGCCGCGGTAGAGCAGCTCGCCCTTGTCGCCGTCAATGTAGGTGATGGCCGACTGGCAAGACGCGGTCGAGAGAAAGCCCGGATCGTAGGTGAATAGGCCGGTTTGACCGTAAAGCTTGCGGATATCGACGACGTCTGGGCCGACGCTGCCTTGGTAAACCGGCAGCTCGATGCTGGGGGTGCCGTTACTGAACGACAGGGTGGCTTTGTTATCGGCGAGTTTCATTTTTAGCCTTTCAGAAGGTTTCTCTTAACATTTTCAAAACTTCATGGACTTCGGCGCGATCCAACTCCGCATCGACTTGCACCAGCGACTGGCGACCCAGGTGCAGGTCAAGCAAGTCGTTGTCGCTCAAGTCCATCAAGGCCATCAAACCCTCTGACTGTCTAACGGTCAGCGAGGATTCGTATTTCCGGAAAAAACGGTCGATAAAGAGATCGTTCTCCAGCAGGCCTCGGCGGCAGCGCCACTTCAGCTTGCTCAGGGCTCTTTCTTCGATCAGTTCATGCTCCATCGGCATTTCAGTGGCGGGGCTTAAATCGCCCGTGCCACCATCATCTCTTTGATCTTGCCAATCGCCTTGGTCGGGTTCAAACCTTTAGGGCAGACATCGACGCAATTCATGATGGTGTGGCAGCGGAACAGGCGGTAGGGGTCTTCCAGATTGTCCAGTCGATCGGCAGTGGCTTCGTCGCGGCTGTCGGCAATGAATCGGTAGGCTTGCAGCAGACCGGCCGGGCCGACAAACTTGTCGGGGTTCCACCAGAAGCTGGGGCAGCTCGTCGAGCAAGAGGCACACAGAATGCACTCGTACAGACCGTTGAGCTCTTCGCGTTCTTCGGGGCTTTGCAGGCGCTCTTTTTCGGGCGGACGGTTGTCGTTGATCAGGTAAGGCTTGATCGAGTTGTACTGCTTGAAAAACTGCGTCATGTCCACGATCAAGTCACGCACCACCGGCAGGCCGGGCAGCGGCTTGAGCACGATGGTGCCCTTGAGCGAGAGCATATTGGTCAGGCAGGCCAGACCGTTTTTGCCGTTGATGTTCATGGCGTCAGAGCCGCACACGCCTTCGCGGCAGGAGCGTCGAAAGGAGATGCTCGGATCCACCGCTTTGAGTTTCATCAAGACGTCGAGCAACATGCGTTCTGTACCGTCGAGTTCGACCTCGATGGTCTGCATGTAGGGCTTGGCGTCGGTATCCGGGTCGTAGCGATAAATCTGGAAAGTGCGTTTGGTCATGGGGGTTCCCGCTTAGAAAGAGCGAACGGTGAGGGGCACGGACTCGACGGTCAGTGGCTTCATTTGAACCGGCTTGTAGCTCAGGCGGTTGCCCTCGCTGTGCCACAGCGTGTGCTTGTGCCACTCGGCGTCGTTGCGGCCATTGGGGTGCTCGGGCGAGTCGGCGTAGTCATCCACGGTGTGGGCACCACGGCTCTCATGGCGGGCGGCGGCTGACACGATGGTGGCCTCTGCGGCCTCAATCAGGTTTTCAACTTCCAGCGCTTCAATGCGCGCGGTGTTGAAAATCTTCGACTTGTCTTTGAGGCCGATGGCGTTGACGCGCTTGCGCAGCGCCGCCATTTTGGCCACGCCTTCATCCATGAGCGCCTGGGTACGAAACACGCTGGCGTGCTGCTGCATGGTGGCGCGAATGTCATTGGCCACGTCTTGCGCGTACTCGCCGTCGGTAGCGTTGTCCAGCCGTGCAATGCGGGCCAGGGTTTTATCGGCGGCATCGGCGGGCAGTGGTTTGTGCTGGGCGGTTTTGTTGAACTCCACAATGTGATTGCCCGCAGCGCGGCCAAACACCAGCAAGTCCAGCAGTGAGTTCGTGCCCAAACGGTTGGCACCGTGCACGCTCACGCAGGAGCATTCACCCACGGCGTACAGGCCGTTGACGACCACGCTCTCATTGGCCGCGTTTTGCGTGACCACTTGGCCGTTGATGTTGGTCGGGATGCCGCCCATTTGGTAGTGGATAGTGGGCACGACCGGGATCGGCTCTTTGGTGATATCGACGTTGGCAAAGTTGTGGCCAATCTCGAACACCGAAGGCAGGCGCTTCAGAATCGTGTCAGCACCCAGGTGGGTCATGTCGAGGTTGATGTAGTCCTTGTTGGGACCGCAGCCGCGCCCTTCCTTGATCTCTTGGTCCATGCAGCGCGAAACGTAGTCGCGCGGGGCCAGGTCTTTGTAGGCAGGGGCATAGCGCTCCATGAAGCGCTCGCCGTTGCTGTTGCGCAAAATCGCGCCTTCGCCCCGGCAGCCTTCGGTCAGCAGCACGCCAGCGCCATGCACGCCGGTGGGGTGGAATTGCCAGAATTCCATGTCTTCGAGGGGGATGCCCGCACGTGCCGCCATGCCCAGACCGTCGCCGGTGTTGATGAAGGCGTTGGTGGAGGCTTCAAAAATACGACCCGCACCGCCCGTGGCCAGTAGTGTGGTCTTGGCTTCGAAAATATGCGTCTCGCCGGTTTCCATCTCAATCGCTGTCACGCCGACCACGTCGCCATCGGCGTCGCGGATCAAGTCCATGGCCAGCCATTCGACAAAGAACTGGGTGCGGGCCTGCACGTTTTGTTGGTACAGCGTGTGCAGCATGGCGTGGCCAGTGCGGTCTGCGGCGGCGCAAGCGCGTTGCACCGGTTTCTCGCCGTAGTTGGCGGTGTGGCCACCAAAAGGGCGCTGGTAAATCGTGCCGTCCGGGTTACGGTCAAACGGCATACCCATGTGTTCCAGCTCATAGACGACTTTGGGCGCTTCACGGCACATGTACTCGATGGCGTCCTGGTCGCCGAGCCAGTCGGAGCCCTTGACGGTGTCGTAGAAGTGGAAGTGCCAGTTGTCTTCGCTCATATTGCCCAGCGAGGCACTGATGCCACCTTGGGCGGCCACGGTGTGCGAGCGAGTGGGGAAGACTTTGGACAACACGGCCACATTCAGGCCCGCGCGGGCCAGTTGCAGCGAGGCGCGCATGCCAGAGCCACCGGCCCCGACGATGACGACGTCAAATTTGCGCTTGCTAACGGAATTGTTGTTCGACATGAATTACAGCCTCCACAGGACTTGAACAGCCCAGCCAGCACATGCTGCCAGCCAGACCAGGGTGAAAACCTGTAGCGACAGGCGTAACCAGACGGGCTTGATGTAGTCCATCCAGATGTCGCGCATGCCCACCCACACGTGGTAGGCCAGCGCGATGATGACGGTGAAGGTCAAAACCTTCATCCACTGAGCAGCAAAAATGCCGGCCCAGCTCTCATAGCCGATAGGACCTTTTGATAGCAGCACCTGCGCCAGAACAAGTAAAGTGAACAGGGCCATCAGAGCCGCTGTGACGCGTTGGCCGAGCCAGTCGCGCAGTCCGTAATGGGCGCCGACAACGGTGCGTTTGGAGCCGTAGTTAACAGTCATGAAGAGTCCTTTTAATTAGTTGAGGACAGAGCTGAAGGTCTGTCCCGCAAGGTTTCAGTAAAGGCCAAACAGCTTGGCACCCAGAATGGCCGTCAGGCTCAAGCTGATCGCCAGTGTGGCGATGGCAGATGACTTGCCAAACTCCTTGCTAACGGCCGCGTGGCTGATGTCCATCCAGAGGTGGCGCAGACCGGCAATCAGGTGGTGCAAATAAGCCCAGATCAGTGCCAGCACCACCAACTTGATCAGGACACCCGGAAACACCCCCAGCCCCACATTGAATGCCGCCGTGAACTTGGCGAATGAAATTTCAGAGCTCAGCGACTTGTCAAACAGCCAGATGATGAAGGGCAGCAAGATGAACATCAGCGCGCCGCTGATGCGGTGCAAGATGGACACGATGCCTGCCACCGGCAAACGATAGCCAGGCAAGTCTGTGAAGGCGTTGATGTTGCGAAATTCGGGCCGCTTGGGCCGGGGTGTGTTGGCAAGATCAGTCATGGTGGGGCTTTCTTGGCTTTCTGTGGTGTAACCGCTTGGTCGTTTTTGAAGGAAGGGTTAACCCGAAATTCTATTGCAATGCAGCAATTTGACGATGGGACTTTATTATTTTTCTTTGAAAAAAAGCCCACCCCAAACAGGTGATTCAAAAGTTTCAGTTCAGTTCGTTGTGGTAGTGGTGAGTGTCCGTCAGGTACAGGCCGCGCCGCAGTTCCATGGGCGCGGCGTTGTAGGTGTAGGCGATGCGTTCGACGCTTAGCAGTGGCGTGCTTGGTTTTATCTTGAGCAACTGACACTGCGAATCGTCGGGCAAGACGGCGCGGATTTTTTCTTCGGCCCGCACCATGCGCACCCCAAATTCGGTTTCAAACAGAGCGTACATGGGGCCGTGGTACTGGCTGAGCCGCTCTGCCGTTAAGCCTTTGAATGGGTTGGCAGGCAGCCACAGGTCTTCCAGAATGGTGGGTTTGTCTGCAAACGAGAGCACGCGCCGCACTTGCAGCACGCTGTCACCGGTGCGCAGCGCCAGAGCGCGGGCTATTTCTGCACTGGATCGGAGTTTTTTGCAGTCGATGATCTCGCGTTGTGCCGGGCCTTCGCTTTGCGTGTCGCCGCTGTCGGGCATCAGCTTGAGAAAGCGGTATTGCACGTGGTTCTCGGCGTGCGTGGCTACGAAGGTGCCTTTGCCTTGGCGGCGAACCAGCAAGTTCTCTGCGGCTAATTCATCAATCGCTTTGCGCACCGTCCCCTGGCTGACGTGGTAGCGGGCGGCCAGATCCATCTCGCTGGGTATCGATTCGCCAGGTCGCCACTCACCCGTTTGCAAACCCTGCATGATCAAATTCTTGATTTGCCGATACAGGGGGCTGAAGGCTGGCGTGACGCTTTCTGCGCTTGAGACCTTGGGGTCAACAACAGAGGGTGACGCTGAATTCATGACGGGATGAGTATGGAGAAGACTTTAAGCTGGACATCATAACTTATATAAGACATAAGACAAATTGACGTTTTAACCGATTCGCGGGTAAACTCTGCGGCTGTTTTGTGCGTCTGGCTTGAGCCATTCGCCCGTCACTTTTCTACACATTTCTAATTAACTTTCTGGAGTTTTCAAGATGACTAAAAAACCCGTCCGCGTGGCTGTTACTGGTGCTGCTGGCCAAATTGGCTACGCTCTTTTGTTCCGCATTGCCTCGGGCGAAATGCTGGGCAAGGACCAGCCTGTCATCTTGCAGT
>JANPNG010000246.1:0-2920 GCA_031427355.1 Hylemonella sp.
CCGGTCTTCAAGATCAAAGCGCAGACCACGCCGATAAACGCCAGCCGAACAAAACCCGCCCCATGTTTGAGCGCCATATGCGTACCCAGCAAGCTGCCAGCGATGTTGGCCAGCGCCAGGCCCAGCGCGATGTGCCACCAGACGTGGCCTTTAAGCGCCAGCAGGATCAGCGCAGCCAGGTTGCTACTGAGGTTGAGCAGCTTGGTGCAGGCCGTGGCGTTCAAGAAATCGTAGCCCAGCCAGCGCACGAGCAGGAAAACAAAAAAACTACCGGTTCCAGGGCCAAAAAATCCGTCATACGTTCCCAGCACCAAGCTGATGAGTGACGCGGCGACCACTTCCCTGCGCCCGGCAAATCGCGGTTCGTGCGTGCGCCCCAGTTCTTTTTTGGACAAGGTGTAAAGCAACAAAGCGACCAGGACAAAGGGTAGTGACTGGCGCAGGAGTTGCGGTGAGGCCAGCGTCAACAACCAGGCTCCGACAAAGGCACCCAAAGCACTCATCAACATGGCGGGCCAGAGCGTGGGCCAGGGCAGCGTCACTCGGCGGCTGTACTGCGCAGCGGCAAACAGCGTGCCCCACACCGAGGCCGACTTGTTGGTGCCCAGCAAAGTGGCCGCGTGGGCGCCGGGGTAAGCAGCAAACAGGGCGGGCACGAGAATCAAGCCGCCGCCGCCCACAATCGAATCAATAAACCCGGCCAGCCCGGAGGCCAGTGTGACCAGAATCAAATTCATTTTTTCTTTAAAAAAGTAAAGGCACCGGGTTAAGGGGTGCCTTTGAGTTCACATCTACTTTGGATGTGAAAAATCGTTGATTTTGTCGAACCCGCCGTGTCGTCCTCGGCTCATTTCGCGTGGTGTGTCCACGCTTCGCAGTTGCGTGGCGTGAGTGTAGCGTTGAGTGGCGGCTTTGTGTCTGGGGGTTTTCCCTTTAGGCCTTGAGTGCCTGGGCGGCGTCTTCAATGATCCAGTGCGCGGCGCGCTCGGCAATCATCAGCGTGGGCGAGTTGGTGTTGCCGCTGGTGATGCGGGGCATCACCCCCGCATCGACCACGCGCAGACCCGCTACACCGCGCACGCGCAGCCGGGCGTCGACCACGGCCATCGGATCATTGTTCGGCCCGTCCACAATGCCCATCTTGGTGGTGCCCACCGGGTGAAAGATGGTGGAGGCAATGTCGCCGGCCAGCCGCGCCAGCTCCTCGTCGGTCTGGAACTGCGCGCCGGGTTTGTATTCCTCGGGTTGGTATTTGGCCAAGGCCGGTTGCGCCACGATTTGGCGCGTCACGCGCAGGGAATCTGCCGCCACCTTGCGGTCGGCCTCGGTGCTGAGGTAGTTGGGCGCAATGGCGGGCGCGTCTTCAAAGTTGTTGCTCTTGATTTGCACCGTGCCGCGACTCGTGGGGTTCAGGTTGCACACGCTGGCGGTGAAGGCAGGGAAGGTGTGCAACGGTTCGCCAAAGGCGTCCAGGCTGAGCGGCTGTACGTGGTACTCCAGGTTCGGGTGCAGCTGGCTGGGGTCGCTGCGCGTGAAGGCCCCCAACTGCGAAGGGGCCATGCTCATGGGGCCGCTGCGCTTGAGCGCGTACTCCAGCGCAATCTTGGCCTTGCCCCACAGCGAGTGGGCTTGGGTGTTGAGCGTGGGCACGCCTTTGACTTTGAACACCGAGCGAATTTGCAGGTGGTCTTGCAGGTTGGCTCCCACACCCGGCAGGTCTTGCACCACCGGCACGCCGCGCGCTTGCAGCAGGGCAGCAGGCCCAAGACCGGAGAGCTGCAAAATCTGCGGCGAGCCAATGCTGCCCGCACTCAAAATTACCTCGCGCGTGGCGGTCACGTTCACCAACTCCTGCCCGCTCCAGACCTGTACGCCGGTGCAGCGCTGGCTGCCATCGGCCTGCTTTTCCAGCACCAGGTGCGACACCTGCGCCAAGGTCCACATCTCAAAATTTGGCCGGGCATAGCAGGTGGGGCGCAAGAAGGCTTTGGCCGTGTTCCAGCGCCAGCCACTGCGTTGGTTCACCTCGAAATAACCCACACCCTCGTTGTCGCCCCGGTTGAAGTCGTCGGTGGCGGGAATGCCCGCTTGCTGCGCGGCTTGCGAAAAAGCGTCCAGCACGTCCCAACGCAGACGCTGTTTTTCAATGCGCCACTCGCCCCCGGTTTGACGACCGCGCATGAGTGTGCGGTAGGTGTCAGCGGGCTGGCCGTGCAGGTCCATCAACTCGGTCGGCGTGCCCCTGGCACCGTGCAGTGCATCAGCGCCTTTGTAGTGGTCTTCGTGGTGTTTGAAGTAGGGCAGGGTTTGTTCCCAGCGCCAACTGGCGTCACCGGTTACGTTGGCCCATCGGTCGTAGTCACGCGCCTGGCCGCGCATGTAAATCATGCCGTTGATGCTGGAGCAACCGCCCAGCACCTTGCCGCGCGGGTAGCGCAGCGTGCGACCATTGAGCCCCGCTGCGGGCTCGGTCTGGTAGAGCCAGTCGGTGCGCGGGTTGCCGATGCAGTGCAGATAACCGATGGGGATGTGAATCCAGTGGTAGTCGTCGCGCCGACCGGCCTCAATCAGCAGCACGCGTTTGCTGGCGTCGCTGCTGAGCCGGTTGGCCAGCAAGCAACCAGCGGTGCCCGCGCCGATGATGATGTAGTCGAAGGTGGGGATGGTCATGGGGGCGGTCGGATGAGGCGATTACTTGGCCGTCGGCATCACAAACTCCGCACCCTTGCCAATGCTCTCGGGCCAGCGCTGCATGATCGACTTCTGCTTGGTGTAGAAACGCACGCCTTCTTCACCGTAGGCATGCATGTCGCCAAACAACGAACGCTTCCAGCCGCCAAAACCGTGCCAGGCCATGGGCACGGGAATCGGCACGTTAATGCCGACCATGCCGACCTGGATGCGGCGCGCAAACTCACGC
>JANPNG010000247.1:0-9402 GCA_031427355.1 Hylemonella sp.
GCTTTGGCGGTGTTGGCACGGTTGGGGCTACCGTGGCCGATGGCGGTCTTGCAGACGATCAGCGTGGGTTTGTCTTTGGATTTTTTGGCTTGGGCCAAGGCCTTGGCCACGGCTTTGGCGTCGTGGCCGTCCACCGGGCCAATCACGGCCCAACCGTAAGCGGCAAAGCGCTGCGGCGTGTTGTCGATGAACCAAGGCGCGACCTGGCCGTCGATGGAGATGCCGTTGTCGTCGTACAGGGCGATGAGTTTGTTGAGCTTCCACGCACCGGCCAGAGCGGCGACCTCGTGGCTGATGCCTTCCATCATGCAGCCATCACCCATGAAAGCATAGGTGTGGTGGTTGACGATGGCATGGTTCACATCACCATCTTGGCGGTTGAACTCCTTGGCCAGCAGCTTCTCGGCCAGCGCCATGCCCACGGCGTTGGCAATGCCCTGACCCAGCGGGCCGGTGGTGGTTTCCACGCCGGGCGTGAGGCCGGACTCGGGGTGGCCCGGTGTTTTGCTGTGCAACTGGCGGAAGTTCTTCAACTCGGCCAGCGGCAAGTCATAGCCGCTCAGGTGCAGCAACGCGTACAGCAGCATGGACGCATGGCCGTTGGACAGCACGAAGCGGTCGCGGTCGGCCCAATGGGGGTCGAGAGGGTTGTGTTTGAGATGGCTGTGGCCCGTGCCATCGGCGCTCGGACCCCACAGTGCCACGGCCATGTCGGCCATGCCCATGGGGGCGCCGGGGTGGCCGGAATTGGCGGCTTGAACGGCGTCCATGGCCAGGGCTCGGATGGCGTTGGCCATGGCTTTGTCAGTTGCTGGGGGCAGGGCGGGGGTGTTGGCCATGGAAGGGGCAGCTCCGGGAAAAGGGGTCGAGAGAAGCCGTATATTTTACCGGCCTGGAGTCGGTATCGAGTCAGTCGGGCTGTCACTCGCCAACGCGTTGACAACCCGCCGCGCCAATGGTCTAAAGTGTGCGCTGTGAAAACGATCTCTCCCAGCAACACCTCCGCCTTGATTCTCGCCGCTGGGCGCGGCGAGCGCATGCGCCCGCTGACCGACACCACACCCAAGCCCCTGCTAAGCGTGCGCGGTAAGCCGCTGCTGCAATGGCATGCGGATGCGCTGGCTCGCAGTGGCGTGACCCGTCTGGTCATCAACACGGCCTGGTTGGGCGAACAAATTCAAAATCATTTTGAGCTGAAGCCCTTGTTTTATATGCATGAGCAGCTATCAAATAAAGAGCGGATTGAAATCATTTATTCGCACGAAGGTTTGGATTTTGGCGAGGCGCTGGAGACTCTGGGCGGCATTGCGCGTGCGCTGCCTCAGCTGAGTGATGTGTTCTGGGTGCTGGCGGGTGACGTGTTTGCGCCGGGGTTTGAATTTTCACCCGAGGCCGTGCAGCGCTTCGTCGCCAGTGACAAGCTGGCTCATCTTTGGCTGGTGCCCAACCCCGAGCACAACCCCAAAGGAGATTTCGGCCTGGCCCCGAACTCGAATCACTCTGACCCGCACCGCGCTGACGAACAACTGGCCTTGAACCTGCCCAAAGACGCAGGCCACGCGCTCTACACCTACAGCACCATCGGCCTGTACCGCCGCGCCCTGTTTGAGGCGCCCTGGTGCGACATCCCCGCAGGCAACCCGATGGGCGTCAAAGCCCCGTTGGCACCGCTGCTGCGCCGGGCCATGGACAATCAGCGCATCAGCGCCGAGCTGTACACCGGGGCCTGGACCGATGTCGGCACCCCGCAACGATTGGCACAACTCAATCAAGTCGCCGTTATTAACAAAATTGGTTAAAAAATGGCATTGAAAATCGAAATAAAGTATTACGATTTTCAAGGTGTTACCATTCGCCCATGATTAACCGGGATCCACTGTTTGAGGCCCTCACGGAGCGGCTACAAGAGTCACGTGCATTGGCCTTGCTGGGTGCCAGGCAGGTGGGGAAGACAACGCTGGCCCGCCAGTACGCCCAGGTCAACTCATGCGCCTACTTTGACCTGGAGGATCCACAGTCGCTAGAGAATCTGTCTCAGCCCATGGCCACCCTGAACGATATTTTGTCTCAAGGCCGTACTGTGGTGATTGATGAGGTACAGCGCCGCACCGATTTATTTCCCCTGCTGCGTACACTGATTGATCGTCATGCGCGCGCAGGTCAATTTTTGCTGCTGGGCAGCGCATCCCCTTTGCTGTTGCAGCAGTCCAGTGAATCTTTGGCGGGCCGCTTGAGCCTGCTGTACATGGGTGGCGTATCACTTTCAGAATTAACGGACACGGGCATCACGCCGCAGGCGAACGCGTCCAAGCTCTGGCTGCGGGGCGGCTTCCCTCGCGCACTTTTAGCCAGCAGCACGCGCGCAGCCCTGCGGTGGTTGCGCGACTATCTATCCCTTGTCATTGAACGCGATTTGCCCATGCTCGGCCTCAATGTTCCGGCCCCTGTGATGCAGCGTTTTTGGCGTCTATTGGCGCACTACCACGGCCAAACCTGGAATGCTGCCGAACCCGCCCGCAGCCTGGGTATCAGTGAGCCCACGGTGCGCAAGTACCTGGACTTCATGGTGGGGCTTCAACTGGTGCGTCAGCTTGCCCCCTGGCACGAAAATCTGGGGAAACGCCAAGTCAAAGCCCCCAAAATTTACATCCGCGACAGCGGGCTTTTGCACTACCTGTGGGGCATTGCTGATGGCGACGCTTTATGGCAACACCCCAAAAGCGGGGCTAGCTGGGAGGGTTTTGCATTGGAGCAAGTGCTGCACGTGGCGCAACCCGACGAGGCTTATTTTTGGGCCACCCACGCGGGCGCAGAGCTTGATTTGTTGATGTTCAAACATGGTTTGCGTGTTGGCGTGGAGTTCAAGCGGGTGGATGCCCCGAAAATGACACCCTCCATGCACATCGCCCTGCAAGACCTCAAGCTTGATGCGCTTTATGTGGTGTATCCAGGGGATCGTCGCTACACCCTCTTGTCTGCGGACGCCAGCCCAAATGGTGTCGCCGTACAAGCCATTCCACTCACCGATTTGGCCGCCATGCGTGCGGACTGGAGCTAAACCATGAACCCCATCCATCCCTATCAACGGCACCAGCAACGTCGCGCCCGCGTCGCCGCCCAGCTCGGCCCGCACGGCATCGCCATCATCCCCACCGCGCCAGAGCGCCAGCGCAACCGCGACAGCGAGTTTCTGTTTCGTTTTGACAGCTACTTTCACTACCTCAGCGGATTCACGGAACCCAACGCTTGGCTGGTGATCACGGCTGATGGCCGCAGCACGCTGTTCTGCCAGCCCAAAGACCTGGAACGCGAGGTCTGGGACGGCATCCGCTTGGGGCCAGAGGCCGCGACGCATACGCTGGGCGTGGACACCGCCTTCTCCGTGGCCGAGCTGGACCAGCGCTTGCCCAAGCTACTGGAGAACAAGGGCAGCGTCTGGTATCCGTTCGCCACCCACAAGGGGCTGGAGAGCCGTATCGACGGATGGTTGAACGCGGTGCGCGCCCGAGTGCGCTTTGGCGCCCTGTGCCCCGAGTCGCAGCACGACCTGTGCGCCATCCTGGACGAAATGCGCCTGTTCAAGGACGCGCACGAGCAGGGCACCATGCGCCGCGCCGCTCAAATCAGCGCTCAAGCCCACATCCGCGCCATGCAGCGCTCGGCCGCCATGCTGCGCGCTGGCCAAGACGTGCGCGAATTTCACCTGGACGCCGAGCTGCTGCACGAGTTCCGCCAGCACGGCTCGCAGTACCCTGCCTACAGCTCCATCGTCGCCGCCGGCGCCAACGCCTGCGTGCTGCACTACCGCGCCGACACCGCGCCGATTCGCGACGGCGAGCTGGTGTTGATCGACGCCGGCTGCGAACTCGACGGCTATGCCTCAGACATCACCCGCACCTTCCCCGCCAATGGCAAGTTCACCGGCCCGCAACGCGCGCTGTACGAACTGGTGCTGGCCAGCCAGGAAGCGGCCATCGCCGCCACCCAGCCGGGTGCGCGCTTCACCGCCCCGCACGAGGCCGCCGTGCAAGTGCTGACGCAAGGCATGTTCGACTTGGGCCTGCTCGACAAAGACCAGCACGGCACGCTGGACGACGCGATCCACCACCGCCACTACTTTGCCCACTACATGCACCGCACCGGCCACTGGATCGGTATGGACGTGCACGACTGTGGCAGCTACGTCGAGCCGTCCGAGGTGGGCCAGGTGAGCGAGCGCAAAGACCCGCTCAGCGGCGAAACCATCAAAGACCGCCCCAGCCGCATCCTGCGACCCGGCATGGCCCTGACCATCGAACCCGGCCTCTACGTGCGCCCCAGCGACAAAGTGCCCAAGGCGTTCTGGAACATTGGCATCCGCATCGAAGACGATGCCTTTGTGACCGATGACCCGAAGTTCAACGGCTGCGAGCTGATCTCGCGCGGGGTGCCGGTGACGGTGGGGGAGATTGAGGCGCTGATGCGGGGCTGATGCGGGCGTCCACAGGACGCTCTGCTAAAACCGCTGCGCCAGTTCAAGCAAGCCGTAATGGCGAGGTGAATTGGGATTGGCACCCACACCCAGCCGCAAACCAAGCTGTAAGTCGTTGTTGAACAAGTACGCCGTGCCCACGTCCCAACTGGCGATCACGCCCCCGTCGGCAGGTGTGGCGATCTGCGGGGCGGACAACTCGACAAAAACACGTGTTGTATCGGACAGCCGTTTGTTCAACACCGCACCAAAAATCAGCGCCGTAAATCGGTGACCATCATCGCCCGTGTCGGACTTGATGCCCGGCATGAGACCGAGCGCGAAATCACGCGGCAGATCCCACGTCATCACCGAGCGCAATGAAGGCCGCAGGGCGTTGCCTTTGAACGGGTGTGCGCCGGAAGGTGCGTCGATATGCAAGAGCCAGGACACTGCGGCTCGGCCCAACGCGGGCTCGCGGTCTTGTGCGTGCCACTTCATCCCCACCGCCATGTCGCCCCACGCGGTGTCACCGTTTTGGCGCAAGAACCCACTGGGTGCGAGACGAATCTCAAGGTCTTTCGCGATGCCGTATTTGAGCACCATCGGCGTGGCCATCAAGGCCGAGCCCGGTGCAGCAGGGCTGTCACTGAGGGAGGTCCAGCCCACTTCGTATTGGAAGCGACCCATTGGCACGACTTCTGAGGACTCCACAAAATCCGGGCCGTCGGTGTCAATGGGCTCCACCGCGTGTGCTGGCACGCCCAAGACTGACAGCACACAGGCCAACACGAGCAAGCGCTTCACGCTCACTCCTTGACGACGATACGCCCGCTCATCTCCTCATGGTCGGCACCGCAAAAGTTGTCGCACAAGAAATCAAAATCACCGACCTTGTCAGGGGTGAGCGCTAGCCGCGTGACTTTGCCGGGGGGCAGGTCAACGCGCAAGTTCATGTCAGGAATTTTGAAGCCGTGAACAAAATCAATGGACGTGAATTCCAGCACAACGGGTTGTCCCTTCTTCAGGACAATCTCGTTCGGCGTGTAGGCAAACCGTTTGGCAACCACCTTGATGACGGTTGCTTGGTTCGCGTCGTTCGTCGCTATCTGTGCCATCAGTGCCCCCCCTAGGGTGATGCCGCTCAGGGTGATCGCGGCGACGAACAGACGGGCGACTGTAGTGCGCCGTATTTTCATACGCGCGTCACGGGAAACTCCGTGATCTTGTATTTCGCTTCACGCACTTCGGCCTCTACCTCCCGGAAGCCCAGCCCCTTGTTCGGCATCGCCGGATCCCAGGCCAATGGCGTGCGCTTGTCTTGCGAACCGGGCGCTGGGAGCGGGAAGATCAGTGACTTGGCCGAGTGGTGGGCAATATGGCCGGTTTGGTGGTGATGCTCCTGGTGAATGTGGCCATAAAACACGGTTACATTTTTATAGGGCATCAGCAAGTCAATGGCTTTGGCACCATCACGCGTGGCCCAGTCCCACTTGGGCACCAGATCAAAAAGTGGGCGGTGTGTGAGGACGACTATGCGCGCGTCTTTGCTTTGTTTCTCCAAATCGGCTTTCAACCAGGCCAGTTGTTCTTCACCGATGCTGGCACCGGGATCGGACACGTTGTCCACCGCAATGAAGTGGACGCCCTGGTGATCAAAGCTGTAGTGCGTTGGGCCAAAAAATTCTTTATAAGCGGCCCCACGATCCAACGAGGCGTCATGCTCGCCAGGCATGAAGCGGACATCTTTGACCTTGAGCGCGCTGACGATGTCTTTGAACTCGGCAAGCCGTTTACGGCGCTCGCCCGGATCGTCCGTCGTATGCGTCAAGTCGCCCGTAAAAACAATGAAGTTGGGTTGAATCTCCAAGGCATTGACGGTTGCGACCGCCTTCTTCAGTGTGTTGGCCGCATCTGGATTGGCTGGGCCGCTATAGCCCCAATGGATATCGGACAACTGGACAAAAAAGAACTCGTCATAAGCGGCCTTCGCCGCACTGCGGCCATCAACGGCCATTGAACAGCCGGGCAGACCGGAAAGAAATACCGCGCCCCCGCCCACGGCGGCGAGCTCCATGAAACCACGTCGTTTGATCATTGTGTTTGCTCCTGTGCGTGTTGAGAGTGCCGACTAAAGTCGGCGCAAGACAAAGTCTGTCTCGCTGTAGGCATTACCCCTTCGGTTCAAAAAATATTCCCGTGCCCTGTGGCTTTGTCGCTGGTGTGGCCTTATTTAGGCGACATGGCCTTCTTCATGTACGCAATCAGGTCGGCGCGTTCAGCCGCATCGGGGATCGAAATGCCCATGGTTTGACCGGGTATGAGCTTTTCAGGATCGGCCAACCAAAGGTTCAAGGTCTGCTCTGTCCAGACCACTTTGGAGGTCTTCAATGCTGCAGAGTAGGTATAGCTGTTGGCTTGGCCAGCCATGCGCCCGAAAACGCCCTTGTGAGCCGGGCCCACGCCGTTGTAGTCCAGCGAATGACAGGCCGCACATCGATTTTTGTAGAGCTGCTGACCTCGCTCAATATCGCCATTGGCCTGAGCTAGGCTGACGCTGCCGAATAAGGCGGCACTTAAGAGCAGTTTGACTTGGATGTTCATGATGGAACTTTCTCCCGTGATGGATTGAGGCGGGTGCATGTTTTCGTTTAGAGTCCAGAACACCTGACTGGCGCGCAATGTTCGCTTTATCTGGCCTTGAATCGGTGTTCCTGGAATGCACTACCTGACAAGACGTCGGGATATTCCAGCGCCCTGTTTGATTCGCATCGGATTGGCCTGCGGGAATAAATTCGCCGGACTTGCGGTAGAGCCCATGAGTAAGGAATAAAACCGATGGACAGAACACGGCGATTTGAAGTGGCCGCACTTCCCCATCTCAACAGCGCTTACAACCTGGCGCGCTGGCTGGTGCGCGATGAGCACAACGCACACGATGTGGTGCAAGAGGCGTATTTGCGCGCCTTTCGGTACTTTGACAGTTTTAAGGGTGGCGACGCGCGGCCTTGGCTCATGGGCATTGTGCGCAATACCTGCTTTAGCTGGATGCGTGAGCACGGCGGTGCGGCGGACCAGGTCGAGTTTGACGACGAGCGCGACAGCGACACCTCGAACCCGGCGTTTGACCGCGTCGATGGCAACCCCGAGGCCCTGCTCCTGCAAAAACTGGAGCGTGGCCGCGTGAACGCCGCCATCCAACAATTGCCGCCCGTGTTTCGCGAGGTGCTGGTGTTGCGGGCGCTAGAAGAGATGTCTTACGAGGAAATTGCGCAGATTGCAGGCGTCCCCTTGGGCACGGTGATGTCGCGCCTGTCACGGGCCCGTCGCCTGTTGCGCTCGGCGCTGACCGTAGAAGCTTAGGAGTATCAAGACATGGACAAGCATCAAGATAGTGCGCTTGACGACGCGATAAAAACCACTGCCACGCGTTATGACGCGCCACCCGAGTTGCGCGCCCAGATCACCAGAGCGCTTCAATCGGCCACCGTGCCTCCCGCCACGTCACCGCGCGCGGCGAGCTGGCCAGCCTGGCGACAGTGGCTGAATCCGGGTCTGGCCTTTGCCTGCGGCTTGCTGGTCAGCGTGGCCGTCATCCGTTTATTTCCCGAGGGGGACGAGCAGGACCGCTTGGCGCAAGATTTGGTGGCCGGTCACGTGCGCTCCTTGATGGTGGCGCACCTGGCCGATGTCGCCTCAAGCGACCAGCACACCGTGAAGCCCTGGTTCACCGGCAAGCTGGACTTTTCACCACCGGTGCACGACTTGGCCAAAGAGGGCTTTGCGCTGGTGGGGGGGCGGCTTGACTACATTGAGCAGCGCTCGGTGGCCGCCTTGGTTTACCAGCACCGTCAGCACACCATTAACCTCTTTGTCTGGCCGTCGGGTAGCGACGGATCAAGCGGAAATAAGCCAGCACCCCGGCAAGGCTTCAATCTGACGAATTGGAAGGAGGCAGGCCTACAGTTCTGGGCCGTCTCGGACGTCAGCCCCCAGGAGTTGGAGACCTTCTCGGCTCTGCTGCGCCAACAGAGCACCCGGTTCAAACAGCTTTGATGCTTTGCGCAGTGCCAATGGCCATCGGTTGGACATTGCCAGCCCCTACAATCGACTTCCTTACAAAAACTGACAAAACGGCCTTATTGGCCCATTTTGGTTCGGCTTTGGTATTAAGCTATCCAAACCAAACAAAAATCTGCACTGGAGATCACTTTATGCCGTCAAATGCCTCGTTCAATACCGACGAAAAACGCGCTGAATTGCGCCGTGCCGCGCTCGAATACCACGAGTTCCCCACGCCCGGCAAGATCGCCATCGCTGCCACCAAGCAGTTGACCAATCAGCATGATTTGGCCTTGGCCTACACGCCTGGTGTCGCCGCGCCTTGCCTGGAGATCGCCGAAGACCCGAACAACGCTTACAAGTACACCAGCCGGGGTAACCTGGTGGCCGTCATCACCAACGGCACGGCCGTGCTGGGCCTGGGCGATATTGGCCCGCTGGCGGCCAAGCCGGTGATGGAGGGCAAGGCGGTGCTGTTCAAGAAGTTTGCCGGTATTGACGTGTTCGACCTGGAAATCAACGAAAAACACGACCTGGACAAGTTGGTGGACATCATCGCCTCGCTGGAGCCGACCTTTGGCGGCATCAACCTGGAAGACATCAAGGCGCCAGACTGCTTTTATGTAGAGCGGGAACTGCGCAAGCGCATGAAGATTCCGGTGTTTCATGACGACCAGCACGGCACGGCGATTACCGTGGGGGCGGCGATTTTGAATGCGCTCAAGGTGGTGGGCAAAGCACCTGGCCAGGTGAAGTTGGTCACGTCAGGCGCTGGCGCTGCAGCGCTGGCTTGTTTGAACCTGCTGCTCAAGCTTGGCATCGCGCGTGAAAACATTTATGTCACTGACCTGGCAGGCGTGGTCTACGTTGGCCGCACCGAGCTGATGGAC
>JANPNG010000248.1:0-3321 GCA_031427355.1 Hylemonella sp.
CAGGGTGTTGCCGTCAACCGAAACTTCACCCTTGAAGCGGCCATGCACCGAGTCGTATTGCAGCATGTAAGCCAGGTAGTCGGGCTCCAACAGGTCGTTGATGGCGACGACTTCGATGTCGCTGAAATTTTGCAGGGCCGAGCGCAAGACGTTGCGCCCGATGCGGCCGAAGCCATTGATACCGATTTTGATCGTCATGTCCGTTTACTCCATCAAGTTAAAAATTCAATCGCCAGATAGCTGTTGCCTGTTTTGCCATCCATCGCTGCCGCTCATTCAGTTGCTGACGTGTCCACTCATTCCAGCCAAAATTGCTTGTTAATTTGTAGTCACTTTTTAGATACTCGATCTTTTTATCAATCAATTGCTTGCGTTCAATTTTCCGGTTGATTCCCGCCTCAAGCAAGGTGTAGTTGCCCAACCTGTAAACATCGTTGCTGGCCTCCGGGAAAATTTCAAGCCACCCTTCGTCCGGGTTTTCCGGCAAGATGTGTTCGACGGTGGCACCGTCACCTTCGTAAGAGCGAGCATTCCCACTCAAGTGATTTTCAATCGCAAAAAGTACGTAGCGGATCAACTTGTTTGGGGCTGGAATCTTGGCTAGTGCGAAGTCCGACTCAAATTGTTCATCCGCAACATAAAGCGAGCGCAGGCTTGAAAACACTTGGTCTGGCGTGGTAATTACGCCTTGGCGCACCTTGCGAGCAGCCTCCACGTAGGCACGTTCCATTGGCTGCGTGTTGAGTTTTCCAATCACGATGTAGCGGAAAGAAATAACGGAGCAAATTCTCAGAACAGCAACAAAGTCATTTCGCATGTGTTGCCACGCAGCAAACAACAATGGATAACACTGCGTTACGCCAAACAAATCAATCTCTGCAACAAATTGTCGAGCTGCAGGTAACTCAAGCCACAATTCATCTTCAGGATTTCGAAGTGCCGAGTAGAGGCCGGAAGCGATTTCCAGCTCGTCTAGCAAAGCCAAAGCATCTTCGTGTCGTTTGATGGACTCACGAACTTCTTTGAACAAGCGTGGCGGCCTTGTTACACCATGGTGGGAATTCCAGTAATGCCGAAGCAGCTTAGGGAACTCTTTTTCCTTGCTGGCCGTAATTCGATTCCACTGGTCTTCAGCCACATCAATCGCGTTTTCGTCTTGACCAAACCGAGAAAACAAATAGTTTTTCAATAGATCGGTGACCGTCAATTGTGTACCCCTGGCATTGAGTGTCTCGAATACCGTGTAGGCATCCATTTCATCACTCACCAGAATTTGAATGAACAATAACTTATCTGACGCGGCATCCAGCAAATGGCTCAGGCCCGAGGCATCATGAGCAGCACCAAAACGAGCCTGCAATTGATTTACAAAATAATTAAAAGCACGCCACATCAGCTTTTCTGATTCGCGTAACCGGTTTGGAGCGGCTGGTTTGCGCAGCTGCAAGAGCGTGCCTTTGAAAAAGGCAGCGTCATTCCGATTCAAGACCAACCGGCTCGTCTCCACCAATGAGGCGGCGTCTTTGGCGCGCAAAAATCGACCGCGATAAAGCTGAGCACGTTCGTTGTTTGCGTCGGCCTCATGACCTTCTTCTGCCCAAGTCTCGAAGCACTTTACCGCTGCCAGAACCAAGAGAGTGAGAGTTACAAGACGCTGCTGTCCATCAATGATCTCGAAGTGTTTTCGGGTTTCATGCGTCTTGAGAACGATGGCACCCATGTAATGTTCTTTATCGTTTTGAGCGGAAGCAATCAAATCCTCCCAAAGCTCTTCCCATTGATCTTCATCCCATTTGTAATTCCTCTGAAATCTTGGAACGGCAAAGGTTCTCCCATTGGTGAACAACTCACCGAATGTCGGCGTAGCAGTGTTTAGCAGTAGGGATGAAGTCATGGCGGTAATTGTGGCTCTATTTGCGCAACACCTTCTCCACCGTCGCCGCCACATTCTCCGGTGTGAAGCCGAAGTGATTGAACAGCACCGGCGCGGGGGCGGATTCGCCGTAGGTGTCGATGCCGACGACGGCGGCGCAGCCGTATTTCCACCAGCCGTCGGTCACGCCCATCTCGACCGCGATGCGGGGCAGGCCTGCGGGTAGGACGGCCAATTTATAGGCGGCGGATTGGCGGTCGAAAGTGGTGGTGCTGGGCATGGAGACCACGCGCACCGCTATCTTTTTAATAGCTAACTGTGCTTGTGCTGCAATGGCTAGTGGCACTTCTGAGCCTGTAGCGATGATGACGGCTTGGGCTTTTTTCTTCAGGCCGACTTGCGCGGGCTCGGCCAACACGTAAGCGCCTTTGTTGATGGCATCCAGGCCGTAGGCGTCAACCTTGGCGGCAGCGGCCTTGGATGCGCCCTTGGCCGAGTAGGCGATGTTTTGACGGCTCAAGAGCAGTGCGGTCGGGCGGGTTTTGTTTTGCAACGCGACGGCCCAGGCGACTGTGGTCTCGGCGGTGTCGGCGGGGCGCCAGACGTCGAGGCCCGGGATCAGGCGCAGGCTGGCGGCGTGTTCGATGCTTTGGTGCGTGGGGCCGTCTTCGCCCAGGCCGATTGAGTCGTGGGTGAAGACGTGGATCACGCGCTGCTTCATGAGCGCGGCCATGCGGATGGCGTTGCGGCTGTAGTCGCTGAAGGTGAGGAAGGTGCCGCCGTAGGGGATGAAGCCGCCGTGCAACGCGGCCCCGTTCATGATGGCGGCCATGCCGAATTCGCGCACGCCGTAGTTGATGTGGCGCCCACCGTTGCTGGTACCTGCCGCGTCAAAGCGCAGGCTGGGCGTGTGGCTGGTGTTGGTGAGGTTGGAGCCGGTCAGGTCGGCCGAGCCGCCCAGCAGCTCGGGGCAGGCTTTGGTGAAGGCCTCTAGCGCGAGCTGGCTGGCCTTGCGGCTGGCAACGGTTTGCGCTTGGGTGTCGGCGGCAATCACCGCGTCCACGGCGACCTGAGCAAAGTTGGCGGGCAAGTCACCCTTCATGCGGCGAATGAACTCGGCGGCCAGTTCGGGGTAGGCGGCCTGATAGGCCGCAAAGCGCACATCCCACTGGCTTTGCGTGGCCTGGCCCTGGGGCTTGGCGTTCCAGCCGTCGTAAACGTCTTGCGGGATGACAAAGGGCTCGTGCGCCCAGCCGAGGGACTCGCGCGTGAGGCGGATTTCTTCGCCGCCGAGTGGTTCGCCATGGGCTTTGGCGGTGTTGGCACGGTTGGGGCTACCGTGGCCGATGGCGGTCTTGCAGACGATCAGCGTGGGTTTGTCTTTGGATTTTTTGGCTTGGGCCAAGGCCTTGGCCACGGCTTTGGCGTCGTGGCCGTCCACCGGGCCA
>JANPNG010000249.1:0-11781 GCA_031427355.1 Hylemonella sp.
GGGTCGATCACCGGGGCGCCCTGGCCGAAGTCCACCTGCATCTCTTCTCCGGGTGCCGTCTCGATGCGCCGGAACGGCAGCGGGGCCGCCTCGCTCAAAGCGTGGACAAACCGTTTGACCGTGTTGTAGCGCCCCGTGAAAGCGTGCTCCGCGACCAGATCCTGATGGATGCGGATCGCGCTCAGCCCTTGGACGAGTGCCGCAGTGACGATCTCGCGGTGAGGCTCGCAGAGACTGCGGGACCCGGTGGCCACTTTGGCTGGTTTTGCCTCATCTCCAGCCGCAGACCCGGTGGCCACTTTGGCCGGTTTTGAAAGCTTCAGTTCCCGGCCTACCGTCTCCCGGTGCAAGCCAAGCTCGCGGGCGATCCGACGAGCGGACCATCCCCCGGCATGGAGAGTATGAATGGATTGTTGGAGGCTCACGTCGAGGCGGTTCATGCCCCTCACAGCGACTCACGTCGCCCGAGGCGCAACCCCTCAAAGTGGCCGGTTTTGAAGTGGCGACAGCGCAGACCTACCGCTATGTGATCTTGCCCATGGCGTTTCGCATCATCTTGCCGCCCTTGACCAGCGAGTCCATGAACCTGCTCAAGAACTCTTCGGTGGCCTTTGCCGTGTCGATTGCAGAGCTCACCATGTTCGCCATGCAGGCGCAGGAAGAAACCTCGCGCGGTGTGGAGGTGTACTTGGCGGTGACGGCGCTCTACGCGCTGTCGGCCTTTGCGGTGAACCGGGTGTTTGCTTTCATCGAGAGACGAGTGGCGATTCCCGGCTTTATCGTTGCCGGGGTTGGCGGCGGGGGGCACTGAATGCTGGGCCTAGACCTCACTTTTCTCGACTGGGACATCATCCGCAAGTTTGTGCTGGGTGGTTTCTGGTTCAGTGTGCAACTGACGCTGGTGGCCACGTTGGGTGGCATCCTTTTCGGCACCCTGCTCGCACTCATGCGACTGTCAGGCAAAAAAACGCTGGTGCTGCCTGCCACCATTTACGTCAACGGCATGCGCTCGGTGCCGCTGGTGATGGTGATCCTGTGGTTTTTTCTGCTCATCCCCTTCATGATCGGCAAGCCGATTGGGGCGGAGCTCTCCGCCTTTATCACCTTCATCGCGTTTGAGGCGGCTTACTTCAGCGAAATCATGCGGGCGGGCATTCAGTCCATCCCGCGGGGTCAAGTGTTTGCAGGTCAGGCATTGGGCATGACCTACGGCCAAAACATGCGCTTGGTGGTATTGCCCCAGGCCTTTCGCAACATGCTGCCAGTGCTGCTGACGCAAACCATCATCCTCTTTCAGGACACCTCGCTGGTGTACGCCATTGGGGCGTATGACTTGCTCAAGGGTTTCACCAATGCGGGCAAAATTTATGGCCGCCCGGAAGAGGCTTATCTACTGGCGGCGGTCGTTTATTTTGTGATTTGTTTTGGCTTGTCCACGCTGGTGAAGAAGCTACAAGCCCGCATCGCCATCGTTCGTTGAGGTTACCCCATGATTCAAATCAAAAACGTCTCCAAATGGTATGGCCCGGTACAGGTGCTGAGCGATTGCTCGGTCAGTATTGCCAAGGGCGATGTGGTCGTGGTTTGCGGGCCGTCGGGCTCGGGCAAGTCCACGCTGATCAAAACCGTCAACGGCCTAGAGCCGATTCAGGCGGGTCAAATTTTTGTGGATGGCGTCAACCTCTACGCCCCTGACACCGACCTTCCCAAGCTGCGCGCCCGTGTTGGCATGGTGTTCCAAAGCTTTGAGTTGTTCCCGCATTTGTCGGTGACGGAGAATCTGACGCTGGCCCAGATCAAGGTGCTGGGCCGCAGCCCGGATGAAGCCAAAACACGTGGTCTCAAGATGCTAGACCGTGTGGGCCTGATGGTGCACAAGGACAAGTTCCCTGGCCAGCTCTCAGGCGGCCAGCAGCAGCGCGTGGCCATTGCCCGCGCCCTGTCCATGGATCCGATGGTGATGCTGTTTGACGAGCCCACCTCCGCGCTGGACCCCGAGATGGTGGGCGAGGTGCTGGACGTGATGGTCAAGCTGGCGGGCGAGGGCATGACCATGATGGTGGTCACGCACGAGATGGGCTTCGCCCGCAAGGTGGCCAACCGTGTCATCTTCATCGACGTGGGCGGGCGCATTCTGGAGGACTGCTCTAAGGACGAGTTCTTTGGTCACCCTGAGAACCGTCAAGCTCGCACCAAAGACTTTCTTGACAAGATTTTGGGGCACTGAGCTCGTCACTTCGTCTCTGTTGACGCTCTGTCGGTTTGCCGTTGTGTAGCATCGCCATTCGGGCTTGGTGGGCACGGCGCGCTAGCCCACCAAGGCCGAACCGAACCGAAACAGAACCCGAACCCGACCAAGCACCAAAAGCAGAGCAAGACCAACTTTTGGGACAATAGCAACATGACACAAAACACAAACAACGAAATCAAAATCACCCGCCCCGACGACTGGCACCTGCATGTGCGCGATGGCGACGCACTGCGCACCGTGGTGCCGCACACCGCTGCACAATTCAGCCGCGCCATCATCATGCCCAACCTCAAGCCACCTGTGGTTACAGCGGTGCAGGCCGCTGCGTACCGTGATCGCATTCGCGCCGCCGTCCCCGCCGGTATGAAGTTTGAGCCACTGATGACGCTTTACCTCACCGATCTGCTGCCACCCGATGAAATCAAACGTGCCAAAGACGCGGGCGTGGTGGCGCTCAAGCTTTACCCGGCCGGTGCCACCACCAACAGCGATGCCGGCGTCACCGACATTCGCAAGACCTACAAAACGCTTGAAGCCATGCAACGCGAAGGCCTGCTGCTGCTGGTGCATGGTGAGGTCACCTCGCCCGACATCGACTTGTTTGACCGCGAGGCCGTGTTCATCGAGCAGCAACTCATCCCGCTGCGTCGTGATTTCCCTGAGCTCAAAATCGTGTTCGAGCACATCACCACTCAGGAGGCGGCCCACTATGTGCGCGATGCCGACCGCTTTACCGCTGCTACCGTCACCGCACATCATCTGCTGTACAACCGCAACGCGATTTTCACCGGTGGCATTCGCCCGCACTACTACTGCCTGCCGGTGCTCAAGCGAGAAATACACCGCCAAGCCCTGGTGACCTCAGCCACCAGCGGCAGCGCCAAGTTCTTTCTGGGCACCGACAGCGCCCCGCACCCGGCGCACCTGAAAGAGCACGCCACCGGCTGCGCCGGTTGCTACACCGCCCACGCGGCCATCGAGATGTACGCCGAGGCCTTTGACGTGGCGGGTGCGTTAGACCAGCTTGAAGCCTTTGCCAGCTTCAATGGGGCCGACTTCTACGGCCTGCCGCGCAACACCGACACCATCACGCTGCGCCGCGAGTCTTGGACGCCGCCCGAGAGCTTCGCCTTCGGCGATGCCCAACTCAAACCCCTGCGTTCAGGTGACACTCTACCGTGGCGCATGGTTTAGAAGAAACCCCGTTCGGGCTGAGCTTGTCGAAGCCTAGCAGCCCTTCGGCAAGCTCAGGGCGAACGGAATTCATGGCCATCCAATGGGCTGCCCCCTGGTTGGCCCACTGCCGTGACATGGGCGAATCGCTCGCGCACCAAGTTGCAGCGGGGCAGCCAGTGCGTGAGGTCTTGAACACAGCAGCAAAGTCGCCAATACGCTTCGTTGCGCAGAGCGACTTGCCAGACGGCGTGGCCTACGAACAGTTTATTTTTGAAAGCGGTAGCGTGCCCACCCGCGACAACCTGCACGACTTCTTCAATGGCCTGTGCTGGCTGCACTTCCCGCACACCAAGCGGCGGCTCAACGCCTTGCAGGCGCAACAAATTGCGAGCACGGGCATTCAAGCGGTGCGCGGGCCGCTGCGCGATGCGCTGACCCTGTTCGACGAAAACGCGGCCTTGCTGCATGCGCCCGACGCCCTTTGGGCCGCCCTGATCGCGCGCGACTGGCAACGCCTGTTCATCGACCTGCGCCCCTTGTGGGCCGAGGCCCAGCTCGTGCTGTTTGGCCATGCCTTGTTGGAGAAGCTTGTTTCACCACGAAAAGCGGTCACAGCCCACGTGTACATTTCGCAAGCAGCTCCTGATTCAGTAGCAAGTATGGACGATTGGCTGGCGCAGGACCTGAGCGCAGAAACGCTGGCGAAAAAGCCGTTTGCGCCGTTACCGGTGCTGGGCGTGCCCAACTGGTGGAAGGCGAATGAATATCCGGCGTTTTATGCCGATACTCAGGTGTTCCGCACACCGAGAATGGTCTCTTCGCCTCCCCCATAATCGCAGGGGACTTGTAACTTTGCCTGACTGAGGCCATGCTTAGCTTGGTTCTGATGGCGCTTGATAAAGGGTTCGTATGAAAAGAATCATCCTGTTTGTAGTGACCAATCTGGCCGTGGTGCTGGTGCTGGGTCTGGTGGCCAACCTGCTGGGCGTCAACCGCTACCTCACGGCCAACGGCCTGAACCTCTCGGCCCTGCTGGGTTTTGCCCTGCTCATGGGCTTTGGCGGTGCGTTTATTTCACTGCTCATCAGCAAGCCGGTGGCCAAGTGGAGTTGCGGGGTGCGCCTGATTGAGCAACCGCAATCCGCCGACGAAGCCTGGATTGTGGAGACGGTGCGCAAGCTGGCCGACAAGGCCGGTGTGCGCATGCCCGAGGTCGGAATTTTTGAGGGCGAGCCCAATGCCTTCGCTACCGGGGCTTTCAAAAATTCTGCGCTGGTGGCCGTGTCCACCGGCTTGCTCCAGGGCATGACCCGCGAGGAAATCGAAGCAGTCATCGGCCACGAAATCGCCCACGTTGCCAATGGCGACATGGTAACCATGGCCCTGATCCAGGGTGTGATGAACACCTTTGTGGTGTTTCTCAGTCGGGTGATTGGCTACGCGGTGGACAGCTTTTTGCGCCGGGGTGACAGCCGCGACAACGGCCCCGGCATCGGCTACATGGTCTCCACTTTTGTGCTGGACATCCTGCTTGGCTTTCTGGCGGCCATCGTGGTGGCCTGGTTCAGCCGCCAGCGCGAGTTCCGCGCCGACGCGGGCTCGGCCCAGTTATTGGGCCGCAGCCAACCCATGGTCAATGCGCTGGCCCGCTTGGGAGGACTCCATCCGGCTGAGTTGCCCAAGAGCATGGCGGCCATGGGCATTGCGGGCGGCATAGGCCAGTGGTTCTCGACCCATCCGCCGATTGAAGAACGCATTGCTGCGCTGCAACACAGCCCCCAATGAACTGACTATGACGAGTTTCCTGGCAGGCGTCCTGAGCCCGGCATGGCGCAGGGCGATTTTTTCATCCGGCTTGATTCAGCGGGTGTTCTTCGGCCTGGTTGTGCTGAACCTGCTGGTGATCGGGTTTGGGGTTTGGGCACTCTACCTGAGCCGACTCAAATACGACGACAGTGCGGCGCTGGAGACCCGTAACCTAGCCCAGTTGCTGGACCAGGACATTACGATTTCCCTGCACTCCATTGATCTGGTTTTGCAAACTCTGGTGTCAGAAGCGGAGCAGCAATTGCGCAACGGGAAGTCGGGTGAAGTGGCGCTGGACCACTTCATAGCGCGACTTGAATTCATCACGCCTGATCTCGCCGGCCTGAGAATTTCAAATGCTGAAGGTCGGGTGAGGCTGGGTACCGGCGTGCAGCCGTCTGCATTGATCTCGATTGCAGACCGGGATTACTTTTTAAAGCTACAAAAGAACCCGGATCTTGGATTGGTCGTGTCTCAGCCTGTGCTGGGAAGAATTGCTGGGGTCTGGGTGATCAACCTGGCCAGGGCCGTTCGACGTCCCGATGGCGACTTTGAGGGGCTGGCCGTGGCCTCCGTCCCTCTATCCCGATTTACCCGTGACTATGCCGCACTGGCCACCGGGCCGGGCGATACATTCACCCTGTTTGACCGTGAGCAGCGCATCATCGTGCGCAGCTTGAACAGCCAAACGGATGAGACGGTGATCGGGAAAAAATTCAACATCCCCGCCCAGCAAACCCTGCTGTCCAGCGGACGCACCGAAGGCTCTTACAAATCCGTCTCCGTGGTGGATGGAATCGAGCGGGTGTTCTTTTACCGTCAGATCAAAGGTTTCCCTTTGAGTATCAGCGTCGGTCGCGCGACACATGACTATCTCACCGCGTGGCGCAGCGAGATCGTCAAGACCACGGGGTTGATCCTGCTTTTCATGCTGTCCACTGGGGTGCTTTTTTGGTTGATTCATCGCGCCTGGCGACTTCAGACCTCCGCCGATGAGGCCTTGGCCCAAGTCAATCAAACCCTGCTCGTGGAGCAAAACTTCAGTGAAGCTGTCTTTGAGAGCTCCCCCTTCGCCATGTACGTGCGCGACCACAAAGGACTGATCAAACACTGGAACCTAGCCGCTGAAACCCTGTTTGGCTGGCGTGAGGAAGAAGTTCTGGGCAAGAAACTGTTGACAGTGCCTGCCAACAAACTCAAGGAAAGCGACGATTTACGCCTGAGGATCTTGAATGGAGAGAGCATCCTCCAGTTCGAAACCCAAAGGCTCAAACGCGATGGCAGCCTGATTGATTTGAGCACCACCGCGACCCCGTTGCGTCATCCTTCGGGCGAGATTGATGGCTTTTTGACCATTGCCATCGACATCACCGAACGCAAAGCGTCTGAGCAGCAAATTGAGTTCCTCGCCTACCGTGACGTGCTCACCGGCTTGCCCAATCGGCTGCTCTTGCTGGATCGTTTCTACCAGGCCGTGGCCCACGCCGACCGTGCAGGGACACAGGTCGCACTTTTGTTTCTGGATCTGGACAGCTTCAAAACCATCAATGACTCGCTAGGCCATGTGGTAGGAGATGCCATGCTCAAGGGGGTGGCCCAACGCCTGATGCAGTGCGTGCGGGAGTCCGACACGCTCAGTCGCCAAGGGGGGGACGAGTTCATGGTCTTGATGCCGGACCTGCACGGCATCGATGACATCACGCCGGTTTTGCGCATGATTCGGGAGCAACTGAACACGGTATTTGTCGTGGAGGGCCAGGAGCTCACTACGTCAGCTTCCATCGGTGTGGCGATCTATCCCACCGACGGCAAGGACTTCGACACCCTGCTCAAAAAAGCCGATACCGCCATGTACCGGGCCAAAGAAGGCGGCAATGACCATTACCGCTTCTTTGATGAGCAGATGAATGTGGATGCCGTTGAACACCTGCGCGTAAAAAACGGCATGCGACAAGCACTGAATCGTCATGAGTTTGCCCTTTATTACCAGCCCCAAATTGACTTGCGATCGGGGGCTGTCGTTGGGGTGGAGTCGCTGATTCGCTGGAATGACCCTGTACATGGCATGGTTGCGCCGGCGAAATTCATGCCGATCACAGAGTCGAGCGAACTGATTGTGCCCATCGGAGAGTGGGTCATTCAGGAGGCTTGCCGCCAGGCGGTGGCCTGGAGACAAGCGGGCTTTGCCCCCCTGGTCATGGCGGTCAACATCTCGGCGGTTCAATTCCGGCGGGGTGATGTGGAGAAGACAGTAATCCACGCGCTGCAAACCTCCGGCATGGACCCGCACTACCTGGAACTCGAACTCACCGAGTCGGTGCTGATCCACGACACCGAGTTGGTGTTGCGCACGGTGCAGCGACTTAAACGCCTGGGCGTGACCCTGTCCATTGATGACTTTGGCACCGGCTACTCCAGCCTGTCCTACCTCAAGCGCTTTGAGGCGAACAAGCTCAAAATTGACCAGTCTTTTATCCGTGACCTAGCGAGCAACCCCGATGACGCGGCCATCGTCCGGGCCATTATCCAGATGGCCAAGAGTCTGAACCTCAAGACCATTGCCGAAGGCGTGGAGACCGATGAGATGGTGACGCACTTGCAGCAATTCGGTTGTGACGAAGCGCAGGGCTATCACTTTGCAGCCCCCATGTCCGCGCAGGCGTTTACCGAGTTTCTCTCCACGATGTCGGCGCACACGGGGGGCAAAAAAGTGGGAAAATGGCCAGCATGAACATGGCTCGACCCCACCAGGATTGGCTGTTGATGGCGCTGCTCTGCGCAACCGGGGCAGGGGCAAGTGCTTCCCCTTGTGACGACGCTTGGGAGCGCTACAACGAGTTCAAATCACACTCCGTCATGGAGGCGTCTCAGTACGCGCTCACCACGCTGGGCGCGGACGTTCGGGCCGCGTGTGGTGCCCACGCCTTGCCCGTACCACCCGGCTCCGATGTGCCGGTCTATCGCCCGCATGTGCGTCCGTCTCATCCCAAGCCGACGTCACAGCTACCCCCGCCCCCGAAACCGGCAGCTTCACCCAAGCCGCAATAGGTCAAGCGCCAGCGCTTCGGCCACACGGATGCCGTCCACCCCGGCGGACAAAATGCCACCCGCGTAACCCGCGCCCTCGCCCGCTGGGTACAGGCCGCGCACATTGCTGCTCTGCAAGTCCTCCCCACGCGGCATGCGCAGTGGGGACGAGGTGCGAGTCTCCACACCGGTCAGCACGGCATCGGTTTGGTCGAAACCTTTGATCTTGCGGCCAAAGGCGGGCAGGGCTTCGCGGATCGCCTCAATCGCATAACGAGGCAGGGCCGTTGAGAGGCTGCCGAGCTTGACGCCGGGTTTGTAGGACGGCTCAACGCTGCCCAGCGTGGTGGAGGCCTGATCCGCAATGAAGTCGCCCACCAACTGGCCGGGGGCATCGTAGTTGCTGCCGCCCAGCACATAGGCCTGGGACTCCAGCTTACGCTGCAAAACGATACCGGACAGCGGATGGTGTTCGGTGAATGGATGCGTGGTGGGCTTGGTGTTGACTGACGGGCCTTGCGTCAAGGCTTCAGCCTCCCGCGCGTAACGCAGCCCTGCTGCTTCGCCAAACGCCGCCTGCCAGTCGTTGGCGTCACCCAGGCCCTGCGCATAGTCGGGAGGCTCAATGCCCACCACAATGCCCGCATTGGCGTTGCGCTCGTTGCGCGAGTACTGGCTCATGCCGTTGGTCACCACGCGGCCCGGCTCGGAGGTGGCAGCCACCACCGTACCGCCGGGGCACATGCAAAAGCTGTACACGGCACGGCCATTGCCCGCGTGGTGCACCAGCTTGTAGTCGGCCGCACCCAGCGCCGGGTGGCCCGCGTGACGGCCCCAGCGGGCGCGATCGATCAGGCCTTGCGGGTGCTCAATGCGAAAGCCGATGGAGAAGGGCTTGGCTTGCATGGCCACACCGCGATCGAACAGCATGGCAAAAGTGTCGCGCGCGCTGTGGCCCAGAGCCATCACCACGTGCGAAGCGGTGAGCTCATAGGTGTTGCCGCTGATCGTGTCGAGAACCGTCAGGCTGCGCAATTGGGTTTCATCCAGCGTCACATCCACCACGCGTTGCGCAAAGCGAATCTCCCCACCCAGCGCGATGATCTGCGCGCGCATGCTCTCCACCACTTTCACCAGCTTGAAGGTGCCGATGTGCGGGTGCGCCTCAAACAAAATTTCTTCCGGCGCGCCCGCCTGCACAAACTCGTTCATCACTTTGCGCCCCAAATGGCGCGGGTCTTTGATCTGGCTGTACAGCTTGCCGTCCGAGAACGTGCCCGCACCGCCTTCGCCGAACTGCACGTTGGACTCGGGCTGCAGCACGTGCTTGCGCCACAGGCCCCAGGTGTCTTTGGTGCGCTCACGCACCGGCTTGCCGCGCTCCAGCACGATGGGCTTGAAACCCATTTGCGCCAGTATCAGCGCTGCAAAGATGCCGCAGGGGCCAAAGCCGACCACGACGGGGCGAAGTTGCAAGCTCGCAGGGGCAGTGGCCACCGGACGGTAAGCCATGTCGGGGCTGGGGCCGATGTGGGGGTGGCCTGCAAACTGGGCGAGTAAAGAGGCTTCGAGCGCGAAGGCTGGCGCGTTCCGTTCGGGCTGAGCTTGTCGAAGCCCTTCGACAAGCTCAGGGTGAACGGCAACGACGGTCACATCGACGATATAGACCTGAAGCAATGCGGCCTTGCGCGCGTCAAAACTGCGCTTGAAAACAGTGAAGTTCGCGATGTCAGCGGGCGTGATGCCCAGGGTCTTGGCGATGAGCGCGGGCAGGGCTTCGGGGGCGTGGTCCAGCGGAAGTTTGAGTTCGGTCAGGCGAATCATGGGTGGGCGGTGATGGGCTTGTGTTTATCAAGCAGAAGCCACCGATTTTAAGACCTCGGGTCTTCAGAAGCCGTAAAGCTGCGCCGGGTTGCTGACCAGCACTTGGTGACGCAGGGCCACGTCCGGCACCCACTGTTCCAGCAAGTCGCACAAGTCACCGTCATTGGGCATGACGCCCTTCACCATCACGTGCGGCCAGTCGGTGCCCCAGACGATGCGCTCGGGCGCGGCGCTGATGAGCGCGTGTGCGAAAGGCGTGACATCTGCGTAGGGCAGGGTCTCGCCCGAGATGCGGTAAGGCCCGGTGAGCTTGACCCAGGCCCGCCCACCGCGCAGCAAGCGCAGTAACGCAGCAAAGCCGGGCGCATCCATGCCCTGGCCGGGTTTCATGTAACCCAGGTGGCCAAACACCACATCCACGGGGAAGTCGGCCAGCAGCACGTCCAGCTCAGGGAACTCGTCCACGTGCATCAGAAATTCAAGGTGCCAGCCCAGGGGGCGGATGCGCTGGGCCAGTGCGCGCAAGGCGTCTATGGGCAAGCGCCCCTTGCCCTCTTTCACATCGACGATGTTGCAGCGCACGCCGCGCACACCCAAGCCATGCATGCGCTCCAGCTCAGCCTGTGGCGTGTCGGCGTCAATCACGGCCACGCCGCGCAAGCGCTGCGGGTCGGTGGCCAGAGCGTTCAGCAGTGCGGCGTTGTCGCTGCCGTAAATACTGGGCTGCACCAGCACCGCACGCTCAACCCCGAGCGTGCCCAGCAATTGCCGGTAGGCGGGCAGCAAAGCGTCCGGTGGTGTGTAGATGCGCGCGGCCGAGTAGAGGTAGAGCGCGAGTGGGCCGCAGATGTGGGCGTGCGTGTCGCAGCTCAGCGGTGGCAGCTTGAAGCGTGGTGCACGCGGCCTTGGGTCAGGGGCCGCGCACCACGGCGCTTGGTCGCTGTTCATTCGGTGGGCAGAAAGCCTTCGACCGAGAGGTAGCGCTCACCCGTGTCGTAGTTGAAGCCCAATATGCGCGCACCGGCAGGCAACTCGGGTAATTTTTGTGCAATGGCGGCCAGCGTGGCACCGGAGGAAATGCCCACCAAGATGCCTTCTTCGCGCGCGCTGCGGCGGGCCATTTCACGCGCCGGTTCGGCATCGACTTGGATCACGCCGTCCAGCAAGCTGGTGTCCAAGTTCTTCGGAATAAAACCGGCACCAATGCCCTGAATCGGGTGCGGTGCGGGCGCGCCGCCGGAGATCACCGGAGATGCCACCGGCTCCACCGCAAACACCTTGAGCTGGGGCCAGCGCGCCTTGAGCACCTGCGCGCAGCCGGTGAGGTGGCCCCCCGTGCCCACGCCGGTGATCAGCACGTCCAGGCCGTCTGGGAAATCAGCCAAAATTTCTTGCGCCGTGGTGCGTGCGTGCACCGCCACATTGGCGGGGTTTTCAAACTGCTGCGGCATCCAACCCCCGGGCGTGCTGGCCAGCAGCTCTTGCGCACGTGCGATGCAGCCTTTCATGCCCAGCGCGCGCGGTGTCAGGTCGAAACTCGCGCCATAAGCCAACATCAAACGACGGCGTTCGATGGACATGCTGTCGGGCATGACCAGCACAATCTTGTAGCCCTTCACCGCAGCCACCATGGCCAGGCCGACGCCGGTGTTGCCCGAAGTCGGCTCAATGATGGTGCCGCCGGGTTGGAGCGCGCC
>JANPNG010000250.1:0-2990 GCA_031427355.1 Hylemonella sp.
ATGACCGACACTCTTCTCCAACCCGGCCTCAACAGCCTCTCCAAATCTTTCGAACCCGCCGCCCTGGAAGCCCATTGGGGCCCTGAATGGGAGCGGCGCGGCTATGCGGCTGCGGGTTACCGTGGCACGGGCGTGGCCCAAGCCGATGCGCCCGCCTTTGCCATCCAGCTGCCGCCCCCTAATGTGACCGGCACGCTGCACATGGGTCATGCGTTTAACCAGACCATCATGGACGCGCTCACCCGTTACCACCGCATGGCCGGGGCCAACACGGTGTGGGTGCCCGGCACCGACCACGCCGGTATTGCCACGCAGATCGTGGTGGAGCGCCAGTTGAAAGACCAAGGCATCAGCCGCCATGACATGGGCACCAGCCCCGCAGAGGCGCGCAAGAATTTCGTGGCCAAGGTGTGGGAGTGGAAAGAAAAAAGCGGCAACACCATCACCACCCAGATGCGGCGCATGGGCGACAGCGTGGACTGGAGCCGCGAGTACTTCACCATGGACCCCAAACTGTCCAAAACGGTGACCGAAACCTTTGTGCAGCTCTACGAACAAGGCCTGATTTACCGGGGCAAGCGTCTGGTGAACTGGGACCCGGTGCTGCAAAGCGCGGTGTCTGACCTGGAGGTGGAGAGCACCGAGGAAGACGGCTCTATGTGGCACATCCGCTACCCCCTGGCCGATGGAAGTGGCTCACTCACCGTGGCCACCACCCGCCCCGAGACCATGCTGGGCGACGTGGCCGTGATGGTGCACCCCGAGGATGAGCGCTACGCGCATCTGATTGGCCAGCAGGTCGCACTGCCCTTGTGCAACCGCACTATCCCCGTGATTGCCGACGACTACGTGGACAAGACCTTCGGCACCGGCGTGGTGAAGGTCACGCCTGCGCATGACGCGAACGACTACGCCGTCGGTCAGCGTCACAAGCTGCCGATGATCTGCGTGCTGTCGCTGGACGCCAAGATCAATGACGAGGCACCACTGGCCTATCGCGGCATGGATAGGTTTGCAGCCCGCAAACAAATCGTCAAAGACCTTGAGGCGCTGGGCCTGATGGTGGAGATCAAGAAGCACAAGCTCATGGTGCCGCGCTGCACCCGCACCGGGCAGATCATCGAACCCATGCTGACCGACCAATGGTTCGTGGCGATGAACAAGGTGAGCGAGCAAGACCCGACCGGGAAATCCATCGCCCAGAAGGCCATCGATGCCGTGGACAGCGGCGCAGTCAAGTTTGTGCCCGAGAACTGGGTCAACACCTACAACCAGTGGATGAACAACATCCAGGACTGGTGCATCAGCCGTCAGCTCTGGTGGGGCCATCAAATCCCCGCTTGGTACGACGAAGACGGCAAGGTCTATGTAGCGCGCAATGAAGCCGAGGCGCAAGCACAGTCCCCCGGCAAAACGCTCAAGCGTGATGAAGACGTGCTGGACACCTGGTACTCCTCGGCACTCGTGCCTTTCAGCACCATGGGTTGGCCCGAGGCGATGAATACCGTTCGGGCTGAGCTTGTCGAAGCCCCCGCGAGCACTTCGACAAGCTCAGTGCGAACGGCGCTGTCGGACTACGACCTCTACCTCCCAAGCTCAGTGCTGGTCACCGGCTACGACATCATCTTCTTCTGGGTCGCCCGCATGATCATGATGACGACGCACTTCACCGGCAAGGTGCCGTTCAAGCACGTCTATATCCACGGCTTGGTGCGCGACGCACAGGGCCAAAAAATGAGCAAGAGCGAGGGCAATGTGCTCGACCCGGTGGACTTGATCGACGGCATTGCGCTGCCCGAGTTGCTGGACAAGCGCGCCACTGGTCTGCGCAGGCCAGAGACCGCGCCCCAGGTGCGAAAAAACACCCAGAAGGAGTTCCCGGAGGGCATTCCGGCTTTCGGGGCCGACGCCCTGCGCTTTACCTTTGCATCGCTCGCCACCCTGGGGCGCAACATCAACTTTGACAGCAAGCGCTGCGAGGGCTACCGCAACTTCTGCAACAAGCTGTGGAACGCCACCCGCTTTGTGCTGATGAACTGCGAAGGCCAGGACTGCGGCTTGAAGGAGCACACCAAAGCAGAATGCCAACCCGGTGGACCGGCCCACGGCTACCTGAGCTTTAGCCAGTCTGACCGCTGGATCACTTCGCTATTGCAAAAAGTTGAAGCCGATGTGGCTCAGGGCTTTGCCGACTACCGCTTGGACAATGTCGCCAACACGATTTACGACTTCGTCTGGAACGAGTTCTGCGACTGGTACCTGGAGATTGCCAAGGTGCAGATCAATACGGGTGATAACGCGCAAAAGCGGGCTACGCGCCGTACCCTGATTCGCGTGCTGGAAACCATTTTGCGAATGGCGCACCCGCTGATTCCTTTCATCACCGAAGAGTTGTGGCAGAAGGTGGCGGTGGTTGCGGGCCGTGGCGGCGAATCGGTCAGCATCGCCGCCTATCCGATCGCTCAGCTCGATCGCATTGACACTGCAGCCGTGGCGTATGTCGCGCAACTCAAGCGCCTGGTGGACGCCTGCCGCAATCTGCGCGGCGAGATGAGCGTCTCACCCTCGACCCGCCTGCCCTTGTTCGCTGTGGCCAGTGATACGAGTGAGTCCGACTTTTTGCGCCAAGCCGCCCCGGTCTTGCAGGCGCTGGCCAAGCTGAGTGAAGTCCGCGTGTTTGATGACGAGGCCGCCTGGGCCGCAGCCGCCCAAGCCGCCCCCGTGGCCGTGGTGGGTGAGGCCCGCATTTGCCTGCACATGGAAGTCGATATTGAGGCGGAGAAGGCCCGCCTGGGCAAGGAAGTGGCGCGGCTGGAGGGCGAGATCGCCAAGACCCAGGTCAAACTCAGCAACGAAGTATTTGTGTCGCGCGCGCCACCCGCCATCATTGAACAAGAGAAGAAGCGCATGTCGGATTTCACAGCCACTTTAGGCAAGGTCAAAGACCAGCTTGCACGCCTCGGTTAACCACAAACCTCGCTCAGAAAGCC
>JANPNG010000251.1:0-9108 GCA_031427355.1 Hylemonella sp.
ACCTTGCGCACATAGGTCTGTGTTTCCGGGATGGGCGGCACGCCCCGGTGTCTGTCCACCCGTTTTTCTCCCGCGTTGTAAGCGGCCAGCACATAGGCAATGTCACCCCGGTAGTAGGACAGCAGCCAGCGCAGGTAGGCCATGCCGCCGCGCAGGTTCTGGGTGGCGTTGTAGGCGTTGCGCACGTTGAAGCGCTCGGCCGTGTCGGGGATGAGTTGCATCAGGCCCATGGCGGCTTTGGGGGAGCGCGCACCCTGCTCGAAGTTGGATTCCGCCGCAATGACGGACAGCACCAGCTTGGGGTCTAGCGCGTACCAGGCGCTCATCTGGGTGGGCAGGCGCACTGAGCGCCTTCAACTGGTTGAAGACCTGTGGGATGAGTTTGCGGCCGAGGTCGGTGCCGAAACCGGCCCGGAAGTGCTTGACGAGCTTGAGCGCCGCGCTGCTTGGCGGGATGCGCATCCAGACCAGGGCAAGAGCTTGCACGAAATTGCGAAGTCGCTTGGCGTTCGCTTGTGAGCGGGTGCCTCTTCGACCGGCACGCTGCAAGAGTGGGAGCAGGGCCGCAAGTCAGGATGCGGGGCGCACGCGTCGTTTGCCTCGGGGGGCCAGAAGTTCAGATTCGCCAATGCGCGTGGGCGCGTATTTCAGTGGTGCCTGGGGGCGTGGACGGCAGCGTCCGTGAAGTCGGGTATTGCCACGGTGAGTCGGTTGCTCAGGCGTTTTATGCCTTCATTCCATTGCCACAGCATGGCAAGGCCAACGGTTGCGAAGCCTTCCGTGTGTCGCGTATGTTGTATCAAGTCTGGCACGACACTGGCGACGGATTGGCAAACCAGATCCACCAGTTCGCGCTGTCGCGGTGGCTCAACACTCAAGTGTTGCTGTAGCAAGCGCCACAGGGCTTTGTCGGGTTTCCAGCTTTTGCGCCCGTCGATGTACATCCCCGGTGGGTTGTCCGCATAGGTCTCATAGGCCAGTATCGTCAGCATGTCATAGATGGGTGCCACGCGGATGTCGTCCAGCCCGGTGTACAGGAATGCCAGGTTTTTGGCATGGCAGTCTGCGTTGCCCAGTGCAAAACTCAGCAACAAGGTCACGGCCATTTGTTCCTGGGCGCGCACGCGGGTGGTGGCGGGCACCCACTCGCGGGTCAGGCGGGACACACGCTCCCAAGTGGAGTCGTATTTTTTGTCGGGGTCCAGCCCTAGCAGGCTGCAGCAGTCTTCAAAGCCATGTCGTTGGGAGGTGAGTGGGTCGATGTCGAATCGCTCCACCACCAGCACCTGACCATCGTCAGAGACTTGCGTCATGGCCGCATCAAACCCGGTGCGCCGCGCAGCCTCCATGCACAAATGTTCGTTGAGGGCAATAAAGGGCTGCTTGAGCGAGCTGCCTTTGACGATGTGCCGCTCTGTGGCCACGGTGCTTTTGCGAAATATGGCGCGGGTTTCGGGGGTGAGAAATTTAGGTGCTACGCCCGATACGCCAGAAATTGCGTACTCGCTCAGTAAATTAAGAAATGCGGTTTCGGAGGATGGGCCGTGCAGCAAGTCCTTGATTTCCAGTGCGGCCGCCAGCGCTGCGGGCTGCTCACCCGCGCTCACCTGAACACGGCCCACCATGTTGTGGCCCACCACGGCCAGCAGATCCATGGGGCTCGCGCCCAAATGGGGTCCGAGCTGCTCTTTGAGCACCGACAGCAGAAAGCCTTCAGGCAAGCTGACCTGGAAGAAGGGGTGCAGCGCGGGCCAGGACCAACTCTGCGCCCGCACGGGCATCTGTAGGGACACAAAGGCGTCAGGCGATACGCTTGGCAGGTAGGTGAGGTGGTGCTCAAAGCCGTTTGGGCTGCTGAGCGTGGCCACGCGCTGGCCCTGGACAAAGACATTGAGATTCATCGAGAAGCCGGGCCGGTGTTGGATTGTGCCTTGCGCTCCTGCAAAACATCGTCAAGGGTGGGGTGCTGGCGGGTTGAAACGAGGCCAAGGTCGTATCCCAAAACCTGGGCCAGACGAAGCATTTTGGCCAACGAAAAATCCCCGCCCCGACCGCGCTCAAACCGCGAAAGCGCCTCTTGCCGCAAACCTGCGGCCGTGGCGACCTCTAGCTGGGTCTTGCCGACTGTCTTGCGAAGTGCTTGGTATTCGGCGCCGAGGTCAAACAGGGTCTTCATGAGTTTTATGCGTTAAGCGATATGTTTTTTATAAAGTGCGACAAATATAACAACAAAAGCATATTTTGTAAAATACGCTAAACCGTTCGCCCGTTAATAGGTCAACGCCACCTCGCCTCCAGCCAACTCGTCGCCCACCATTGCCCTCAAATCTTTCATGAGCAGAAACAGATGAAGCTGGTCGCTCGGACTGGGTTCAAACCCCCAGTCTGGCCAAGACCATGACGGGAACCGGGTGCTGGGCCATGTCTTTGGTGAGTTGGGGCGCTGGTTTTTACGGGCAGCACGTGCTGCGACGCCGCCGTTCAAGTGATGCGTTGATGCGATAAAATCAACGCATCAAAGGAGTCGCCATGCGCACCACACTGGACATTGAAGACGACATACTCACCGCCGCCAAGGAAATGGCTCGGCGTGAGCACTTGAGCGCGGGGCAGGTCATTTCTCGTCTGGCCCGCATGGCGCTAACGACGCGACCCCATCCAGCGACCGCGCCAACGGTGGGTGGGTTCCGACCCTTGCCCGGGCGGGGTGTGTTGGTGAGCAATGACCAGGTGAACGCTCTACGTGAATCAGAGGGGGTCTAATGGTTGCGTTGCTGGATGTGAATGTGCTCATCGCCCTGCTGGATGCGGGGCACATGCACCATGGCGTAGCCACTCAATGGCTGGGCAAGCACCTGAAGCAGGGCTGGGCTTCATGCCCCATCACCCAAAACGGCTGCATCCGAATTTTGTCTCAACCGGCCTACCCCAACCACGCGCCCGCCGCTGAGGTGGCAAGTCGTCTGGCGGAGGCCACGCGTCACCCCGCCCACCATTTTTGGCCCGATGCCATCAGCTTGCTGGAGGAGGGCATGTTGGACTGGAGCCGACTGCTAACCGGCCGACACATCACCGACGCGTACCTGCTGGCATTGGCGGTCAAAAACAAGGGCCAGTTTGTCACCATTGACCGGGGTGTTCCACTGGCGGCGGTGAAGGGGGCGCAGGCACAGCACTTGGTGCTGCTGGGTGGGCTGGCAACACCCTAAGCGGGTGGCCGGTGGCACAATGGCATTCATATTCAAGGAGTCGTCATGTACCGTGTTGGAATGCCAGGCTGGAAGCTCGCTGCGAAGCTGGGTGTGCCTATGCTCGTGCGCGTTGATGTCCATTACGACCCGGAAGCAAAGAGCTATTGGACAACCAGCCCTGACCTGGATGGCCTGATCGTTGAAGCCCTGCGAAAGCAGGGTTTTTCATTGGTGCGCGCAGCCAAGGGCTCGCATGAGATATGGGGCAATGGGATTGTTAAAACGACCGTGCCATTCAATTGCCCCTCACGGCGCACGGCCAACGCCATCATGCGCCAAGCGGGAATCGATCACAAATTCTGAGGGCGTCAACGCCCACCCGCTCCCAACCACCCCGCCGCCCCCGTCAGTTCCGCATCAAAGCCATGGCGCGTGCCGCCGTACCAGCCCATGACCTTGCGCACATAGGCTTGCTTTGTTGTACGCTTAAAGCGTACAATCAAACTGATGCAATACGAATTCATTGAGTCCAGCCTGTTCACCAAGTTGGTGTATGACTACTTTAGTGAAGACGACTACACCGCGTTTCAGCAGTTCTTGTTGGAGCACCCCGATGTGGGTGATCTTGTCAAAGCGTCGGGCGGTGTGCGCAAGGTGCGTTGGGCACGTGCCGGTGCGGGCAAGTCAGGTGGGGTGCGAGTGTGCTACTACACGCGCAACGCGGCGGGGCAGATATTGTTGTTGGTGATTTATGCCAAGAGCGTGCGTGTCAGCATTCCTGGTGCGGTTTTAAAACAGATTAAAGAGGTGCTTGACCATGATGACTGATGCACAACTACAGGCGCGTGATGCTAAACGCAATATCGGCGCGGAGCTGCTGGCATCCGTGCGCGAATTGAAGGCTGGCAAGTTGGCCCGAAAGACGACATTTGAGCCCTTGGCGGATGGCAGTGTTCGCCGCACGGTGTCCTTGCAGGACGGCACGGTGCAGGTGCAAGAGGTGTTGGTGGGTGCGCAGTGGCAGCTACTGGCCGCGCGCTCGCAGTCGGGGTTGTCGCAGTCTGAGTTTGCCCGTGCGACTGGGGTATCCGTGCGCACGCTGCAAGAGTGGGAGCAGGGCCGCAAGGTGCCGAGCGGGGCAGCACAGAGCTTGCTCAAACTGGTCAGCCGACACCCAGAGCTGTTGGCTGAGTTGGCGCATTGAGTCATCAACGTCGTTCGACCCCCAACCACCTCGCCGCCCCCGTCAACCCCGCATCAAACCCGTGGTGCGTGCTGCCGTACAGGTGCATCACCTTGCGCACATAGGCCTGCGTTTCCGGGATGGGCGGCACGCCCCGGTGCCGGTCCACTCGCCGTTCGCCCGCGTTGTAGGCGGCCAGCACATAAGCGATGTCGCCCCGGTAGTAGGCCATGAGCCAGCGCAGGTAGGCCATGCCGCCGCGCAGGTTTTGGGTGGCGTTGTAGGCGTTGCGCACGTTAAAGCGCTGGGCCGTGTCGGGGATGAGTTGCATTAGCCCCATGGCGGCTTTGGGGGAGCGCGCACCCTGCTCGAATTAGGATTCCGCCGCGATGACGGACAGCACCAACTTGGGGTCTAGCGCATACCAGGCGCTCATTTGGGTGGTCAGGGCGATGACCCATTGTTTATGGGCGGGCAGGGTCAGCACAAAGCGGTCGATGTTGGGGCTGAAATTGGCGTAGGGGCTGGGGGGCGGCGGCGCTTTGTCGGGCACCTCGCCCGTGCTGATGCAGGCGGGCAATTCGGTGGAGCTCAGTTGGATGCTGTCGAGCATTTTGCTGGCTTCGGCGTGGCCTTGAGACGACGCTTGTGAGAACAGGGCGGCGGCCAAGGGGCGGCTGGCGGGCACGCCCTTGCCAAAGGCGTAGAGCATGGCCAGGCGGTACTGGGCTTCCAGGCTGCCCAGGCGTGACGCTTCGCAGTAGCGCACGGCGGCCTGCCATTCATTGTCTGTGGTGTCGGGGGCGGCTTCGAAAGCGCTGGCCTGTTGCATCAGGTGGCGCACTGCGGCGGGTTCGTGTTCCAGCAGAGCCGGGTCGGCGGCCCAAGCGCTTAGCGGGCCAGCAAAGAACAGCAGCCCTGTGGCCCATTGAAGTGACCAGGGCTTGAAGCGGCGCATGGTGTTGAACCCTCTAAAGCGCTCACTTTACGCCCGGCCCGGTCACCCCGTCAAACCCCAGACGACTTAGCAGCGGCAGGTCGTCCGCATTCTCCACGCCCAAGGCGATGACGGCGATGCTCAGCAGGTGCGCCATATTGCACAGGCCGCGCAAGAGGTCCTGGTTGCCTTCGTTGCGGGTGATGTTCTGGGCGTAGCTGGGGTGAACTTTGATGTAGTCCAGGCCCAAACCCGCGAGTTGACCGCTTTCTGCGAAGCGCTGGTCCAGATACTCAATGCCGACGCGGCAGCCGCGAGTTTTGAGCGTACGAGCCAGGTCGCGGAAGGCATCAAAGTGGTGGAACACGTCGTACTCGGGCACCTCAATCAGCAGGCGTTTGCAGAGTTCGGCTTGACTCTCCAGGAGTTGCAGCAGCGCATTGCGAAAGCCGAAGTCGGCCATGGTCTGGGCCGATAGATTGAGGGCTACATCGCCTTTGTTCTGGCGCAGGTGCGTCAGGGCGAGTTTGATCACGCCCAGGTCAATCGGCGCGCTGAGGTGCAGGCTGGCCGCCCTGGGCATGAAGTCGCCCGCGCCGAGTAATGCTTCGGTGCCGTTCAGTTCGAGGCGAACCACGCCCTCTTGGTGCAAGAGCGCGCCGGTGGCAGGGTCGACTACAGGGTGAAAAAGCAGGCGCAAGCGCTCTGAGGCGACGGCCTCGCTCAACAGGGTGCGCCACTGTTCGGCGGGCATGTGGAGCTTGCTGCCGTCGTCTGCTGCGGCATACCAGTTGTTGGGACCTTTGGCTTGGGCCTGGGCCAAGGCATGGTCGGCATGGACAAACAGGTCGCTCAGACTTTGGTCGCGATGGTAGTGCACGGCGGCGACGTGGAAGAGGTCGGGCAGGTCTTTCACCCAATGGGGCAGCCAGTCTTGTGTGAGGCGGCTGTGGATGTCTTGGGCGGCAGCGCCGGGGGAATCAAAGGTGGGGCAGATGATGGCGAATTCGTCGCCCTTCATGCGACCCGCGCGTTGCCCGAACCGACCATTACCGCTGTCATACAGCACCTGGCCGAGTTGTTTGAGCAACTCGTCGGCGCGTTGGTGGCCCAGCTTGGCGTTGATGTCATGCAGCTGAGTCAGCCGCACCATGACCAAGCTGCCCGATGAGCTGAACTGTTCGCCGCTCAGGATGGTGCGCAGGTTAGACATGAGGTAGTCGCGGCTGGACAGACCCGTGATGGCGTCGTGGTTGATCTTCTGGCTGAGTGCTTGTAGGCGTAGCGCTTCCTCAGCGAACATGCCCTTGAGTCGGCCCACCATGTCGTTCATGGCGTGGGTCACCGCGCGCAGCTCGCGCGTGCGCGGCTCGGCAATGGTGAGGAAGCGCCGCTGCACAATGGACTCGGCCTGCGAGACCACATTGCTCAAAGGCCGGGTAATGACGCGCAGAGCCAAGCGACCCAGCACACCCGTGGTCAGGCCGCCCAGTACAAACCACGCCAAGAGGGTGAGCGTGCCGTCCCACAGGCTTTTATAGGCATACTGGTCGTGGCTGGCCAGCGTCAGGATGCCAAACTGTTTCCAGCCGTCCTGAATCAGTGCACGACCGGGTTCTGCGTGGATGGGGATGAGTTGGGCGAACCAGCCGGGTGCGCCTTCGAGTCGGCCCTCATAAGCCTTTTCAACGATGGCTTGCCCCGTGGGCGAGGTGATGCGGATGAAGCGGTAGTGACCCGCATCAAACTGCGCGGCCACTTGCAGCTCGACCGTCACCGGGTCCTTGTCCAGTTGAGTGAGTGACAGCGCCAGCGATGTGGCGTTGTCGATGTTTTTCACCTGGAGTTGCTGTTCCAGGTAGTGCCGCGCCGACAGCACGCTGACCACCAAGCTGACGCCAAAGGCAGCGGCCATGACCAGGGCAATGGCGATCCAGAGTTGTTTAATGAGTGACATGGTGCAGTCTCTCCCAGGTGAAGGATGGATGGTGGGCGCGCAATTTACAAGCCCTCCTGTTTCATGCGTTCCAGCACGCCGCGCCAGCGCGACAGGCGGGCCGTGGGGTCTGCGGCGGAGGCTGTAGCGCCCGGCACCCACAGACCTTCGTTGTTGAAGCTGAAAACGGGGGTCAGGTCTGTGCGCTGGGTGGCGGGGCGGATGCTGCCGATCAGATTGTCCAGAATCAGCGGCTCTGCCACCGGCTGGGCGTAGTAGCCCAACACCATGTGGGCTTGGCTTTGGCGGCTGCTGGGGCCACCAAAACGCGCACGCACATAGATCATGCGCAGCCGCTCGTTGGGCACACCCAGCAGCAGCAGGGACATGTATTTGGAGATGGCAAAGTCTTCGCAATCGCCCGCGCCCCGGCCCATGAATTCCAGTGGCGACGCCCAGTAGTCGGCCTGCTGCCAAACCACCATGTCGTCTTCAAACAGGATGCGGCGGTTGAAGAAAGTGTTGACGGCTTCGAGCTTTTCTGGCTCGCCCATAGGGCGGGCTTCTTCGAGCATGCGTCGCCAAGCGGCCACCGTGTCGGAAGCGCGCTGGCCGTAGCGTTCCAGGGCCAACGCCTGGGTTTTGTCCAGATTGGGCGCTGCGAGCAAGCCACCCCAGAAGCAGACCAGCAGCAGCGCGCGACGCACCCACGCGCCAAGACGCGGCGCTTGACGGGGCCTAGTCCTCAAAGCGTGCATGAGGGCTAATGTAGGCCCAGAACTGATCTATATCAACTCCAGTGCAATTAGCCGTTGCCCGGAATTAGGCCCGTTTGTATAAACATTTCAAGCCTAAGTCAGTGCTTGGGCCCCGGTAACTTGTACCACTTTGGTAACGGTTCGTTTTAAACCATCACGGACGTGCGAATCCAAGCGCGTCTTCAACTGAGGGAGTTGATCTCATGAATAACAAGTTCAAACATATGACGGCGGTTGCTTTGGCTGTGGCGGTTTTGGGGTGTGGCTTGGCTTCAGCCCAAAGTCTGCCCGAACCACTGGTGAGTGCGGCACGCAAGGCGGTCGTCACCAACCCCGAGGTGCAGGCACGCTGGCACAACTTCACGGCTGCTGACAATGAACGAAATGTCGCCCAGCAGTGCATCGACGTTGGTAGTCAGGCAGTCCATGCCTGTTTCCTCTGCAAAATTGACCTCGCCGCAGTGCGCAAACATCGGATTGATGAGCCAGTGATCAATGCCCAGCAGCTTGCCGAAGCGTTTGGAGACTTCCTCGTAGGCCTTGAAATGCCTGGACTTGCGCCGCACCGACCAGCTGGCATGCAGCGGCGGCAGCAGATGCTGTTCGTTGAGGTCTTCCAGAATGCCGGGAATGCCGACCGACAGGTCGTTGTTCAGCAAGATGGTGCAGGGGTCGAAGTCTTTCAGCCCGAGCCGGCGATCCGTGCGGATCAGCGGCTCGATGGTGATCGACTCGCCGGTCGGCAGCTCGAGGTTAGTGGGCTGCTTGATGTCGCTGCTGAGCGAGCCAAAGCGGACGTTCAGCCCGGCCTGGTGAAAAATGCGCTTGAGCTGCAGCAAATTGGCCAGATAAAAGCTGTTGCGGGTGTGGTTTTCAGGCACCAGCAAGAGATTGCGCGCTTCCGGGCAGATTTTCTCGATGGCGGCCATGGCGGCCTGCACCGCCAGCGGCAGCATTTGCGGCGTCAGGTTGTTCCAGCCGCCAGGAAATAAATTGGTGTCGACCGGGGCCAGCTTGAAGCCAGCATTGCGGACATCGACCGAGCTGTAAAGCGGCGGCGTGTGCTCCATCCATTCAAGCCGGAACCAGCGCTCAATGGCTGG
>JANPNG010000252.1:0-1791 GCA_031427355.1 Hylemonella sp.
GATGCTGAAGGCAATGGCGTTGGCCCAGTGGGCTGAGCGCTCGAACGGGGTGAAACGTTCAATCTTGCGACCGGTATCGGTGCCGTGCTGCTTGATGCTGCCCTTGCTCTTGTAGAACAAGGCAATGGCACCGACCACAATCAGCAGCAGTGCACCACCGTAAGGGATGATCCAGTTGTTGCGCACTTGCCGCCAAGCTTCGCCTGCATTGGTCAGGCGTGAGCCGGGGTACTGCACAAAGGGCTGAATTAGGTTACCGGCCTCGGGCGCTTCACTCAAAGGCAGGCTGCTATAGCCGGTGACGCCCTTGCCCACATCACGCCACATCGGTGCGTTATTGCCGGGTTGTACTTTGGCGCGCTCGGCATTGGTTTGGCCGGCATAACCCGCATCAGAGCTGGCGTCGGGTTTGACATCGGCGATGTTCTGGCTTTGGATGCCCGCCACTGCCGTCGCAGGTTTGTCCTGCGCCAGCAGCGGTTGTCCCCAGGCCAGTGCCAGCAAAAACGCCGCAACAAGTGCTTTTTTCATAAAGGCGTCCTGTCAGTTGGTGCGTGAATATTCGTTCTGGGTGTTTTGTCCGCGCGCTTTCAGGTGCGATTCCCAGCTCGTCTTATCACCCTGTTTCCAACCTGGCTCTACATAGGGCTTGCCGGTGCCGGTGAAGGCTGCTGCGTCTTGCTTGACGCCGCCTGCTGTTTGGGCTTTGTCGCCACAAGCAGCCAACAGGATCACTGCGGAAACGACGATGAATGTGTTTTTCATGACTTGGCTCCTGCGGGTGCGGCTGCGCCAGGTTGTCCGGCTTGCTTGGAACCGTAAGCGGTGCCCCAGCCCCAGACCTCAGCGCCTTTGCCACGCTGCAACACGCGGTTGCGGAAGATGTCGGCCACCATGTCGCCGTCACCGGCCAGCAAGGCCTTGGTGGAGCACATCTCGGCGCAGGCGGGCAATTTGCCCTCGGCCAAGCGGTTGCGGCCATATTTTTCGAACTCGGCCTGGCTGCCGTTGGCCTCGGGGCCACCAGCGCAGAAGGTGCATTTGTCCATCTTGCCGCGCACACCGAACGTGCCCTGGGATGGGAACTGCGGTGCGCCAAACGGACAGGCATAGGAGCAGTAGCCGCAGCCAATGCAGATGTCCTTGTCGTGCAGCACCACACCTTCGTCGGTGCGGTAGAAGCAGTTGACCGGGCAAACAGCCATACAGGGTGCGTCGCTGCAATGCATGCAGGCCACTGAGATGGATTTCTCACCGGGGACGCCGTCATTGAGCGTGACCACGCGGCGGCGATTGACGCCCCATGGCACCTCGTGCTCGCTCTTGCAAGCGGTGACGCAACCGTTGCACTCAATGCAACGCTCGGCGTCGCAAACAAATTTCATTCTTGCCATGATTTTTCCTTATGCCCGCTCGATATTGCAGATCGTCGTTTTGGTTTCTTGCATCATGGTCACGCTGTCGTAACCGTAGGTGGTGGCCGTGTTCACCGCTTCGCCGCGCACGATCGGTGCTGCGCCGTTGGGGTAGTGGGCCAGCATGTCGGCACCTTGCCAACGGCCTGAGAAGTGGAAGGGCATAAACACTGTGTCAGACCCGACCCGCTCGGTCACCATGGCCTGCACATTCAAGCGGGCACCTGTGGGTGACACCAGCCAGACGCGCTCGCCATTGCGGATGCCACGATCTGCCGCCGCTTTGGGGTTGATCTCAACAAAGGCTTCTTGCTGCAACTCGGCCAGCCAGGGGTTGGAACGGGTTTCCTCGCCACCACCTTCGTACTCGACCAAA
>JANPNG010000253.1:0-23864 GCA_031427355.1 Hylemonella sp.
TGAAGGCACCGAACTGAACTACGCCGCCAAGGCGCAGATCGGCGGCAAGCTGGCGCAGGTGGGCTCGCGTTTGATCGACAGCGTGGCCAAGAAAATGTCAGACGATTTTTTCAAAGCCTTTCGCAAGCAGCTCGCCCCGCCTGAGGACCTTGCTGTGGCTACCAACCCACCGGCCACCTCAACAGCGCTTGCCACACAAGACGCAACGCCGCATGCCGTGGCAGCACCCGCCAACGCAGTGGCCCCGTCGACCTCAGCGCCTGCAGCCAGTACGGCGAGGCTCGTGCCCGGCTGGTGGTTGATCGTGGCCGCTTTGGTGGGCAGCGCGACCACGATTGCTGGTGCGCTGATGCTTCGGTAAGGGGGCGCCCGCATGAACTACAGCACTGATTTCCCCTGCCTCTACGCGGCCAAGTCAGCTCGCAAAATGGCAAGCCCGTGTCGAGCTGGCCGATTGCTACCGCTTGGTCGGTCAGTTCGGTGTGACCGATCTGATCTACGACCACACTTTCTTGCGTTTGAAAAAGGAGCCCTACAGTGAAACACATGGCTAAAAAATACCACTTGGTCTTGCTAACCTCGGCCCTGCTCCTACTCAGCGGCTGCGCGTCGTTGAGCCAAGATCAAATCGCACAAATCGTGGCCAGCCCGGACCGCTCCGCCGCAGACAAAAGCAATGACGTTCGGCGTAAGCCAGAGCAGGTGCTGGCCTTTATCGGCATCAAGCCCGGCATGGTGGCGTTGGACTTGAGCGCTGGAGGTGGCTACACCACTGAGTTGTTGGCTCGCGCAGTCGGACCCAAGGGGCGTGTCTATGGGCAAAGCGCGCCACGCCCTGCGCTCGGTGCGCCTGCGCCGCCCCCGGTTACAACCGAGGGCGGCGTAGCGCCTGCCGCCGCACCGGTTGCACCCCCCACACCCCGCCTCACCTCGGCGCAAGCACTGGCAGCGCGTGCCAAGAATCCGGCGGTCTCGCACATCGTGGCGGTGGTCCAGCCCTTTGAAGACCCAGTGCCCTCAGAGCTTGAACCGGGTGCGGTTGACCTGGTGACGCTGATGTTCAACTACCACGATCTGGGTCACATGGGTGTGGATCGCGCCCGCATGAACCGCGCCGTTTTTGCCGCGCTCAAAGTCGGCGGCATGTACGTGATTGCCGATCACTCGGGTCGCCCTGGCACCGGCATTTCCGAGGCAGGCACGTTGCACCGCATTGAAGAAGTCTTTCTGGTTAAAGAGGTTGAGGCCGCCGGTTTGAAACTCGTCGCGCAAGGCGACTTTCTGCGCAACCCAGCCGACACACGCGACAAAAACACGCCCACCCCACCCATGCCTAAAGACGAGTTTGTGGTGAAGTTCATCAAGCCTTAGTGCTTGCTTTCCGCGCTCAAAAACCGAATAAATCTTGGAGACAAAAATGCTGAAAACCACACGTTACTTCATTCAAATTTTTGGATTGATTTTTGCGCTGAGCTTGAACACAGCCGCTCTGGCGCAGAGGGTTGAAGGCGCGTTTGGCACGGGCCCGCGCTACGTGGTCGATCCCTTTTGGCCCAAGCCCCTGCCCAATAACTGGATTCTGGGCCAAGTGGCCGGTATCGCTACCGACAAGGACAACAACATCTGGGTGATTCATCGCCCTTTAACGGTGACTGACGACGAGCGCGGGGCGACGTTGACACCCCAGCGCTCCAAATGCTGCAGTGCCGCACCCCCTGTGCTCAAGTTTGACCGCGCGGGCAATTTGCTCACCGCATGGGGTGGTGCAGGGCAGGGCTATGACTGGCCCAAGAATGAGCATGGCATTTACCGCGATCCGAACGGCAACGTGTGGATTGGCGGCAACGCCAACACCGACCACATGCTGCTCAAGTTCACCGCTGACGGAAAATTCTTGCTGCAAATCGGCAAACCCGGTGCCAGCCTGGGCAGCAACGCTCCCGATCAACTGGGCCGCCCCGCGCACATGGAAATGGACGCACAGGCCAACGAGATCTATGTGGCAGACGGCTACCAGAACCGGCGCGTGGTGGTGTTTGACGCCAGCACCGGGGTCTACAAACGCCATTGGGGGGCTTATGGCAAGAAGCCTGATGACACCAAGATACCTGACTACAACCCAGAGTCTCCGCAGTTTGCCAACCCCGTGCACTGCGTTCGCTTGACCCGCGACAATTTGCTTTACGTGTGTGACCGCATGAACAACCGCATCCAGGTGTTTCGCAAAAACGGCGAGTTCGTGCGCCAGTTTGTGCTGGAGCCCGCCACGCGCGGCTCAGGCTCACCCTGGGATTTGATTCCCACCGAAGATGCCGATCAACGCTATTTGTTGGTGGCCGATGGCACCAACAACGAGGTGCACATTTTGTTGCGCGAAACCGGCGAGCGCCTGGGCTCTTTTGGCCGACCTGGGCGCCAAGCGGGCGACTTCCATTGGGTGCACAACATTGCACTGGACAGCGATGGCACCGTCTACACCTCCGAGGTGGATACCGGCAAACGCATCCAGCGCTTCAAGCGGGTGCAATAAGTTGCGCGATAAGGGGGGCGAGATATGGGTTCTGGATCGGTCAGTAGAGCTTCGCTTAAAGGGCACGAATTGAGCCACTAAAATCGCCCCACAACAAATTACCACGAGCCAACCCATGACACACTCATTTTTGAATTCCAGCACCCGACGCGATATTTTGCGAGTTGCTGCTGCCAGTGCTGCTGCACTGCCCTTGCTGGGACGTGCGCAGTCGGCTTGGCCTACCAAGCCTGTCACGCTGATCGTTCCGTTTCCAGCCGGTGGCGGCACGGATGCATTTGCCCGCCCTTTAGCTGCCCAGTTTGCCAAGCACACGGGTCGCCAGCTCATTATTGACAACCGAGGTGGTGCCGGGGGTAACCTGGGGGCTGGTATTGCAGCCAAAGCGCAAGCGGATGGCTACACGCTGTTCATGGGGGCGGTGCACCACACGATTGCCCCGTCGATGTACCCCAAGCTGGACTATGACTTGGAAAAAGACTTCATCCCCCTGGTGCTGGTGGCTAACGTGCCTCAGGTGCTGGTGGTGAACCCGAAAAAAATTCCAGGCGACTTCAAAACCTTTCTGGCGCAGTTGCGCAAAAGTCCCGGCAGCATGAATTACGGCTCGGCGGGCAGCGGCACATCGCACCATCTGGCAGGCGAGCTGTTCAAGCAGCAGACCCAAACCTTTATCACGCACATCCCTTACCGTGGCGCAGGCCCCGCCTTGCAAGACCTGATCTCGGGCAATGTGGACATGATGTTTGATGGCCTGGGTTCATCAGCCACGCACATCAAGGGCGGGCGCATCAAGGCCTTGATGGTGTCGGGCTTGAAGCGCAACCCGGCTTTCCCCGATGTGCCCTGTGCAGGCGAGTTGGGTTTGCCCGACTACACCGTCACCACCTGGTACGGCATCTGGGCCCCCAAGGGCACGCCCGCCGATGTGCAGGCGCGCGCCGTGGAAGAAATTCGCAAAGCCGGTTTGTCAGATGAAGCCAAAGCAGTCTGGGCCAATCAGGGGGCGGAGTTCAGCAGCTTCACACCCCAGCAGTTTGGCCAGTTCGTCAACGCTGAAATCAAACGCTGGACGAATGTGGTGAAACTCTCAGGCGCAAAGTTGGATTGATCGTGGCCGGACCTCTTTCACACATTCGCGTTCTAGATCTTTCTCGTGTGCTAGCCGGCCCGTGGGCGGGTCAAAACATGGCTGACCTGGGGGCTGAAGTCATCAAGGTGGAACGCCCTAAAACAGGCGACGATTCCCGTGCCTACGGCCCGCCCTGGATGAAGGACGAACAAGGCAATGAGACCAGCGAGGCCGCGTACTTCATGGCCGCCAATCGCGGCAAAAAATCCATCACGGTGAACTTGACCCACCCCGACGGGCAAGCCCTGGTGCGTGAGCTGGCCGCTAAGTGTGATGTGTTGATTGAGAACTACAAGGTGGGTGACCTGGACCGCTACGGACTGGGCTACAAAGACCTGTCCAAGATCAACCCCGGCTTGGTGTACTGCTCGGTGACGGGCTTTGGCCAGACCGGCCCTTTCCGTGAGAAGCCCGGCTACGACTTCATGGCGCAGGGCATGGCCGGGCTGATGAGCGTGACCGGGATTCCTGATGGAGAGCCTGGCGGCGGGCCGATGCGCGTGGGTGTGCCGGTGATTGACATCTTCACCGGCATGTACGCCACCATTGCCATCAATGCGGCGCTGGCACACCGCGCCGTGACGGGTGTAGGCCAGCACGTGGATGTGGCGCTGCTGGACTCCTGCATCGCTTTGCTGGCCAACCAGGGCATGACGTATCTATCAACCGGTGAGTCGCCCCAACGCTTGGGCAACACGCACCCCTCCATCGTGCCCTACCAGGTGTTCCCCACGGCTGATGGTTCGGTGATTTTGGCCTGTGGCAATGACAATCTTTTTGCCAAATTTTGTGCAGCCGCCCATCGCGAAGATTTGCCGCAAGACGAGCGTTTTGCCAAAAATGCCAACCGCGTGAAACACCGTGCCACCTTGGTGCCTGTGCTGGAAGACATCTTCAAGCAGCGCAGCACCGAAGACTGGGTTGCAGCGCTGGAGACGGCGGGCGTACCTTGCGGCCCCATCAACACGGTGGCCCAAGCCTTCGCCAACCCTCAGGTGCAGGCACGAGGGATGCAGATCCAGCTACCGCACCCGTTGGCGGGGCAAGTGCCGCTGATGGGCAGCCCGATGAAGTTCTCAGGTACACCGATTGAGCACAAGTTGCCCCCACCGGTGCTGGGTCAACACGCGGAAGAAATTTTGGAACAGATCTTGGGCATGGACGCGCCAGCGCGCGCGAAGCTGCGCGCTTCAGGCGCGATGTCAGCGTAGCACCAGCACCGGGATGTGGGAGTGCGTCAGCACCAGTTGGGTTTCACTGCCCAGCAGCAGGCGCTTGATGCCTCTGCGCCCATGAGAGGCCATCACGATCAAATCGCACTTGTGCTTTTTGGCAGCGGCGATCACGGCTTCACTCACCAGGTCGGAGCGCACGGTGATGGCCTTGGTTTTCACACCTTTGGCCAAGGCTGACTTGCTGACTGCATCCACAATGGCCTGACCCTGGTCGGCCCATTGCTTTTCGACCCGTGCAATCTCATTGGCTTGCAGGGCCAGACCGCCTTCAAAATAGCTCTGCGGGTAGCGTGGTGTGACCTTCAAAGCCACCAGTTCCGCGCCCGTGAGTTGCGCCATCGAGATGGCGCTGCTGACTGCTTTTTTGGAGAGGGTAGAGCCGTCTGTGGCGACAAGGATTCGTTGGTACATGGTGTGCCTCCGTATGCACTTGGTGTGCGGTGTGAGCTTACTGCGCTTATGCGAGATATCGCCTTGATCTAAATCAATGGGACTTCTCGTGGTTGACAAGCAGGGCGAGGGCATCCGCGTTGAGGATGCGAACGTGGCGCTGGTGGACTTCAAGTATTCCGTCTTCCATGAACTTGGAGAATGTGCGGCTAACCGTCTCCAGTTTGAGGCCCAGGTAGCTGCCAATTTCTTCTCGGGTCATGCGCAGGTTGATCTCGGTTTTTGAAAAGCCACGGTCATGCAGTCGCTCCACCAGATTGAGTAAGAAAGCGGCCAAGCGTTCATCGGCGCGCATGCTGCCCAGCAAGAGCATCACGCCATGCTCACGCACAATTTCTCGACTCATGATCTTATGCACATGGTGTTGCAAGGCCCCGATGTCTCTGGAGAGTTTTTCAACTAGGTGAAAGGGCAGTACGCAGACATCGGCATCTTCCAGGGCCACGGCGTCACAGTTGTGATGGTCATTCATGATGCCGTCCATGCCAATCACCTCGCCTGCCATGTGGAAGCCTGTGACTTGTTCTCGGCCATCTTCGGAGGTGATGCGGATTTTGAAAAACCCGGTTCGAATGGCGTACAGATTGGTGAATTTTTCACCATTGCGGTACAGCGTATCGCCGCGCTTCATCCTGCGCTGGACTGAAATCACGCTGTTGATTCTTTGGAAATCCTCCGGACTGAGCCCCGTGGGTAAGCAGAACTGTCGTATGTTGCAACTGGTGCATGCAACTTTCGAGGCGTGAGGCTGTTTGAACTGAGTCAAACCGTTCAGCATGGGCAAGCCCACCATTGAGCCGAGGTGAGCCCGGCTGAATCCGGGTGCAATCTTGTTATCCACTGTAATCCCCTTCCTGAATTGTCCAAGCTCCTACATTAGCAGGATTTGACCTATATCAAAAGAAAAATTTGGGGGGATAGATTAAAAAAGAACGGGAAACCCCGCCATGTACCACAGGGCAAAGCCCGAGATCAGCATGGGCAGTGCAACGGCGATAAACGTCAAAACCGTCATCACCAGTGTTTGCAACTGGGAAAGCCACTCGCGCGAGATGGCGAGGAGGTCAATGCTCCAAAACTGGTCTTTCTGCTTCATGGCTTGATCATAGGAACCCTTCACCCGGTCTTACGGAAAGAGATGAGCGCTGAATCAGGCGTGATTCAAGCAATCAAGTCAGAACCAGGTCATGGACCTGAAAGCCCCCAGTCTGGCGATCCGTAAAGAAAAATTCCAGTGTCTTTTTGACGGTCAAGAAGGAGATTTCTTCCCAGGGGATTTCGTTTTCAGAGAAAAGCCGGGCTTCCATGCTCTCGATGCCGGGATCGAACTGGTCACTCAAGAGTTTGGCCCGGTAAAACAGATGGACCTGCCCGACTCGGGGGACGCTGAGGATGCTGAACAGTCCTTCCATTTCAATTTGGGCGCCAGCTTCTTCATGGGTTTCCCGCTCGGCTCCTTGGGAAGTAGATTCGCCCAGCTCCAAAAAACCGGCGGGCAGCGTCCACTTGCCCAAGCGCGGCTCGATATTGCGTTTACAGAGCAGGACTTTGTCACCCATGTGAGCAATCGTGCCTACCACGGTGAGCGGGTTGAGGTAGTGGATGGTGCCGCAAGCGGTACAGACGGCACGCTCTTTGGTGTCACCGTCGTCAGGCACCCGCATGGCAGTTGCAGCGCCGCAGTTGCGGCAGTGCCGGATGGCTCGCCCTTGGGGAGAGTAGTCAATCGGGTGGCGGATGGGGTGGGGCTGGCTCATAAGGCTTAGTTTAGGTGATGCTAGCGACGAAGTTTGGACGGGAATTTGGGCAAGAAAAAAGCCGCTCACAGGGAGCGGCTTGTCGGGGGCGGGAGTGCCGCTTAGGACTTGAGAGCCTTGGTGTGCTTCTCGATCAAAGCCTTGGCGGTGTCGAGCAGTTTACGGCCATCAAAGCCGCGTTTGTTCATGTCTTCCACCCACTCCAACTCGATGGCGCGGGATTTGCGGCGGAAGTTCTGGCTCTCGGCCACGCTGACGGTGAACACCTGGTTGCCACGGTCTGTGGCAGTCTTGCGGCCTGCGGCATCACCGGCTTGTTGTGTCTTGCCCAACCAGCCCGAGGTGTTGATGCCGCTGTTGTTGTCGATGACTTTCTTCAAGTCAGGGGGGAGGCTGTTGTACTTGGCCTTGTTCATGCTCATGACAAAGGCGGTGGTGTACAGGCTGCCACCGGCGGGGTCGAACTCAGCGTGGAATTTGGTCAACTCTTGCACCTTGACCGAGGGCACAACCTCCCAGGGGATGACCGCACCGTTGATCGTGCCTTTGGACAGTGCGTCGGGGATGCCGGGCAAAGGCATGCCCACGGGCGTAGCGCCCAGGCTGGCCAGCAGCTTGGTGACCTGACGGGTTGGGCCGCGCACTTTCAGGCCTTTCAAGTCGTCCACCGATTTGACCGGCCTGTCCACCGTGTGAATCACGCCGGGGCCATGCACTTGAAGTGCCAACACCTGCACCTCTTTGAACTCATCAGGCGCCATGGTCTGCACGTATTCCCAATAGGCGCGGGACGTGGCTTCGGCGTTGGTCATCATGAAGGGCAGCTCAAACACTTCAACGCGTGGGAAGCGGCCTGTGGTGGTGCCGGGCAGCGTCCAAGTGATGTCCACCACGCCGTCTTTGGCCTGGTCGTACAACTGGGCGGGTGTGCCACCCAATTGCATGGCGGGGTAGGCTTCAAACTTGATGCGCCCACCGGACTCTTTTTCAACCTTGTCCATCCAAGCCTTGTGCATGTTGAGCCACACATTGGACTGAGGGGCCATGAAGGTGTGGAATTTAAGCGTGACTTGCGCCTGGGCAAAACTGCTCAGCGCGGGTGCGCCAAGGGCCACAACAGTAGCTCCGGATTTAAGAAGGGTACGACGTTTCATTCAGGTTTCTCCAATCAATAATGGGACGAACAATAACTTGAAAGCGGTGGTTTGAACATCGGATTTACCCGATGAACTTCACCAGCCAGAGTGAAATACCGGGGAAAAGAAGCAATACGATGGTGCGAATCGTGTCGCTGATCAGGAAGGGCATGACGCCTCTGTAGCTCTCCGCAATCGGGATGTTGTGTCCGGCACTGTTGGCCATGCCATTGACCACGTATACGTTCAGTCCCACCGGCGGGGCCAGCATGCCGAAGCCCACGGTCATCAGCACCATGATGCCGAACCAGATGGCGGTGTATTCCTTGCTCATGCCAAAGTCCAGGCCCATGATCATGGGGAAAAAGATCGGGATGGTCAGCAAGATCATGGACAGCTCGTCCATCACCGCGCCCAGCACCACATAAAACAACATGATCGCGGCCACCACCATCACGGGCGCAAGACCCCAACCGCTGACCACGGCAGCGAGTTGATTGGGCACCTGAGTCAAGGCCAAAGAGGCGTTCATCATGTCGGCCCCGAGGAAGATCAAGAAAATCATGCCGGAGCTCTCGGCCGTGGCGTAGAAGCATTCTTTGAACTTGGGCCAGTTCATTTCGCGCTTGATGAGCGCGGCGATGAAGGTGGAAAACGCCCCCACGGCCGCGCCTTCGGTGGGTGTGAAGAAGCCGCCGTAAATGCCGCCAAACACGATGGTGAAGATGATGGCGATGGGCAAAATGCCCATGAACGATTCGCGGTTGAAGGGCTCAGACGTGTCGTGCTCTGGCGCTTGGCCGGGCACAAGGCGCACATAGATGGCAATGGCGATGATGTAGCCCACCATGGCGATCAAGCCCGGCACCATGGCCGCTGCAAACAGCTTGGCGATATTTTGCTCGGTCAGGATGGCGTAGATCACCAGCGGCACAGAGGGTGGAATCAAAATGCCCAAGGTGCCGCCTGCGGCCAGTGTGCCGGTGGACAAGCGCCCGGAGTAGCCGTGGCGTTTCATCTCAGGCAAGGCCACGCCGGTGATGGTGGCGGCCGTAGCCACGGACGAGCCGCAAATTGAGCCAAACGCCGCACTGGCCAGCACTGAGGACATGGCCAAGCCACCCCGAAAGCGACCCATGACCGAGGCCGCGAACTGGAACAAGGCTTTAGAGATGCCGCCCTGTGTGGCAAAGTGCCCCATCAGGATAAAGAGCGGGATGACCGAGAGGTCATAACTGGCAAAGCGGGCAAAAGCCTGGGTGTTGAGCCAACCGCTCATGGGTGCCCAGCCCGCTTGTATGAGGTAGCCCACAGCACCGGCAAAAAACATCGAGACGGCAATCGGCACGCGAATGGCCATCATGACCAGCATGAGACCAAAAATCAGCAGGGCAAGGGTAATGGGGCTCATGCTGGGTTACCTTTGGTGGCGTTGTCGCCGCCGTTGTTTTTGTTGGCGGTGGATTCAAAGCCCAGGGCTTGAAGCAGGCCCACCAAAGAGGTCAATGCCAGCGGGGGCACCATCAGCGCGTAGATGATCCATTCCGGGAAGTCCAGCATCATGGTGCCGGAGTGGGCGGCATACACATTCAGGCCGCCTAGCGTGGAGCGCCAGGCAAAAACACCGGCCATCAGTGCCATCAGCAGGCTACCGAAACGATCCATGTGTTTGATGGCTTGGTCACTGGCCCCGGTGGTGAAAAAATCGACCACGATGTTGCCGCGCTTGACCTGGCACCAAGGTAAGAACAGGGCGATCGCCGCACCTGCTGCAACGCCCACGAGTTCAAAGTCGCCCGCCACGGTTTTGCCCAGCACTTCGCGGCCCAGCACGGCCATGACCGTGATCAGGGTGATCAGGGTCAGCACCACGCCGGCCAGGATGGCGCAAAACGCAGCCAAAGATTCAATTTTTTTCACAGAAGCTCCTCGTATTAAACGACTTTGAGGCGAATGGTGGTGAGGCCTGCAACGCTGCCTTCGATCACATCACCCTGAACCACCGCATTAACACCCTCTGGCGTGCCCGAGTAAATCAGGTCGCCGGGTTGCAGCTCCCAGGCGGCGGTGATGTGCTCGATGATTTCGCCGATGTTCCAGATCAGCTTGGAGACGTTGCTGCGCTGACGGTCTTTGCCGTTGACCTGGATGAAGATCTCAGCGTTCTCGACGTCACCGGCCTGCGCGGCGGGCGTGATGGGGCCAATAGGGGATGAGTGGTCAAAAGCCTTGCCAATGCACCAGGGGCGACCGAGTTTTTTCATCTCGCCTTGCAAGTCACGTCGGGTCATGTCCAGGCCTACGCCATACCCATAAATGTGTTTGTGGGCGTCGGCAGCTTTGATGTTTTTCCCGCCGGTGCCGATGGCCACCACGAGTTCAATTTCGTGGTGGAACTCTTTGGTCAGACTGGGGTAGGGCAGATCAGCGGTTTCGCCTGCGTTGACGATGACGCAGGTGTCAGTGGGCTTGAGAAAGAAGAAGGGTGGCTCACGACCCGTGAAGCCCATTTCTTTGGCGTGCTCCACGTAGTTGCGGCCTACGCAGTAAATGCGGTTTACGGGAAAGCGGTCTTTGCTGCCTACGACAGGCACAGACACTTGAGCGGGGGGGGTGATGACGAAGCTCATAGAACCTTTCTTTCTTGCTGAAAATAATAAGTGTACGTATCAATCTTAATGCGCTGATTGACACACCGGGTGTGGACCAGGTCACATTGGCTGGGCAGGTTGCTCTGGATGCAGCCACCTTGGGTTCGGTGCTTGGTCGTCTTGAATCCAAAGGCTGGATCCGGCGCGAGCCCGATGTGCAGGATCGACGCCGCAAGCGCCTGTGGGTCACGCCCGAGGGCGAAGCCGCCGCGCTGAAAATGAAGCGAGTGGTGAGTCGAGTGCAAGTCCGCTTGCTGAGTTCGCTGGATGAGGCCGAGCAAGCGCAATTTGTATACTTGCTCGACAAGTTGGTGGCCGGTCATCGGGAATTTCACCCTGATTGATGTCCTCGGTCTCAGTCGGACTTGGCCAGCAAATTGAAGTGCTCCATCACCGGTGGCGACGCAAAAAACGGCCCCACGATGGCGCGCCATTCGGCGAAGGCGGGTGACTGACGAAAGCCAACCATGTGGTCGTCCACGCTGTCCCAAAAAAGCATCAAAATGTAGCGATCGGGGCTTTCAATGCACTTATTCACCTTGAAGCCCCGAAAACCTTTGGCGTGCGCGATCACGGTATTCACGCCGCGCTGGATGGCTTCGTCAAAAGCAGCCTGCTGGCCGGGGTGGATGCGGATGTCAACGTGTTCGAGGATCATGGGTGACCTTGCAGGGGTTAGAGGGTGTGGCTGGCGAGTTTAGCAAGTCAGTCTAGCCGCCACAGCCAAACTCAAGCTGACCTTGGAATCGTGCCGATTTCCGGTATATCCTTGAAGGCATGAAACTCCACAACTACTTCCGCTCCTCCGCCTCCTTTCGGGTGCGCATTGCCATGGCGATCAAGGGTCTGGCTTACGACTACGTCTCAGTGCACCTGGCGCGGGGCGACCACAAGAAGCCAGAGTACGCCAGCCTCTCGGCCGACCAACTGGTGCCTCTGTTGGATATGGAGACCAACGCCCCCGATGGCTCCGGCCCGGTCTTGCTCAGCCAGTCCCTGGCCATCATGGAGTACCTGGACGAGACCCACCCCAGCCCCGCGCTGCTGCCCGCCGACGCACTGGGCCGCGCCCGCGTGCGTGCGCTGGCGCAAAGCATTGCGTGTGAGATTCACCCGCTCAACAACCTGCGCGTGCTCAAGTACCTAGTGAAAGAACTCAAGGTGGACGAAGATGCCAAAAACACCTGGTATCGCCACTGGGTGCGCGAAGGGCTGCTGAGTTTTGAGCGGCAATTGCAGGTGATTGAAGCCCAGCGCCAGAAGGCCAGCGTGCCTGCGTCGGTGTACTGCTATGGCGACACGCCGACCCTGGCCGATTGCTGCCTAGTGCCGCAAATCTTCAACGGCCAGCGCTTTAACTGCGACTTCACCGGCCTGACCCGCACCATGGCGGCCTTTGAGGCCTGCATGAAGCTGCCTGCCTTTGTGGCCGCAGAGCCCAAAAACTGCCCGGATTTTGAAGCCTGACATGCGCAACGCGGCCTGGTACTCCCAATTCGCCAAGACCACGGCCCATTTTTGTGGTCGGCCTCGGGTGTTCGTGGTGGCCGTGGCCGTCATCGCGGTCTGGATCATCACGGGGCCGTTGTTTGGCTTTAGCGACACTTGGCAGTTGGTCATCAATACCGGCACCACCATCATCACGTTCTTGATGGTTTTCCTGATTCAGAACACGCAAAACCGGGATACCGAGGCGATCCAGGTCAAGCTCGATGAGCTCATCCGCGCAACCAAGGGTGCGCACAACGTACTGCTCGACCTGGAGGAGCTGGAGGAAGAAAACCTCGATGCTTTTCGCACCAAGTACCAGGCGCTGGCCAGTGCTGCCCGAACCGAGTTGAGCCGGGGACTTCAAGACACCGGGACGCCCGAGCCGTGATGTCACCCCAGGCGTTTGACGTCCTCACCCCCAACTGGCCCGCGCCCGCCCATGTGCGGGCCGTGTGCAGCACGCGAGCGGGCGGCGTGTCGCAGCCGCCTTACGACAGCTTGAACCTGGGCGACCACGTGGGGGACTCGCCCCAAGCTGTGGCGGCCAACCGTGCTGCTTGGGCCCAGCGATTGAATGCGGGGCAAGACGCCCGGCCCATCGTGAAGCCGGTGTTTTTAAATCAGGTGCATGGCACACAGGTGATCAAGCTGAATGTCAGCATGCCTGACGCGACCGTGGCCGATGCCTGCATCAGCACCCAGCGTGGCCTGGCCTGCACCATCATGGTGGCCGACTGCCTGCCCGTGCTCTTGACTGATGAGGCGGGTAGTTTTGTAGCGGCGGCGCATGCGGGCTGGCGTGGGTTGGCAGGGCATGAGGGTTGCGGTGTTTTGGAGTCTGTTTTTGAGTCATTTAGGCCTGAAGCCCAATATCCACTAGCGCAAGCAGCTAGAAAAATAATAGCATGGCTAGGCCCTTGCATTGGCCCCGAGGCGTTTGAAGTGGGGTCTGAAGTGCGGGCCGCATTTGTGAACCACGACGCACAGGCGGCGGCTTGCTTCCAGGCAGGGGCCGCAGGCAAATGGTTGTGCGATCTGCAAGGCTTGGCGCGTCAACGACTACAGGCGCTGGGGGTCACGCAGGTGTTTGGCAATGACGGCAGCGCCGACTGGTGCACCGTGAGCAACCCCTCAAGCTTCTTTTCCCACCGACGGGACCGCATCAGCGGGCGCATGGCGGCTTGCATCTGGCTGGCTTGATTCAGTCGCCACAAGGGTTTGCGCTGCTTCACTGGATTGCGCTGCTTGCGCCGCTTCAGCCGCCTCGCGTGCCTTGATCGAACGTTTGCGGGCGGGGGAGCCCATCAGGTAAACCACCAGCGCCACCGGCCCCAGGCCATAGAGCAAAAACGTGATGATGGCACCCAGTACGGTGCCCGTGGTGTTGGTGGCCTCGGCCACGGCCATCATGAGGACGACGTAGAGCCAGGCGATGGGGACGATGTACATGGATATGCTTATGTTGATAATCTTATTTCGAAAATGTAATTTTATTGACAGGGTAATGCGCGGATACTCGTCTACTGTTCAAGACAAAGAGTGTAGTGAAGGAAGGATGCATCGTGAATCAACAAACCCCGCAAGAATGGGCTCAGGCCGCACAGCAATTTCAACAGACCTTTGGCGACAGTTGGTCCAAGGCCATGCAGGGCTTGCCGGGTGCGGGGCTTGGTGGCTTGGGTCAAGGCCTTCCCTCGGCATCCAGCCCCTTGGCGTTCTCGCCAGACAAACTTAAAACCCTGCAAGAGCAGTATGTGCAAGAGGCGCAAAGTCTCTGGAGTCAGGCGACCAGCGCCACCACGGGCGGCAAGCCAGACGGCCTGCCCAAGCTCACCGACCGACGCTTCTCAGCGCAGGCCTGGGCGGCTAACCCGGCGGCCTCCATGACGGCAGCCAGTTACCTGCTCAACACCCGCACCCTGATGGGCTTGGCCGATGCGGTAGAGGGGGACGAGAAAACCCGTGCCCGCGTGCGCTTTGCGGTGGAGCAATGGGCCGCAGCTTCAGCCCCTAGTAACTTTCTGGCCTTCAACGCCGATGCCCAGCAAAAAGCACTGGAAACCAAGGGCGAAAGCATCGCCAAAGGCCTGCAAAACCTGTTGCACGATCTCAAGCAAGGCCACGTCTCCATGACGGACGAGAGCCTGTTTGAGGTGGGGCGCAATGTGGCCACCACCGAAGGCGCGGTCGTTTTTGAGAACGAGCTGTTTCAGTTGATCGAATACAAACCGCTCACGGCCAAGGTCTATGAAAAACCGTTCCTGCTGATTCCGCCCTGCATCAACAAGTACTACATCCTGGACTTGAAGCCCGAGAACTCGCTGATCCGCTATGCCGTCAGCCAGGGTCACCGCACCTTCGTCGTGAGCTGGCGCAACCCGGATGAATCGCTGGCCAACAAGACCTGGGACAACTACATTGAGGACGCAGTCATCCGCGCCATTCATGCGGTGCAAGAGATCGCGGGTCAGGGCAATGGCGGCGGGCAGATCAACGCCCTGGGCTTTTGCGTGGGCGGCACGATGCTGTCCAACGCGCTGGCGGTGCTGGCCGCGCGTGGTGAAAAGCCCGTGGCCAGCGCGACCTTCTTGACCACACTGATCGACTTCACCGACACCGGCATTCTGGACGTGTTCATTGACGAAGCCTTCGTCAAATACCGCGAGACGCAGATGGGGCAGGGCGGCCTGCTCAAGGGCCAGGAGTTGTCATCTACCTTCAGTGCGCTGCGCCCGAATGAACTGCTCTGGAACTACGTGGTGGGCAATTACCTCAAGGGCGAGACGCCACCCCCGTTTGACCTGCTCTACTGGAACAGTGATAGCACCAATCTGCCCGGCCCGTTTTATGCCTGGTACCTGCGCAATACTTACCTGGAAAACAAGCTCATCAAACCGGGCACGGTCACCGTGTGTGGCGAAAAAATCGACTTGAGTCGGTTGGACATGCCTGTCTACATTTACGGCTCGCGCGATGACCACATCGTGCCGATTGGCGGGGCCTACGCGTCCACCCAGGTGCTCAAGGGCAAGAAGCGCTTTGTCATGGGCGCCTCGGGCCACATTGCTGGGGTCATCAATCCGCCCGCCGCCAAAAAACGCAACCACTGGGTGCGTGAAGACGGCAAATTTCCCAAGACCTCAGAGGCTTGGATGACCGGGGCCAAAGAGCAGCCGGGTAGCTGGTGGACAGATTGGTCTGACTGGCTCAAAGGCCATGCGGGCAAGCAGACTGCCGCACCCAAAGCTTATGGCAAAGGCACGAAGTACAAAACAATCGAGCCCGCGCCCGGTCGTTACGTCAAGGCGAAAGCTGTTTAAGTATCAGAAAACCACCCCGAGCAACATAGGAGACCTTAAATGCAAGACATCGTTATCGTTTCAGCCACACGCACCGCCGTGGGCAAGTTCGGCGGCTCGCTCGCCAAGACGCCTGCCACCGAGCTGGGCGCACTCGTGATCAAGGAGGCCCTGGCCCGCGCCCGTGTTGGCATGGATCAGGTGGGTGAAGTCATCATGGGCCAGGTGCTGGCTGCCGGCGCGGGTCAAAACCCGGCGCGTCAGGCCTTGATAAAGGCCGGTGTGGCCAAAGAAACGCCGGGTCTGACCATCAACGCGGTGTGCGGTTCGGGCCTGAAGGCTGTGATGCTGGCCGCGCAGTCGGTGGCCTGGGGCGACAGCGAGATTGTGGTGGCGGGTGGGCAGGAAAATATGAGCGCCAGCCCGCATGTGTTGCTGAACTCGCGTGACGGTCAGCGCATGGGCGACTGGAAGATGATCGACTCCATGATCGTCGATGGCTTGTGGGACGTGTACAACCAGTACCACATGGGCATCACCGCCGAGAACGTGGCCAAGGCCCACGGCATCACCCGCGACATGCAGGACGCTTTGGCGCTGGCCAGTCAGCAAAAGGCCTCTGCCGCGCAAGACGCAGGCAAGTTCAAGGACGAGATCGTCACCGTGTCGCTGGCGCAGCGCAAGGGCGACCCCATCCTCTTCAACGCTGACGAGTTCATTAACAAAAAGACCAATGCCGACGTTCTGGCAGGCCTGCGCCCAGCCTTTGACAAGGCGGGTAGCGTGACGGCGGGCAATGCCTCGGGCATCAACGACGGCGCTGCGGCAGTGGTGGTGATGTCGGCTGCGAAAGCCGCCGCGTTGGGCTTGACGCCCCTGGCGCGCATTGCCTCCTTTGCCACCACCGGTCTTGATCCGGCCACCATGGGCATGGGCCCGGTGTCTGCCTCGCAAAAAGCCCTGGCCCGTGCAGGCTGGAAGGCCGCTGACGTCGATCTTTTCGAGCTGAATGAAGCCTTTGCCGCGCAAGCCTGTGCCGTGAACCGGGCGCTGGACATTGACCCGGCCCGTGTCAATGTGAACGGTGGTGCGATTGCCATTGGCCACCCCATTGGGGCGTCCGGTTGCCGCATTTTGGTGACGCTGTTGCACGAAATGCAGCGCAGCAATGCCAAAAAAGGCTTGGCCGCGCTGTGCATTGGCGGCGGCATGGGGGTTTCCCTAGCACTGGAGCGTTGATTTGAGATTAATAATGGCTACGGCCCAACAAAAATGGGCGTAAGTAGCTATCAATTTTGAAGTGGTTGGTTAATAAATCAGGAGATAAAAATGAGTCAAAAAGTAGCTTATGTGACCGGTGGCATGGGTGGCATCGGTACCGCCATTTGCCAGCGTCTGCACAAAGAGGGTTTTAAAGTGATTGCCGGTTGCGGCCCCACCCGCGATTTCACCAAGTGGCTGGACGAGCAAAAAGCCCTGGGCTACATCTTCTACGCCAGCGTTGGCAATGTGGGCGACTGGGATTCCACCGTGGAAGCCTTCGCCAAGACCCAAGCAGAGCACGGCATGATTGATGTGTTGGTGAATAACGCCGGCATCACGCGCGATCGCATGTTCCTCAAAATGACGCGCGAGGACTGGAACGCGGTGATGGAAACCAACCTGAACAGCATGTTCAACGTCACCAAACAAGTGGTGGCGGACATGGTGGAAAAAGGTTGGGGCCGTATCATCAACATCAGCTCGGTCAACGGTGAAAAAGGCCAAGCCGGTCAGACCAACTACTCGGCTGCCAAAGCCGGTATGCATGGCTTCTCGATGGCCCTGGCGCAAGAGATGGCCACCAAGGGCGTGACGGTCAATACGGTGAGTCCCGGCTACATCGGCACCGACATGGTCAACTCAATTCGTGAAGACGTGCTGGCCAAGATCGTCGCCACCATTCCGGTCAAGCGCCTGGGCAAGCCCAGCGAGATCGCCTCCATCATCGCCTGGCTGGCGTCGGAAGACGGCGGCTACACCACCGGCGCCGACTTCTCCGTCAATGGTGGTTTGCACATGGGCTAAGCGTTTGTGTTCCTGGCGATTCTTCTCCCGTGCAAATGATGGTGCCGGTAGAAGGATCGTTTGAGCAGCTCGGCACAGCCAATATAGAGCAGGACAATCAAGCCCATGAGACCCCTAAAGAGCCAGGGCAAGGCCTCAAAGCCAAAGACCCGGCCCACAGCGGTGTAGGGCGGCTTGCTGTTTGAGGGAGATCACAGCCGTCTCCAATTTCCCGGTCAACCCTCAGGTTTGCACGCCCTTTGTCGATAAGTCTTGTAGAAATACTGAAAGACTGTGGGCATGACAAACAAACCATCCGAATGGGTTGACATGAGCGAGCTGCGAATCGGCCTGTTCGTCGATCTCGACCTCGGGTGGATGGCGCACCCCTTTCCCAGCAATCGTTTCAAAATTTCAAACTTGAAGCAGATTGAGATTATCCGGAGTCTGGGTCTGCAGCAAGTCCGCTGTGTGTTGGCCAAGAGCGATCCTTTGACGGAACCTTCCGTCAAGGCTTCTCCATCCACAGCAGATCAGAAAAAAGCTGTGGTGCTGAAGGCCATGCCCGAGAGCCTCGAAGCGCAAGCGCAGCGCAGTCAGCGCGTCCAATATCTTGAGACTCAAAGACAAAATCTGATTTTTTGTGAACGCCGTTTTGGAGAAGGGGTGCGTGAATACAGGCAAGTGATGGAGCGGGTGATGACGCAGCCTGAGTGGGCCGGTGAGCAGTGCCAAAAACTGGTCCAAAGCTATGTGGGTGACATGGCGTGTGAGGGAGAGGTTGTCATCCGGTTGCTTTCTCAAAGTATGGGGGACAGAGTGAGCACGCACCCGGTCAATGTCACGGTACTTTCGCTGTTGCTGGGTCGCGCATTGAGCCTGTCGCCGCTGGACATGGTCGACTTGGGTGTGGCTGCCGCGTTGCACGATATGGGCAAGCTGGCGTTGCCGGATCGGGTGCACATATTGGAGGATGGTTTTTCAGCGGCTGAGTTCAAGCAATACCAGACTCATGTCGATTTAGGTGTTGACATGGGCAGGCGCATGGCACTCTCGCCAGGCGTGTTGACCGCCATTGCCCAACACCATGAGTTGGACGATGGCAGTGGTTTCCCCATGCATGCCAGGGGCGATCAATTGAGCGTACCGTCCAAAATACTGGCGCTGGTTAATCGATATGAGAATTTGTGCAACCCCGGGCGACCTGAAACGGCCATGACGCCGCACGAGTCGCTGGCGCTTATTTTTTCTCAACTGAGAGCGCAATTTGACGGGCCAATTCTGGGAAGCTTTATTCGGATGATGGGGATCTACCCGCCGGGCTCGGTGCTCGAATTCCTGGATGGCCGCCATGCACTGGTGGTCTCGGTTAATTCTTCCCGGCCTCTGCGACCTAGAGTCATTGTTTACGACCGCACCGTCCCCAAGACGGAGGCGCTGATTCTGGATCTCGAACAATGCCCAGAGATCAGCATCCGCCGTAGTATCAAACCCTCAAGCTTGCCCAGCGATGCCCTGCAATACTTTCTCCCGCGCAAACGCATCTGTTACTACTTCGAGCGCTCCATTGACCTCGATGTACCAGGGGAGGCATCATGAACATTTCGAGTTTCATGCCTTTGCTGCAAGCCGTGATGGAGCCCACCTGTCTGGTGGATCCAGTCAGCCAGTGTGTCCTGGGTTTCAATCAGGCAGCCGCTGATTTGATTGGTTTGGAGGCTACAGACTTGGTCGGCCGGCGTGTGACGGCATTTTTGGCAACACCTGAAGATCTGGTTTTCTGGCAGGAAGCCGCCGTTGGGGTGGTGGATAGACTCCACTCGGAAAGCTTTGTGCTCAACGCATACGGGTTGTCGGTTCCTGTTGAGCGCCATGTTCAAAGGGCTAGCTCTGACGAAGGATCTTCGGTTTACGTGGTTGGCATGCGGGATCTGCGTCGGCAACGCCAGGTAGTGGATGATTTAGAGGGCGTTGTGGCTGAACTGCGGGCCACTTTGGACTCTTCCACCGACGGCATTTTGGTCTGTGACCGACAGGGTGCAATTCGCAGCTACAACCGAAAATTTGCGCAACTCTGGGAAATCCCCAATGAGCTGCTTCAACACCGCGATGACCCAGCAATTCATGCACATCAAGCCCAGAGCGTGACTGATCCGGTACGCTACTTGGAGCGAATGTCGCAAATTGAAGCCGACCCGAAAATGGTGACGACGGATTTATTGCTTATGCGGTCAGGGCGAATTTTGGAGCGTGAGACCCAGCCGCAATTGACCCGCGGTATCTCAACGGGCCGGGTCTATACCTTTCGCGATATCAGCCAGCGCGTTGAAGCTGAATCGGGTTTGCAATTGGCGGCCAAGGTGTTTGAGTTCTGCCCGGACGCTGTCTTTATCACGGACGCCGACTACCAGATTCTGGTGATGAACCCAGTGTGTGAACGACTCACAGGGCTTTCCCAGAAGCGATCCAGGAAGTTTTCCGCCCGTGATTTATTTCAGGGCACGGAGGGGCAATCAGTATTCGCCTTGGTGGAACAGGGACTCAAGAATCAAGGGTATTGGGAGGGTGAATTGCGCCGAAGGAACGCTGACATGGGTTTTCTGGTCGTGTATGTGTCATGGGTCATGGTGCGCAACGAACAGGGCGAAGTCTTGCACAGCATTGGCTTCATCAACGACATGACGGAAAAATTGCTGGCCAAAGAAAAAATTGAACAACTGGCTTATTCGGACGCCCTCACAGGTCTGCCCAATCGCCTGCTCTTGTCCAAGCAGGTCGATATCGCCCTAGAGGTGGCACAGCGCCAGGGCGGTCAGTTTGCCATCCTCTTTCTGGATCTGGATCGATTCAAAAATATCAACGATTCAATGGGCCATGCCTTTGGTGATGTCGTATTGATTGAAGTCGCTGAACGCATCAAAAAGTGCCTGCGTGACGTGGACACTCTGAGCCGCCTGGGGGGTGATGAGTTCGTGATTTTGTTGCAAGATGCACAGGCCCTCGGGGCTGAATTGGTCGCCCGTCGATTGATCACGACGCTGTCTTTACCGTTTCAGACCGACGGCATGTCTTATTCCCTGGGGGCAAGTATCGGGGTTGCGCTTTATCCCGGTGATGGGCAGACGCTCGACGAGCTGAGCATGCATGCCGACGCGGCCATGTACCGTGTCAAGGAGCGTGGGCGCGGAAACTACTGTTTCTACCAGACGCAGATGAATGCTGATCACTTGCCGCGTATGAAAATGGACCATGCCATGCGACAAGCGCTTGAGAAAAATCTTTTCAGGCTGCACTACCAACCTCAAATTGCCATGTCCACAGGGCACCTGATTGGGGCCGAGGCTTTGATCCGCTGGACCGATCCCGAGTTGGGCCCCATCTCACCGGCCGTTTTCATCCCGATTGCCGAAGAATCTGGTTTGATCGTGAGCATTGGCAACTGGGTGCTGGGGGAGGCTGTGCGGCAAGCGGCAATTTGGCAGCGTACAGGCCACCCTGTGGCGGTGGCCGTCAATGTGTCTGCGCTACAGTTCCAGCAGACTGATTTTGTCGAGCGGATTGAGTCCGCGTTGAAGAAAGAGGGGCTGCACTCTGACTTGCTTGAACTTGAACTCACAGAAAGCATTTTGGTAGCGGACGCGGACGAAGCGCTAGCCCGCTTGCATGCCCTGGCCGACATTGGCGTGACCCTGTCGATTGATGATTTCGGTACGGGCTACTCCAGCTTGTCTTATCTGAAGCGTTTCCCCATCTCCAAACTCAAAATTGACCGATCCTTTGTCATGGGCTTGCCGGGTGATGACAGTGACCGCGCCATTGTGAGCGCCACCATTGGGATGGCGCGTGCGCTCAAGCTGAGGGTGATTGCCGAAGGGGTGGAAACCGAGGATCAGAGGAGCCTTCTATGTGAACTGAACTGCGACAGCTACCAAGGCTATTTATGCTCACCCGGTGTGGCCCCCGAGGTATTTGAGCAGTTGGTTTTGAAGCTGGCTAGCCCTTGCCTGGATTTGCCCCCCCCTCAGATTACTTTTGAAGCTCTCAACTCTTCAATTTGCGCGGCACCGTAACCCATTTGCTTCATCACTTCCTCTGTGTGCTCACCCAATAGGGGCGAGCGGGTGACCTCGGTGGGGCTGTCGGACAATTTGATGGGGTTGCCCACTGTCAGGTACTTGCCACGGGTCGGGTGATCCACCTCAACCACCGTGCCGGTATCCCGCAGCGATTGATCCTCGGCGATTTCCTTCATGGACAGAATCGGGCCGCAGGGGATGTCAAACTCGTTAAGGATGTCCATGGCCTCGAACTTGGTCTTGGTCTTGGTCCATTCCTCAATGCGGGCGAAGATGGATTTCAGATGCGGCAGGCGGGCTGCAGGGGTGGCGTAGTGCGGATCGGTGATCCAGCTTTCTTCGTCGATGATTTTGCAAATGGCGGGCCACACGGCCGCCTGGGTGATGAAGTAAATGTAGGCGTTGGGGTCTTTTTGCCAGCCTTTGCACTTGAGGATGGAGCCGGGCTGGCCACCACCGGACGAGTTGCCTGCGCGCGGCACGGCATCACCAAACTCAATGTCGGGAAACTGGGGGTACTCTTTCAAGACACCCGTGCGCTCCAGTCGCTGTTGGTCGCGCAGCTTGACGCGGCACAAATTTAAAACCGCGTCTTGCATGGCGGCCAGCACCTTCTGGCCACGCCCGGTATGTTCACGCTGGTACAGCGCGGTGACGATGCCCAAGGCCAGGTGCAAGCCTGTACCGCTGTCGCCAATTTGCGCACCAGTCACCATGGGTGGGCCATCGGCAAAGCCCGAGGTAGAGGCCGAGCCGCCTGCGCACTGGGCCACGTTTTCATACACCTTGCAGTCCTCGTAGGGGCCGGGGCCGAAGCCTTTGACCGAGGCCAGGATGATGCGCGGGTTGATCTCTTGAATGCGTTCCCAGCTAAAGCCCATGCGGTCCAGCGCACCGGGGGCAAAGTTTTCCACCATCACGTCGCACTGCTTGATGAGTGTGACCAGAACTTCCTTGCCCTTGGGGTTTTTGGTGTCTAGCGTGATGGAACGCTTGTTGTGGTTCAGCATGGTGAAGTACAGGCTGTCGGCGTCGGGAACATCGCGCAACTGGCCACGGGTGGCATCGCCTTCGCCTGCTTTTTCCACCTTGATGACATCGGCACCAAACCACGCCAGCAACTGGGTACATGTGGGGCCCGACTGCACGTGGGTGAAGTCGAGAATTTTTACGCCGTCCAATGCCTTGCCCATCAATCACCCCAGTCTAATAAAAAATCGTTGCAGGTGAAATGTCACCATGCAATATCAGTGAAATATTATATTTCCTCCCGCCGAGCCAATGCCGTTGTCCAAATATAAAGTGAAGTGACTCATCTTCCGATGAGGCAAGAAAAAAAAGCGCCCGTTGGAGCGCCGTTTTTATGGCCTGCAAGGCCAAAGAACCAAGCAGCTAAGCTTAAACCGCCTTCGCAGTGTGCATGTCAGCGATCTGCTCAGCGCTGTAGCCCAGCTCGGCCAATACCTCATCGGTGTGCTCGCCCAAAAGGGGTGAGCCGGTGATCACGGGCTTGAGGTCGGAGAACTTGATCGGGCTGCCGACGGTGAAGTAGCTGCCGCGCTCTTTGTGCGGCACTTCAACGATGGAGCCACTGGCGCGCAATGACTTGTCGTTCAGCAGTTCTTTCATGGAAAACACGGGTGCGCAAGGAATGTCGAACTTGCGCAGAATGTTGACCGCTTCGAACTTGGTCTTGTCCTTGAGCCAGTTCTCGATCGTGGCGAAGATGTCCATGATGTGCGGCTGGCGCGCCTTGGCCGTGGTGTAGGCCGGGTCGGTCTTCCACTCGGGTTTGCCGAGCGCGTCGCAAATCGGCTCCCAGGCATGGCCCTGCACCGTGAAATAAATGTAGGCATTGGGGTCGGTTTCCCAGCCCTTGCACTTCAAGATCCAGCCCGGCTGACCGCCACCACCCGCGTTGCCGCCACGGGGCACCACGTCGCCGAACTTCTCGTGCGGGTACTGTGGGTACTCTTCCAGGTAGCCCAGTTTGTCCAAGCGCAGCTGGTCACGCATCTTGACGCGGCACAGGTTGAGCACGGCGTCTTGCATCGCCACGGC
>JANPNG010000254.1:0-5349 GCA_031427355.1 Hylemonella sp.
ACCAAGCTGATGGGTTTTGAAGACGTGTGGGCATTTGACAAACGCTACGCCACGGGCGAGTGACACCGCAGAGAGAACTTTATGAATCAACTTCATCGCCTCCTCACCACGGTCTTGTTCATCACCCTCGCCGCGTTACCCACCTTCACCTCGGCGCAAAGTGCGTACCCCGCCAAACCCATCCGCCTCATCGTCCCCTTCACCCCCGGCGGCGTCACCGACACCAGTGGCCGCTTGATCGCCGAGCAGTTGAGCAAGCGCCTGGGCCAGCAGGTGGTGGTGGACAACCGCCCCGGCGCTTCCGGCAACATCGGCACCGCGCTGGTGGCCACGGCCGAGCCCGATGGCTACACCCTGGTGCTGGGCTTTGACGGCACGCTGGTCATCAACCCCCATGTGTTCGAGAAGACCCCCTTCAACACGGTGCGAGACCTGGCCCCCATCGGCAAGATTGGCGACGCGATTTTGATTCTGGTGGCACACCCCGGCGTCGCGGCCACTAGCTTGAAGGACGTGATCGCCCTGTCCAAATCGCAAGCAAGTGGCCTGTCCTACGGCACCTCCGGCACAGGCGGCACGCCGCACATCGCAGGCGAGCTGCTCAAGCAGCGCACCGGTGCCAACCTCACACACATCCCCTACAAAGGCGGCGGCCAAGCCATGACGGACGTGTTGGGCGGCAACATCCCGCTGGTGTACACGGCGGTTGCAGGCGCGCAAAGCCACGTCAAGTCCGGCAAACTGCGCGCCATCGCGGTATCGAGCGCGCAGCGCTCCAAATCACTGCCCGATGTACCCACCTTCATCGAGAGCGGCGTTCAAGGCCTGGGTGATTTCGAGATCAACTCCTGGGTCGGCCTGCTGGCCCCGGCCAAAACCCCTGCCGCCATCATCGAGCGCCTGAACACCGAACTCAACGCCGTGCTGAACGACCCCGAGGTCCGCGAACGTCTGAGCGTGATGGGCATCAGCGCCGCACCCGGCACGGCGGGCAAGTTTGGCGACGAGATCGTGCGGGATTTGGCGCGCTATGGGGCGGTGGTGAAGAGCGCGAACATTCGGGCGGAGTAGGGCTGCAAACCGCATCGGCTTGGTCTTGCACGGGTTTCCCCCATGAGCGGATTTGACCCGATGTGGCATAAACATTGCATGAGTCATGCAGGCCACTTGAATCTTGTTCAAGCTGCACGAATTTCGATTGATTTAACGCTTCGACCCTCCATCCATTCAACTAAAAAGGAAATGACCATGCTTTCGAGAAAAACCGTTCTTGCTGGTTCCGCTTGGCTGACTGGGGCCGCACTGTCGCTCATGGCAATGCCAGTCCTGGCCAAAGACGTGGTGAAGATTGCCTTCGTTGGCCCACTGAGTGGCGGCGTGTCCAACATGGGCCTGGGTGGGCGCAACTCGACAGACCTGGCGATTCGCCTGCGCAACGAGGACCCGAAGGCGAAGTACACCTATCAACTGGTGACGCAGGACGATGAATGCAAGGCCAACGTCGGTGTCCAGGTGGCAACCAAGGTGGCCGCCGACAAGAGCATCGTGGCTGGCGTCACCCACTACTGCTCCGCCGTGGCCATGGCGACCGTCAGTGTCTATAACCGGTTTGGCATGCCGGCGGTGGTCTGGGGTGCCGTCCTGCCCGACGTCACCTACGCCAATGACTTCAAAGAAATCCACCGCGTCAACGGCACCATGATCAACCAGAACCAGGTCGCGGCCAAGTTCATGACGGGTCTGGGCTACAAGAAATGGGCGATCATCCACGACACCACGGATTACGGCAAAGGCCACAACAAGTATTTCAGTGAAGACCTCAAGAAGAGTGGTGGCAGCATCTTGGGCACTTTCGGTGTCACGGCAGACCAGCAGGATTTCACGACGGAGTTGACCAAGATCCGTGAACTCAAGCCTGACGTGATCTACTTCGGCGGCTTGACGCCGCTGGGAGTGCGCATTCGTACCCAAATGGAGAAACTGGGCATCAAGGCCCAACTCCAGGGGACTTCGGGTATCAAGTCGGATGCCTACATCAGCGGTGCGGGCAAGGAGCTGGCTGAAGGCACACTGTCCTTCATTGAGGGCGCGCCTTGGGAAAAGCTGCCCGGCGGCCTGTTCTTTACCGGCAAATATGCGCAGCAAAAATATGGCGAAGCGGCCGAGGCCTATGGCCCCTTCGCCTTTGCGGCCGCCAACCTGATCATGGATGCGGTCGAGAAGGTCGGCCCGGACCGCAAAAAGGTGCTTGAAGTCCTCAACAAAACCAAGGATGTCGAAACCATCATTGGCAAGGTCACCTTCGACGATCATCGTCAAAATATCGTCCCGCTGATCACCAAGTACGTCGTTGAAAACGGCGCCTGGGTGACCTGGGAAGACAGCAGCTACGGCCGGGGCAAGCGCAAGCTCGCCGGCCTGTAAAGCGGCATGACCCGCCCGCGCCCGGTGCGCGGTCGGATGGATTCCCCCTGTTCTGGAATGGACGATGAGCGAAATCGGTCAATACATATTCAACGGCTTGATGCTGGGCATGATCTATGCCATGGTCGCCGTCGGCTTCACCCTGTTTTTCGGTGTGCTGGATGTCATCAAGTTTTCCCACGGCGACACCTTGATGGTCGGGGCCTTTGCGGGCCTGAGCGCGTCGATCGCGATGGTGAAACTGGAGATTGCGTCGCCCGGTCTGCAACTGGTTGCCGTCGTGCTTTTTGCGGTCGGTCTTACCGGACTTCTGGGTGCCGCCATCGCCAAGTTCCTGATCTTGCCCTTGCACAAGGCGCCCCCTTTGAACACCTTGCTGGCGACCCTGATGCTGGGAACGGTGATCCGCGAGTCGGTGCGACTTTTCTATCCGGATGGCTCCAACTCCAAGCCATTCCCGGCGCTGTTGCCCACGTCGTCGATCGAAGTCGGCCCGCTTTTCTTGCGGGTCGATAACCTGATCCTGTTTGTCAGCGGATTGGTGGCCATTGCGGGCGTTCACTTTCTCATCACGCGGACCAAGCTGGGGATGGCAATTCGTGCCGTGGCTCAGGACGGGGAAACAGCGCGCCTGATGGGCATCAATTTTGAGGCGGTTGTCCTGTTCACCTTTGCGCTCGGCTCGGGGCTGGCGGCATTGGCCGGGGTCATGAATGGCTTGTACTACAACGAGGTCAATTTCAGTGTCGGCCTCCTGCTTGGGGTGATCGGCTTTGCCGCAGCCATCCTGGGTGGGCTCGGCAATATGTATGGCGCCATCATCGGTGGCTTCCTGTTTGCGACGCTCCAAGTCCTGGGCGGCGCGCTACTGCCAGCGCTGGTGCCCGATATTCCCAGTGCCTACAAGGATGTTTTTGCTTTCGCGGTCGTCATCATTCTGATGGCATGGAAGCCGACTGGGCTGATTGCAGAAAAATCTAGCGAGCGCGTTTAAGACCATGAAACCACAAGCAGACCCAAAGCCGTCGAACCCGCCCTGGCTACTGATCCTTGCCGCGCTGGCCCTGACGACCTATGTGTGGATGTTTCTCCATGCCGAGTCCCAAGTTGCCGTGGCCATCATGCTGGTCGTGGCCAGCGTCCTGCTTGTGCTGAGCCGCCGACTGGGTGTGACCCGACTGATTGAAGCGGCTGCACGCGCGCGACCCGGTCTTTCCAGTGCCCTGGCGGTGCTGTCGGGGCTGGCACTCATCGCGGCCTTCCACAACTCGCACTTCGTCCTGCTGATGCTCTGCGCCGTGCTGCTGTTCTCAACCGCGTGCCTGGGCCTGACCGTGCAGATGGGTTACGCCGGTGTTGCCAATTTTGCGGGTGCCGCGTTTTTCGGAATTGGCAGTTATGCGACGACCGTCATGGCGACGCATACGAGCGTCCCCCATCTGCTGGTGGTTGTCATTTCCGGCTTGATTGCGGCGGCCATCGGCTCGGTGTTGATCTTGCCGGTGTTGCGGACCCGGGGTCACTACGCAGCCCTGGTCACGATTGCCTTCGGCATTCTTTTTAAAACCTTCATCGAAGTCAACGACGTGCTTGGCGGTCCGCAAGGCTTGCAAGTACCGGGCATGAAGTTGTTCGGGTTTGCTCTGAATGAAGGCATCCGCGTGCCCGGCGTGGAAATTTCGTTCTACGTGGCCTATGCCTTGCTAAGCCTTTTGGTTTTTGCTGGCGTCTATGCCCTGGTGAGCGCCCTGGAGCGATCATGGATCGGTCTGAGCATGGATGTCATTCGAACCGACGAGACGGCAGCCTCCACCTTCGGCTTGCACATTGCCCGCTGGAAGGTCATTGCGTTCACGATGGGCAATTTTTTCGCAGGCATCGCCGGGGGCCTGTACGGCATGGTCTCCGGATTTGTGGCGCCCAACAACTTCACTTTTTCCGACTCCTTGTTATTGCTGTCCATCGTGATTCTGGGGGGGCTTGGCAACATTGCCGGCCTGATACCGGCGGCCTTGATCGTCCTGGTTCTGCCCGAAAAACTCCAGTTCATCCAGGAATACCGCTTCCTGCTGTTTGCCGCTTTGGTGATTGTCATTCTGCTGTTCAGGCCGCAAGGGCTGCTGCCCCGCAAGACGCGGATCTTCTTCAGCGGGGGGGGCTCCAAATGAGCCACAAAAACCTCATCGAGGTCGAGAACCTCACCATGCGCTTCGGTGGGTTGACCGCACTCGACGAGCTGAACATGTCTGTTCGTGAGGGTGAGCTCCTGGGTCTGCTAGGGCCCAACGGCTCGGGCAAAACCACCTTCTTCAACGTCTTGACAGGTCTGTACAAGGCGACGAGTGGGCGCATCACCTACGGCGCAGAGGATGTCATTGGCAAGACGCCGCAGGCGATCTACCGCAGTGGTGTGGCGCGTACCTTTCAGCGTTCACGCCTGTCGCTCTCGCTCACCGTTTTTGACAACATCGTGATTGGTGACTATCAACACATGCAGCATGGGCTGGTCTTCAACCTGCTGCGCAGGAAGGCCTTTCGCGCCGAATACGAAGCCTATGTGGAGAAGGTCAGGGATCTGCTGAAGATCTTCAGCCCACCCCTGGTCGAGCGTCTCTTCGAGCCCGTCGATACTTTCTCGATGATCGACCGGCGACGGATCGAGGTGTGCCGTGCCCTGATGAGCCAACCGCGTTTGCTCTTGCTGGATGAGCCCTCGGCAGGCATGACGCACGACGAGACCGACGAGTTGATGCAGGACATCCTCCAGGTTCGCAGAAAAATGACGAACTTGTCGGTGGTATTGATCGAGCATGAAATGAACGTGATCGAACGTGTCACCGAGCGCTGCGTCGTGCTGAACTATGGGAAGAAAATCGCCGAGGGAACCTATGCACAGATCACGGCCGACCCGAACGTGCAGACGGC
>JANPNG010000255.1:0-1514 GCA_031427355.1 Hylemonella sp.
TGAACAAGGAAAACGAAGCCGACGCTTTGATCGACAAGGCAGAGAAGATCAAGGCCGGTATCCGCGCCAAGGTGGAGCATCCGTTTCGGGTGATCAAGCGCCAGTTCGGCTATGTGAAAGTTCGCTATCGCGGTTTGAAGAAGAACACGGCCCAACTCGTCACGCTGTTTGCGCTGTCGAATTTGTGGATGGTGCGCGGCAAACTGATGGGAGCGCAGGGATGAGTGCGCCCGAAAGCCGGGGAAATGCCCTGCAAGGGCTGAAAGGCAGCCCAATGGGTGCGAAAAACGGCGCCACTTTGAACGGTTGCGCGTGAAATTCCACCATTTGAAAACTACCGACTCGCTACGCCATTTGGGTGCGAGTTATTCAGACCATCCTTAAAGTAATACAGGCCGAACAGATATTCAAGCCCGCCTTCCTCCAGCGGGTTAACCGATGGACGGATTGCTTGGCACAGCAGGTGGTGTTTGGGCAGCGTTGGCTTCCCATACTCGGTTGTCCATGAAATCTCCTACGTGTAACTAAACAGCAAGGTGGTGTGTGCGGGCTTAATGCGTCGCATGACGCACTCAAGCAAGGTGTTGCCCCAGGCAGCCAGCGGATCGGATACGCGACCGTTGACGGTGAGCGTGGTTTTTGTGTCCCCCACGGGCGTGGTGATCGTCCATACGTAAATCCAGCCGCTATTGGCCAGCGGGTTGTTCACCGGCGAGATGACGGTGTCGACTTCTTTCCAACCCTCTGTGATCGCGATGGCAAAACCCATCGCCCTCGCCACGGCAATGAAATAGGCACGCGACTGGCCGCCGACCTGTACGAGTTTGGAAACCAGCGCAGCTTGTAGCTGCCCAGCGCTCCAGAAACTCGGCTTCGGCGGTGTCAATGATGATCTGGCGACTGATCCATTCGATGAAGCCGTACAGGCCATGTGCAACACCAGCGAGCACACGTGCATAAACCTGAGCGTCGGCGCGGCGCAGTACGTTGTCCAGTTGCAGCCGCTGAAAAACATCATTCGTGGTGCGGTTGATCAGATCCGCGAGGGACGGTCGATTAAACATTTAGGAAACTCCAGAGGTTCTGGAACCGGATGACGGCCAAGGCGCTGCCATCCGCGTTGTAAAAAGTGCAGCCAAGCGCCAGGGTCGACAAGCCTTGGCGCTCAGCGTTTACATCGACCCGCGCTGCCACACCATCGTCGAGCAGCCACTGCAAGGATTCCCGGGCATAGTCCTTGGCCTTTTGAGCCGTGGTGTCGGTGAGCTTGGCGCGTGACAGCAGCCAAAGCCGGGAGCCGATGCGGTCGTTCGCTGCCGGCGGGAACGAGTCACCCCACCAACCCATCCGGGAACCCGAGCCATTGGGCAAGGCATCGTCCGCATTGGCGCGTCGCCAAGTGAAGAGACTGACAATGACGGCCCGTACCAAGGGATCGGCCTTGTCGTTGTCGATGTCCTGCAAAAGGCCGAGCGGAGTCATCCGACCGTCAACGGTGACGGTCAGCGGCATCT
>JANPNG010000256.1:0-4721 GCA_031427355.1 Hylemonella sp.
CAGATCGGCCTTGTCCACCTCAATCAGGCGCAGACCCTGGTCCGCATAGGTGTGCAGACAGGCCCGAATCAGCGAGGACTTGCCGGTGCCGCGTGCGCCGGTGAGCAGCACGTTGTTGGCCGGGCGAGACTTCACAAATTGCTCGGTGTTGAGCTGGATTTTTTCTTTTTGCGGTTCGATTTCTTTGAGCGCTTCCAGCGACATGGCCCCCACGTGCTTGATGGGCTCTAGCGAGCCATGGCCCGAGTTGCGCTTGCGGTAGCGAAAGGCGATGGAGGCTTGCCAGTCGGGCGTGCTCAAGGGTTGGGGCAGGATGGATTCGATGCGCGAGATCAACTGCTCAGCGCGCGTCATCAGGTGGAGGAATTGCTCATTCATGGGATTCAAAAACTCAAAAAATTTCAGGAACGGTAATCGGCGTTGATAGAGACGTAGTCATGGCTCAGGTCGCAAGTCCACACGGTGTCGGCAGCGCTGCCACGGCCCAACATCACGCGCACGGTGATTTCGCTTTGCTTCATCACGCGCTGGCCGTCTTCTTCACGATAGGCCGGGTGGCGACCGCCTTGAATCGCCACATGCACGTCGTCGAGGTAGAGGTCAATGCGGCTCTGGTCCAAATCGGCAATGCCGGCATAGCCGACAGCGGCCAGAATGCGCCCCAGATTCGGGTCGCAGGCGAAGAAAGCGGTTTTGACCAAGGGCGAGTGTGCAATGGCATAGGCCACCTGGCGGCACTCTGCGCCCGTCTTGCCACCCTCCACTTGAACGGTGATGAACTTGGTGGCGCCTTCCCCATCCCGCACGATGGCCTGGGCCAATTGGCGGGCCACACTCAGCATGGCGGTTTTGATCGTTTGGCCCTCGGGGCTGGCCAGTGAGTCGATAGGTGCGTGTGCCGCTTTGTTGCTGGCAATCACCACAAAAGAATCGTTGGTGGATGTGTCGCCATCCACCGTGACGCGGTTGAAGGAGCCCTCAGCCAGCTCCAGCGCCAGTTGCTGCATCACGCCTTGGCTGACGCACGCGTCGGTGGCCATGAAGCCCAGCATGGTCGCCATGTTGGGGCGGATCATGCCCGCCCCTTTGCTGATGCCGCTGATGCTGACCAGCGCACCGCCAATCATCACCTGCGCGCCAAAGGCCTTGGCGATGGTGTCGGTGGTCATGATGCCCTCAGCCGCGCGCACCCAGTGTGTGGGGCTTGCATCGGCCAGGGCCGCAGGCAAACCGGCCACGATTCGATCAACAGGCAGCGGCTCCATGATGACGCCGGTGGAAAAGGGCAAGATTTGCGCTGGTGAGAGTCCAAGCAAGTCGGCCAGCGATTGGCAGGTGCTGCGTGCGCGCGCCAGGCCTTCTTGACCCGTACCTGCATTGGCATTGCCGGTGTTGATGACCATGGCGCGAATGCCTTGGCCCGCAGCCAAGTGCTCGCGGCAGACCTGAACCGGTGCGGCACAAAAACGGTTTTGAGTGAACACGCCGGACACACTGGCCCCTTCGTCGATCAAGACGACGGTGAGGTCTTTGCGGTTGACTTTACGGATGCCGGCTTCGGCAACACCAATGCGCACACCGGCCACGGCTGGGAGGTGGGCGGGATTGGGGGCGGTCAAATTGACGGGCATGGCGGGGCTTTCTTAATCAGTTGAGGACAGAGCTGGCCCGCTTCGCGTGGCTGCGGTCTGTCCCGCAAGCTTTCAGGCTAACTTACCGTGGCACTGCTTGTATTTCTTGCCACTGCCGCAAGGGCAAGGGTCATTGCGGCCCACGCGCGGTACGGCACCGGCTTTGTCAAAGGGCGGCTGCTGCGATGTGGCCCCATCCGAGGTGATGGCCACCTCACCCGTTTCGGTGGGGGCACTGTAGGTCACGTTGGCAATGCTCTCGCCGCGTTGTTCCATGGCGTCCGCCGCTTGCTCTAACTGTTCACCCGACTGGATCTTGACCGTCATCAACAACTTGGTGACGTCATTTTTCACGGCATCTAGCAACTGGCCAAACAGCTCAAACGCTTCGCGCTTGTACTCTTGCTTGGGCTGTTTTTGGGCATAGCCGCGCAGGTGAATGCCCTGGCGCAGATAGTCGAGCGCGCTCAGGTGCTCACGCCACTGGGAGTCAATGCTTTGCAGCAAGACCATGCGCTCGAACTGGGTGAAGTTCTCGTTGCCGACCTGATCCACTTTGGCATCAAAGATCGCTTTGGCAGTGGCCTGAACGGTCTCTAGTAAGTCTTCGTCGGTGATGGCGTTGGCCGCATGCACTTGCTGGTTCAAAGCCAAATCAATTTGCCATTCAGAAGACAGTACTTTTTCCAGACCCGCCACGTCCCACTGTTCCTCAACCGACTCGGGCGGAACGTACTGGTGCACCAGATCGGTAAAGCAGCCTTCGCGCAACGAGGCGATCTGGGCCGAGAGGTCGCTCGCATCGAGGATCTCATTGCGCTGCTGGTAGATCACCTTGCGCTGGTCGTTGGACACGTCGTCGTATTCGAGCAGTTGCTTGCGCATGTCAAAGTTGCGCGCCTCGACCTTGCGTTGCGCGCTCTCAATACTGCGCGACACGATGCCCGCTTCAATCGCTTCGCCATCGGGCATCTTGAGCCGGTCCATGATGGCTTTGACCCGATCCCCGGCGAAGATGCGCATCAGGGCATCGTCCAGACCCAAGTAAAAGCGGGAGGAGCCAGGGTCGCCTTGGCGGCCGGATCGGCCACGCAATTGGTTGTCAATGCGGCGTGACTCATGCCGCTCTGTCGCGATGATGCGAAGGCCACCCAGGGCCTTGACTTTTTCATGATCAACCGCCCATTGAGCACGCAATGCAGCGACCTTGGCCTGCTTGGCCGCGTCATCCAAGTCGGCATCAGTTTCTACCGTTTCGATGGCTTTTTCGATGTTGCCGCCCAGCACAATGTCGGTGCCGCGTCCCGCCATATTGGTGGCGATGGTGATGACTTTTTCACGCCCGGCCTGCGCAATGATGTCAGCCTCTCGGGCGTGCTGCTTGGCGTTGAGCACCTGGTGCGGCAGATTTTCCTTGTTCAGTAACTCGTCAATGATTTCGGAATTTTCAATTGAGGTTGTGCCTACCAGCACAGGCTGGCCGCGTTCATAGCATTCGCGAATATCCTGAATGGCCGCTTCGTACTTCTCACGCGTGGTCTTGTAGATGCGGTCGAGCTGGTCTTCGCGTTTGCTCAGGCGGTTGGGTGGGATGACCACCGTTTCCAGACCGTAAATCTCCTGGAATTCGTAGGCTTCGGTGTCAGCAGTGCCGGTCATGCCCGCCAGCTTGTTGTAGAGGCGGAAATAGTTTTGGAAAGTGATGGAGGCAAGGGTCTGGTTTTCGGCCTGAATCTGTACGCCTTCTTTGGCCTCAACTGCCTGGTGCAGCCCGTCACTCCAGCGTCGCCCGGTCATGAGACGACCAGTGAACTCATCCACGATCACCACTTCACCGTTTTGCACCACATAGTGCTGGTCTCGGTGGTAGAGGTGGCGCGCCCTCAAGGCCGCGTACAGGTGGTGCATGAGGGTGATGTTGGCCGGGTCATACAGGCTAGCGCCCTCGGGCAGTAAACCTGCTTCGCTCAGGATGCGCTCCGCATTCTCGTGGCCTTGCTCGGTCAGGAAGACCTGGTGGCTTTTTTCGTCCAGCGTGAAGTCACCCGGTTTGGTCACGCCTTCGCCAGTGCGCGGATCGGCTTCGCCTTCTTGCAGCGTTAAGCCGGGCACGATTTTGTTGATGGCGATGTAAAGCTCGGTGTGGTCCTCAGCCTGGCCACTGATGATCAGCGGCGTGCGGGCCTCGTCAATCAGGATGGAGTCCACCTCATCGACGATGGCGTAGTTCAGGCTGCGCTGCACGCGGTCTGCGCGCTCATAGACCATGTTGTCGCGCAGGTAGTCAAAGCCATATTCGTTGTTGGTGCCGTAGGTGATGTCGGCTCGGTACGCTGTCTGCTTGTCTTCGCGTGACATTTGCGGCAGGTTGATACCGACGCTCAGGCCCAGGAAGTTGTAGAGCCGCCCCATCCACAGGGCATCTCGATTGGCCAAATAGTCGTTGACCGTGACCACGTGCACACCCTGGCCGCTCAGGGCATTAAGGTACACGGGCAGGGTGGCGGTCAGTGTTTTGCCTTCGCCGGTGCGCATCTCGGAGATCTTGCCGTTGTGCAGCGACATGCCCCCCATCAACTGCACATCGAAATGGCGCATTTTCATGATGCGCTTGGAGCCCTCACGCACCACGGCAAAGGCTTCCGGCAGCACGGCGTCCAGCGCCTCGCCTTTGGCGACACGTTCGCGGAACTCCTGAGTCTTACCGCGCAATTCATCGTCGCTCAGTTTTTCAAACTGAGGCTCCATCGCATTGATGCGCGTCACGACGGTGCGGTATTGCTTGAGCAGGCGGTCATTGCGACTGCCGAAAATTTTGGTGAGGATATTGGTGACCATGAATGCTCAACTCATTTGCCGATTCTTATGAACCCGCAAATCAGTGCAATCCTTTTTCAATCAAGGTGAATGAGAGTCGCCACGATGGCGTGACAACGGCTTGGCCGGGCAATTTGCACCAGCTTAACCAAGCCTTAGATTCTACCTTTGCACCTGAGGGCTGGTTGCGGCGGCGACCGTGACCTTTTGTGCAGACGCCAAAGCCAACTGCTGAGCCGGCAAGGCATGACCGGCGTTGAGGAATTTTTGAGG
>JANPNG010000257.1:0-4778 GCA_031427355.1 Hylemonella sp.
TACCCACCCTGCTCGCTGCCTCGGCGCTTGGGGTGAGTGGCGTAGCGAAATCAAGGAGGAGGCCGAAGGCCGGGGGACATTCGCGGAGCCACTTACCCCAAGTGCCCAGGCGTACAAAACCCCTCGATGCCGTGAATTTCAGAAGACTCAATCAAGTGCAGTTTTAACCACTGCATAGCGCGCCAACGTCTTCAGACGTGCCTCGGCGTGATCGACGATAGGCTGCCTCGGCAGATGAATTTCCTTGGCGCTCAGGTGCGCCAGCTCGGGCATGTAGCGCCGGATGAATTTACCCTCGGCATCGAATTTTTCACTCTGCGTGGTCGGGTTAAAAATTCGAAAATAAGGCTGTGCATCACAGCCGCTGGAGGCCGCCCACTGCCAACCGCCGTTGTTGGCGGACAAGTCAAAGTCAATGAGTTTTTCGGCAAAGTAGCGCTCGCCCCAGCGCCAGTCAATCCCTAAATCTTTGGTGAGAAAACTCGCCACCACCATGCGCAAACGGTTGTGCATGTAGCCGCTCTGGTTAAGCTGACGCATGGCCGCGTCCACCAGCGGGTAGCCGGTGCGGGCTTCGCACCAGGCAGCAAACAGGTCATCCGCCTGCGGCCCCTGCTCCCACGCGATGCGGTCGTATTCTGGCTTGAACGCGCCCTGCACCACATGAGGAAAGTTCGCCAAAATTTGTGCATAAAAATCACGCCAAATCAGCTCTGACAACCAAGTGGCCGCGCCTGCTGATCCTGTGATGTGACTGTCAAACATGCGCTGGTGTGCCAGCCGCGTCAACTCGCGGATCGACACCGTGCCAAAGCGCAAATGCACGCTCAGATAACTTGGGCCTTTGATCGCGGGAAAGTCACGTGCGTCTTGGTAGCGGTCGATGCGCTCCAAAAAATTCTGCAACAAGGTTTGCGCGCCGGTGGCGCCGGTTTGGATATTCAAGGCCTTCAGGTTGGTGGTCTTGAAGCCGATGTCTAGCAAGCTGGGCACATGGCACAACGTCTGGAGGGACGTGGACATCTGCTGCGACACATCCGACCAATGCGCCGCATATTTCTCGGTGGGGTAGGGCTTGAGATAAAAGTCACCCCCGTCTTGCTCCAACTTCTTCAGCCACGCATTTTTGTAGGGCGTAAACACGGTGTAGGGCTTGCCTTGCTGCGTCAGCAACTCTTGGCGCTCAAACACCACATGGTCTTTGAAGGTGTGCATCGCCGCACCCAGGGCTTGCAAGGCCACACCCACAGCAGCATCGCACGCCAGGGCTTGAGGTTCGTCGTCGTGATTGGCGTACACCGCTTGCACACCCAGTTGCCGGGCGATGCGCGGGATTTCATCCACGCTGCGACCGTGCAAGACGATTAGACGGGCGCGGCCCGCACTCAGGGCCTGTATCTGCGCGTCCAGATCGGTTAACGATTCGAGGATGAATTCCACACGCCGGTCGGCACGCGGCAGTCTCTGCAAGATATCGGTGTCCAGCACGAACACGCCATAGACCGAGGGGTGGTTTTTCAGCGCGTGGTAGAGCGCCGCGTTGTCGTGCAGGCGCAGGTCGCGGCGAAACCAGATGCAGGCGCTCTGAATTCCCGTCTGCGCAGGAATGACGGGTGTCTGAAGGGTTCCAATGTCCATCCGCCAGAGTGTAGTTTCACTCACAAACACGCTTCCACGCGGTCAACGCTCCAATGAGACAATGACAGTCTTTGATTCTCCTCCTCGACCCAAGGAAGCCCCTCCCATGAAACGTCGTACCCTGCTGGGCACTGCGCCAGCTTTGCTACTGCCATCCGCCCTAATTCACCTGCCCGCTCACGCCCAGGCGGCCTACCCCAACAAGCCGATCCGCTACATCGTGCCGGTGTCCGCAGGCGGCGGGGCCGACATGATTGGCCGCACCGTGACCGAGCGCTGGAGCAAAGTGCTCAACCAGCCCATGATCGTGGACAACCAGGGCGGCGGTGGCGGCGTGATTGCCAGCCAGAACACGGCCAAGGCTGTGCCCGACGGCTACACCCTGATGCAGGGCTATGTGGCCACCCACGGCACCAGCCCGGCCACGCGCAAGCTGCCATTTGACGCCGTTAAAGACTTCACGCCCATAGGCATGATCGGCGGCACGCCCAATGTGCTGGTGATCAACGCCGCACTGCCGGTGAAAAATATCAAAGAATTCGTCGAGTACCTGCGCAAGAACCCGGGGCGCGTGAGCTACGGCTCGTCCGGCGCAGGCTCGCTCACGCACCTGACCATGGAGCTGTTCAAGCAGCAGGTCAACTCCTTCATGGTGCACATCCCTTACCGCGGCATCGCCCCGGCCTTTACTGACCTGATGGGCGGGCAAACCCAGGCCATGTTCCCCGGCCTGGCGGCGGCCATTCCCCACATCAAATCGGGCCGGGTGCGCCCGCTGGCGGTGACGGGTGCCAAGCGCCATCCGCAGTTCAAAGACGTGCCGACGCTGGAAGAATCCGGCTTCAAGGGCTTTGATGCGATTCAGTGGTACGGCGTGGTGGGGCCTGCGGGTCTGCCCCCGGCCATCGTCAAGCAGCTCAATGAGTCGCTCAACAGCGTGCTCAAAGCCCCCGATCTGCGTGAGAAACTCGCGGTCGAAGCGGTGGAGCCCATGCCCATGTCGCCCGAGCAGTTTGGGGCCTACATCAAAGCCGACATCGCCCGCTGGACCAAGCTGGCCAAAGAGCGAAATATCGAGCTTGACAACTAATTTTCATAGAAAAAGTGGCTGTATCCCTTTATTCATTAGCATAAGCAGCTCCTAATTTAATAGCACATAAGTTTTAACTTTATCCAAGAAAGACCCTCCCCATGGCCCGCAATACCCAGGTCAGCGCTGACCACAACGCCCCCGCGATCACGCAAATCCTCGCCCAGTTTGTCGCCACTCACCCCTCCAAAGGTTGGAGCGACGCAGTGGACCACGAAGCCCACCGCACCTTCGTCAACTGGTTCGGCTGCGCCGTGGGTGCGGCTCAGCACGAGTCGGCCCATGCCGCCCTGGCTGCGGTGCAACTGCTGCAACCCGCGCCGCAGGCCAGCGTGCTGGGCCGCGCCGAGAAGGTGGACATGGCCAGCGCCGCGCTGATCAACGGCATCACCTCCCACACCTTTGACTTTGACGACACCCACCTCAAAACCATCATCCACCCGGCTGGCCCAGTGGCCTCGGCCATCTTGGCGCTGGCCGAGCACATGGGCACGTCGGGTGCCATGCCCGGAAATTTCACCGGCCGTGCCCTGATTGACGCGTTGGTCATCGGCATTGACGTGGCCTGCCGCGTGGGCAACGCCATGTACCCCGACCACTACGACCGCGGCTGGCACATCACCGGCTCCACCGGCACGCTGGGTGCGGCAGCCGCCTGCGCCCGCCTGCTGCAACTCGACGTGCAAAAGACCGCCATGGCGCTGGGCATTGCCGCCTCGCAGCCCATTGGCATGCGCGAGCAGTTTGGCAGCATGACCAAGCCCTTTCACCCCGGTGGTGCGGCGCGTGCAGGCATGATGTCGGCACTGTTGGCCAGCCAGGGTTTCACCGCCAGCCCCAAGGCGATTGAAGCGCCACGCGGCATGATGCAAACCATCTCACTGAAAAACGACTGGTCCGAGATCACCCATGAGCTGGGTCAGCGCTTTGAGATCTCCTTCAACACCTACAAACCCTTTGCCTGCGGCATCGTGATCCACCCCAGCATCGACGCCTGCTCGCAGTTGCGCGCCCAGGGCATCACGCCAGACCAGATCGAACGCATTGAACTCAAGGTGCACTCGCTGGTGCTCGAACTCACCGGCAAGAAAGAGCCGCAAGACGGCCTGCAAGCCAAGTTCAGCGTCTATCACGGCTGCGTGGCCGGGCTCACGGTGGGCCAAGCTACCGAAGACGAGTACCACGACGCCTTCGTCACCCACCCCGACAACGTCGCCCTGCGCCGCAAAGTGGTGGCCACAGTGGATGACTCCATCGACGAAGCCAGCGCCGACGTGACCGCGATTTTGAAAGACGGTCGCAGCGTTCACGTCTTTGTGAAGCACGCCATCGGCTCGCTGGAAAACCCCATGACCGACGCCATGCTGGAAGGCAAATTCCACGGCATGTGCGACCGCATTCTGGGCAAGGCCAAGACCGACACACTCATCGCCGCCTGCTGGGCTGTGAGCAAGACCGACAAGCTGAGCACGCTGACGGCGTTGGCTCGCCCCTAACTCGATTGACCCGATTGCCCGATTTGACCGAATCCACACCCTTCGCCGCACTGCAGCTCTCCCCCGCGCTGGTGCGCGCGGCCACCGAGCTTGGCTTTGTCACGCCCACGCCGATTCAGTTAGAGGCCATTCCCGCCGTGTTGCGCGGTGCCGACCTGCAAGCCTGCGCGCAAACCGGCTCGGGCAAGACGGCCGCCTTCGCCCTGCCCCTGCTGCAGCGCCTGCAAGAGCAGCCAGCCCACACACCGCGCCGCGTGCGCGCCCTCATCCTGGTGCCCACGCGCGAGCTGGCGGCGCAGGTGGGCGAGGTGCTGCGCAGCTTGGCCCAGCACCTGCCCCAGCCACTCAAAGTGGCGGTGGTGTTTGGCGGCGTGTCAATCAACCCGCAAATGATGGGCCTGCGCGGCGGGGCTGATCTGGTGGTGGCCACGCCGGGGCGCTTGCTGGACTTGGTGGCGCACAACGCGCTCAAGCTCTCATCCGTCAACACCCTGGTGTTGGACGAGGCCGACCGCCTGCTGGATTTGGGCTTTGCTGAGGAGCTGTCCAAGGTG
>JANPNG010000258.1:0-2161 GCA_031427355.1 Hylemonella sp.
TTCTTTTCTTGCTCTTCGGAGGTTGGGACAAAACCTTTGTACCCGGACGGTGCGAGGGATTTTTTACCTGCATCGTTTTGGCCCATGGCCAGCAATGTTTCGCGCAAGGTGTTGACGGTTGCTGCGTCTAGCTTGGTAGAGGCAATCCATTGCTTGATCGGCATGCCGCGGGATTGAGCGCAGGTTTGGCCCCCCTTGTCCTTCCACGCCTTGATCACCGCGCCAGAGGCTGTTGCACCATAGACCGCAAAATTGTTTTCAACATAAAAAGGCACGGCATCTTGGTAGCGCGTGGTTTGCAGCTTGATGGCGTCGAGCTTGATACCGTTTTCTTTGAGCGTTGCGCGTGTCATGACGGCCGTGATGGAGTCCGGATCTGGCATCACAAATGATTTGCCGTTGACCGTGGCCCAATCCTGAATCGGGGTGGTCTCTTTGCACAGCAGAGACACTTTGTACTCCGTAAAACCAGTGGTCCAGGCAATGGCTTTAAAACCACCGGTTTTGATCGCCTCAAAGGCAATGTGCGAGGGGTGAATGAAGGCCAGATCAACCTGATTGGCTTTTAGGGCTTCGCGCAGGTTGTTATAGCTGCTGATGACTTTGATTTTGACGGGCTGGCGTGTTGCCGTACTGAGCGCCTTGGCAATGCTTTCAAATTTACCCTCAATTTCCGCGTCGGTCGCCTTGTAGGTCACACCCTCTGTAACGCCAAGAACCAACGCATGAGAAGAGATAACTGCGCTACAGGTCAATGTGGCCAGGATGAGTTTCAGCGGTGATTTCATGGGTCAATTCCAAGGTCGAAAAGCTTTGGGTTCGAGGGAACCGCGAGTGAGGGCAGTGTACTCAAAGTTGGGGGGCTGGGCTTACTTCACCAGCTCCAGCAGTCGATTCAATCCGCCGGAATTGATCGCTACCATGGCTTGCTCACGCACCAAGGGCTTGGCGTGGTAAGCCACGGACAGTCCGCCTGCCTCCGAGCAGGTCCGCATCATGGGCAGGTCATTAGCGCCGTCGCCCACAGCAATGGCTTGCTTCGGGGTGATGCCCAGTTGCTCACAGGTTTGCAGCAGCATCCGCCGCTTCTCGGCGCCGTCGCAAATATCCCCCCAGAGCTGATCCACCATGCGGCCCGTGAGCTCCCCACTCTGTATGTCGAGCACATTGGCGCGGGTGAAGTCGATGCCCAGCCGCTCACGCACGCGGTCGCTGAAAAAAGTAAACCCGCCCGAGACCAGCAGCACCTTCAGCCCCGCCGCCTTGCAGGCCGCCACCAGTTCTGCCGCGCCGGGATTGAGTTGCAGACGCTCCCGGTACACCGCTTCCATGTCGGCCAGCATCACACCCTTGAGCAGGGCCACGCGGCGGCGCAGGCTTTCTTTGAAGTCGGCAATTTCGCCACGCATGGTGGCCTCGGTAATGGCGGCCACCTCGGCCTTGCGCCCCACCGCGTCCGCGATCTCGTCCACACACTCGATGTTGATGAGCGTGGAGTCCATGTCGAAGGCGATGAGTTGGAAGTCGCTTAAGCGCAGGGGCGGGGTGAAGCCTTGAATCACAAGGCTGGGGGAAATTTCTGTGGCGTTCATCATGGTTGGGAGAGGTGTCGTTGTGTGAATCAGGCGGGAAGCGCTTGAGTTATTGGCTGCCCCAAACTCCGCAGCACATCCCGCACCATTTGCGCCCGAGCCCGGGGTTCTGGCAGTTCGCGTTCGATGCGAATTTTTTCATTCCCGACCAGTTTGATGTGGCGGTTTTTCTGGATCAGTTCGATCACGCGCATGCCGTCAATCGGTGCGTCTTTCTTGAAGGTGATGGTGATGAGGTGTGGGGCGGCGTCAACCTTGACCACGCCGTAGGGTTTGGCGATGACGCGCAGGCGGTGCACGTCGATCAGGTTTTGCGCCTGCGGCGGGAGCTTGCCGAAGCGGTCCACGATTTCTTCGAGCAAGGCGTCCACCTGTTCGGCGTTCTTGGCGGTGGCCAGTTTTTTGTAAAAACTCAGGCGCATGTGGACATCGCCACAGTAGTCGTTGGGCAGCAGCGCCGGGGCGTGCAGGTTGATGTCGGTGCTGACGTTGAGCGGGCTGAGCAAGTCCGGCTCTTTGCCCTCTTTGAGGCAGCGCACGGCCTCGGACAGCATCTCGTTGTAGAGCTG
>JANPNG010000259.1:0-4795 GCA_031427355.1 Hylemonella sp.
CGCCATAGACAGGCACGCCGGAATATGTCTGAACAAAATACAGGTGATGCATCCCTTGATGCTCAAGCTGTCTCTTCATGGTTACATCGTCCACATTGGCTCGAAGCTTAAAGAACTGTTTGTTTTGAGCAAAGAAGTTCCTTGCCACAACTTCGGCCCCGGCGCTAATTTGATTTGTGGCTTCTGTTCTATGGCCATAAATGGAAGCCGGCGTACCAGTCTCCTCGTCCCATCGAATAGTCCACTTCCCTTGGTAACGTTCATTGAAGGCTTCCCACGCCGCCTTCTGAACAGAATCTGGTGACACCTGAGCAACCGCCATGGAAATCGCTGAGGTTAAGAATAATATGTAGAGAACCACAATTTTCCTTTTCATACGAAAAACTCCTTTTCGTTGAAATTACAGTGGGAGACGCGCCGCATATAGACCTCGCCGCGAACTTCGAGAACGGGGGGGATAGGCCACACTGACCCTTCGACAAGCTCAGGGCGAACGGTCGTTAAGCGCAACGGAATTTGCCCGATCGTGCGGATGTTTTGCGTCACGTTCTCGCCCTGCTCACCATCGCCCCGGGTGGCCGCCTGCACCAGCACACCCTGCTCATAACGCAGGCTGATGGCCAAGCCGTCGAATTTGAGTTCGGCCACGTACTCAACTGGCGGATCTGCCTCTGTCAAACCCAGTTCACGCCGCACGCGGGCATCAAAGTTGGCGGCTCCGCTGGCCTCGGTGTCGGTCTCGGTACGGATGCTGAGCATGGGCACTTGGTGCCGCACGGGCTCGAACTGAGCCAAGGGCTTGGCGCCCACTCGCTGCGTGGGCGAATCCGGCGTGATCAGCTCGGGATGCTCACCCTCAAGGGCCTGCAATTCCTGGAACAGGCGGTCGTACTCGGCATCGGGGATTTCGGGCGCATCGAGCACGTAGTAACGGTGGGCGTGGTGGTGCAGCAGGCGGTGCAGTTCGGCCACGCGCTGCATAAGAGGCTCGGGGAATGCATCGTCGAATAAATCGGGCGTACTCATCAGCGCCAAGTTTCAGACAAAAATTCAAGAAAATAGCCGACGGGCCAATGCCGATCCGGCTGACAAATCATGCGCATCCAGCGTGTCGTAGAGTTTCTCCAGCTCGGCCCCAATCACGTCCAGGGCCGGCGCATTCAGCGGCTGGCCGTTGTCGTCGGTCACCAGACCGTCCATGGTGTCGGCCAGTTGCTGGGCGGCCAGGCGCATGCGCACAAATGGCTGCTCTTGGCGGTCCACCTGAGGCACATCCAGATTCAAGCTGAGTTCATGGATTGCCGATTGGGTCGGGTCCTCAGCCAGCGCGGCTTGCGTGTCATAAATGAGGCCCAGCACCGAGGGCTGACCGGCCACACCCGCAGGCAGCACCATGCGCCCGGGAATGACCCCCGCCACAAAGCCGAATCGCGCCGCGTTTTGCTGCACATAGCCGGGGCTCCAGGCGGCGTGGCGGGCACGCAGGGTCACGCTCAACTGCGCGTCATGCGGGCTGGCAAATTGGTCTAGCTCTCTGGCGCGCGCCACTTCGTCGCGCATTTCGGGGAACTCGGGCGTGCCACCCAAAGCATCGGCAAAGGCTTGCACCTTCACCACAAATTCAGAGTACTCAATATCGTTCAACGCACCGTTGCGGTTGGCCAGTTGCACGCCTGCTTGCATGAGCTTGTAGCGCTGACCAGCAAGCGGCAGTTCCCACGTTTGCGTTGACTCATTGAAACCCTCAATGGCAAAGGGTTTGCTGCCCACGCGCCGGGTAGCAGGCATGGCCGCTAGGGCCGCGTCACCTGAGACCGGGTGCTCAAACGCCAGGGGCACGATGACGTCGATGAGCGCATCAAGGCCCGGTTTTTTCTCTGGCGTGGGCAAGGGGAATTGCGCGGCATCAAAGACCGGATCAAACAAGGTGTTGCCACCCTCAGGGTCCACGCGCGCGGGCTCAGGGTCGGCCTGGCGCGGTTGGTTGCGGCGTGCTTGCCAAGCCCCATGCGCGACGACAGCGGCTAACACGACGCCACCCGCAACGGCCAGACTGATTTGGAGTGTGCTCATGGGTTTTTACGCCGGGCCGTCCCAAGTAAAAATGAGCCCCCTCGGGGGGCAAGAAGCCACATGCAATGGGCGACTGTGGGGGCCATATTCATGAGGTTTCTGCCAGCGACACTGCCGACTCCATGTCCACCACCACGATGCGCGAAACGCCTTGCTCCTGCATGGTCACGCCAATCAACTGCTCGGCCATTTCCATGGCGATTTTGTTGTGACTGATGAACAGGAACTGGGTGCCACGGCTCATGCTCGACACCAACTTGGCGTAGCGCTCGGTGTTGGCGTCGTCCAGCGGCGCATCCACCTCGTCGAGCAAGCAAAACGGGGCCGGGTTGAGTTGGAAAATCGCAAACACCAGCGCGATGGCCGTCAGTGCTTTTTCACCGCCTGACAGCAGATGAATCGTCTGATTTTTCTTGCCCGGCGGTTGCGCCATGACCTGCACGCCCGAGTCCAAAATCTCGTCGCCCGTCATCATCAGTTTGGCCTGGCCACCGCCAAACAACTCAGGGAACATCTTGCCAAAGTGTTCGTTGACAGCGTTGAACGTGCCGCTGAGCAGCTCACGGGTTTCGCCGTCGATCTTGCGGATGGCGTCTTCCAACGTGGTCATGGCCTCCACCAAGTCGGCCGTCTGCGCGTCGAGGAACTGCTTGCGCTCACGGGTTGCGGTCAGCTCATCCAGCGCGGCCAGATTCACCGCACCCAGGGCGGCAATCTCGCGGTTCAGGCGGTCGATTTCATTCTGCAAACCGGTCAGACGCACCGCGCCGGTTTCAATCGACAGGGCCAGTGCGGCCAGATCGGCTTTGGCGTCCTCCAGCAACTGGCTGTACTGCTCAAAACCCAAGCGTGCGGCCTGCGCCTTGAGTTGAACATCGGTGATGCGTTGACGCAGCGGCTCCTGCTCGCGGTCCAGCTGCAAACGGCGCTCATCACTGGCGCGCAGCTTGGTGGTCAGGTCGTCGTATTCGCTGCGGCGGGCGGAGAGGTTTTGCTCGCGCTCCAGCTTGAGGGCGAGTGCGTTTTGCAAACCCGCCTGGGCTGCGGCGTCGTTCAGGCGGGTGAGTTCATCGCGGGCGCGCTGCGCTTCTGCGGCCACGCTGGCAGTCTGCTGCGTGGCCGTGTCCATGGTGCGGGCGAGTTCGGCCTTGCGGGCGTCCAGCGTGCGCAGGGAGAAGGTCGCCTCTTGCGCTTGGCGCTCCAGGCTGCGCTGCTGCTCTCGGGAGGCGGCCAGTTTGCGCTCGGCCTCCAGCACACGCTCATCCAGTTGCGCATGGCGCTCCTGGCTATCGGCCAAAGCCATGTCCAGCGATTCGAAGCGGCCTTCGGCGGCGACGCGGCGCTCTTGCAGGTCTTCCAGTTGGGCGTCCACCTCGGCCAGGTCACCGGCCAACTGGGCGCTGCGGGCACGGGCTTGCTCGGCCAATTGCGTGAGTCGCAGCGTTTCCACCTGTAGCGCGTGGGCGCGGGTCTGGCTCTCGGTCGCTTCGCGGCGGGCCTGCACCAGCCGTTGCGATGCATCGGCGTAGGCCGATTCGGCCCGCACCAGGGCCGTGCGCGACTCTTCGCTGATGAGGGTTTGCGCGCGCAACTGTTTCTCAAGGTTTTCGATTTCCTGCGCACGCGCCAGCAAACCGGCTTGCTCTGAATCAGGCGCGTAAAAGCTCACGCTATGCGCGCTCACCGTGTGGCCATTTTTTACAAACAAGGTCTGACCAGGCTGGAGCTGGCTGCGCAGGCTCAGCGCTTCTTCAAAGCTTTGCGCGACGAAACAACCCTGCAACCAATCCACCAGCACGGCCCGCAGGCCCGCATCGATCACGCGCAGCAGGTCTGAGAGCCGAGGCAAGGCCGCACTGCCCTCTGGCAGGCTGGCAGAGGGCGGGCTGTAAAACGCCAGCTTGGCGGGCGGCGCATCAATCCCGCCCACACCCAGGAAGCCGCGCACCATCTCCAGCCGGCTCACCTCCAGCGCGCCCATGCGCTCACGCAGGGCGGCCTCTAGCGCGTTTTCCCAACCCAACTCAATGTGCACCTTGGTCCACAGGCCCTGCAAATCGGCCAGGCCATGCTTGGCCAACCAGGGTTGCAGCTTGCCGTCGGTCTTCACCTTCTCTTGCAGCGCTTTAAGCGCCTCTAGCCGGGCCGACAACTCGGCCTTGAGGGCGGACTCGGTGTTGGCCAGTTGCTGCTGCGTGCGCCGCGCCTCGTCCAGTTGGGGCACGCTGTCTTGCAGCTCGTGCAAGCGCGCCTCCAGCACGCTGGCAGACTCTTGTGCCTCGTCCAACTGTTCTTGCAAATTTTGCAGACGGGCTTCGTCTGGCGCGGCCAGGGTATTTTTATCGGCGCTCAGGCGCTCGCGCCGCACCTCAGACTGGCGCGATTGCTCTTCAATGCCGCGTTGCTCGGCCGCCAACACCTGGATTTGCTGCTGCACCTGCGTCACGCTGGTGCGCTGCTCGTTGGCTTTGACCTGGGCCAAACGCAGCGCGTCTTCCATGTCGGGGAGGAACTGCGCCTGCTCTTCCAGTTGAGCGGCCAGCAGCTCGGTTTGCTCTTCGCCCACCAAGGCCAGCTCGGCCAAGCGCTCTAGCTCAGCGCGGGCATCTTCATGGCGGGTGGCCCACTGCGCGGTCTGCTCGGCCAGGGTCACTAGGCGCTGCTCCACGCGCTGGCGGCCCTCCACCACAAAGCGGATTTCAGCCTCTAGCCGCCCCACCTC
>JANPNG010000260.1:0-2112 GCA_031427355.1 Hylemonella sp.
GTTTTGAAGTTGTCATAGCGCAGCTTGATGCCAATCGTCTTGCCCACGTAGCCCTTGCGCTGCAAGTCCGCCGCCACCTGCTCGCACAGCCGCGTGAACACGGCGCCCAGCTCGGCCTTGTCACGCACCGCGTGCAGGTCACGTTCAAACGTGGTCTCGCGGCTCATGGACACGGGCTCGCTGTCCATCACCAGCGGGCGGTCATCCCGCCCGTGCGCCGCGTCATGCATCCACCCGCCAGTCTTCTTGCCGAAGTGTTCTATCAACCAGGGCAACTCTTGGGCCGCGAGCTGGCCGATGGTGACCACACCCAGGCTTTGCAACTTGGCGTCGGCCTTGGGGCCAATGCCGTTGATTTTGCGGCAGGCCAGCGGCCAGATTTGGGTTTGCAAATCTTCTTCAAACACCACCGAGATGCCCTTGGGCTTGTTGAACTCGCTGGCCATCTTGGCGATGAGCTTGTTGGGCGCCACGCCGATGGAGCAGGTCAAGCCCGTGGCGTCCAAAATCGTCTTCTGAATCAGCCGCGCTAGGCTGCGCCCACCCTGGCGCTGGCCACCGGGCACATCGGTGAAGTCGATGTACACCTCGTCCACGCCCCGGTCTTCCATCAGCGGCGCAATCTCGGTGACGATGCTTTTGAACTGCTGCGAGTACTTGCGAATCTCCGGGAAATCCACCGGCAACAAAATCGCCTGCGGACACAACTTGGCCGCCTTCATCAACCCCATAGCCGACCCAATGCCAAACTGCCGCGCCGCGTAGGTGGCGGTGGTGATAACGCCACGCCCGGTGTAGTCTTTGAGCAGCGGAAACACCGACACCGGAATCTCATGCAGATGCGCAGGCGTCCACTCCCGTTCGGGCTGAGCCTGTCGAAGCCGCGCCAGCAAATCATCCTCCCGCCGCCGCCCACCCCCAATCACCACCGGCAGCCCCTTGAGCTGCGGGTAGCGCAGCAACTCCACCGACGCGTAAAACGCGTCCATATCCAAGTGGGCGATGCGGCGGATGGGCGAGGAAGGGGTAGGGGGCGACACGGTCACCCGGCAAGCATAGCGCCGCAGCATGGGGTGAGCTCATCCCATGCGCTGAGACTTAAAAGTAGGGGTAATCGATGATGCCCTTTCCAACCCTGAGGCATATCCTCGGCGAGCAAGATCAATCACGCAAAAGGGAAAAACACCATGACATTCGACAACCGCCGCCGTTTCATTCAAGGCCTAAGTGCTGTTTTGGCTTCGGGCAGTTTGCCCTTGTCCGCCCACGCCGCCATGGGGCCGAATGACAAGTTTGATCTGCTCATCAAGGGTGGTGAGGTGATCGACCCGAGCCAGGGGCTGCGCGCGCGGCGCGACATCGGCATACGTCATGGCCTGATCGAATCGCTGGAGGCTGACATTCCGCTCGCCCGTGCGCAACGCGTGCTCAATGTGACGGGGCGCACCGTGGTGCCGGGCCTGATTGATCTGCACGCCCACGTATTCCCCTACGGCTCGGCCATCGGCTTGCCCGCAGACGAGCTGGTCCAATTCCAGGGCACAACGACCACCATCTCTGCCGGTGATGCAGGGGCCAACAACTTCGCCGTGTTTCGCCGCCACATCGTGGCGCAGACGCGCACGCGCCTGTTTGCCTTCGTCCACATCGCCAACATTGGTTTGGCGGGCTTCCCCGTGCCCGAGTTGTTCAACCTCAGCTACGCGCAGCCAGACGCTGCTGCACGGGTGCTGGCCGAGAACGCCGACATTGTGATCGGCGTTAAGGTGCGCATGTCGCAAAACGTCATCGCGCGCCACGGCATCGAGCCGCTCAAACGCGCCATCCTCGCCTGCGAGCTGTCGGGCAAACCGATGCGCGTGATGGTGCATATGGGCGGTGTCGAAAGCACGGCCCTGATGAATCAGATCCTCGACACCATGCGCCCCGGCGATGTGCTCACACATTGCTACTCGGGTGCCCCGAATGACAACGGCGAGGGCACCAACCTCGTGCAGCAGGGCAAGCTGCTACCGGCCGCGCTGGCGGCCAAGCAGCGCGGCGTGTTGTTCGACGTCGGCCACGGCGGCGGCAGCTTTGACTACACCGTGGCCGAAGCCGCCATCGCCCAAG
>JANPNG010000261.1:0-1629 GCA_031427355.1 Hylemonella sp.
GATGGTCAACGCGCAAGGCCTAGGACGCTGTGCCATCACCCTAGATCCCCATAACCCCATGCCTGGCCAGCAGCCCTACCAAGGCGTGGTGCCGCTCAGCGATGCCGATGATCAGCCCCTAACTCGCTTAAGTGAGGTGCTACAAAACTACATGCGCTTGAGCGAGCAGTTGGAGACGACACTGGTGCTCGCAGCCAATGATCAAGTCGCAGCGGGTTTGTTGATCCAGCGCCTTCCGCTCGAAGGCAAGGGCAATCTGGCCGGGCAGGACACGCACAGCGCTGAAGAACTGAACGAGCACTACAACCGCATCGCCGTGCTGGTCTCTAGTCTTAAACGCGAAGAGCTGCTGACGCTGGACGTGGAGACTATTTTGCGACGCCTGTTCTGGGAAGAAAAGCTCCAGCGCTTCGAGCCCCTGGTGGGTGATGCCGCACCGCGTTTTGCCTGCACCTGCAGCCATGAACGCGTGAGCCGCATGATTCAGAAACTGGGTGAACCCGAAGCCAAAGACATCATTGCCGAGATCGGCGCTATCTCGGTGGACTGCGAATTTTGCGGGGCGCAATACCGCTTTGATGCCATTGATGCGGCGCAAATTTTTAAAACACTAGGGGAGCAGCCGCCTACGAGTGAAGCGGTTCAGTAGTTGAGATTAATTGGAATCTGACCCCCATTATTTTTTAGTGATCTGCACGTAAATCTCGTTGGGCTTGACCATGCCCAACTCGCCTCTGGCTTTTTCTTCCACCATGTCCAGGCCTTCTTTGAGGTCGCGCACCTCGGCGGCCAGACGGTCATTGGCCAACTGGGCTTGGGTGTTTCTTTGTTTTTGAGCCGCGAGTTCGTCGGCCATTTTCGTCACGCTGGGCACGCTGCCCCGGCCAAACCACAGTTGCGCGTGAAAGATCACGAGCAATGCAATCAGTGCGGCCGGGACAATGCGATGACCCATGGGCGATAGGTGTCTTTAACGCAGGTTGTAGAAGGCTGAACGACCCGGGTAGATGGCGACTTCACCCAAGTCTTCTTCGATGCGCAACAACTGGTTGTACTTGGCCATGCGGTCAGAGCGGCTCATGGAGCCGGTCTTGATCTGGCCCGCGTTGGTGCCGACCGCAATGTCGGCAATGGTGGAGTCTTCGGTCTCGCCGGATCGGTGTGAAATTACAGCTGTATAGCCCGCGCACTTGGCCATCTCGATGGCGGCAAAGGTCTCGGTCAGCGTGCCGATCTGGTTGATCTTGATCAGGATCGAGTTGGCGATGCGCTTGTCGATGCCTTCCTTCAAGATTTTGGTATTGGTGACGAACAGGACGTCGCCCACCAATTGCACCTTGTCGCCAAGGCGCTCAGTCAAAATCTTCCAGCCGTCCCAGTCGCCTTCGTGCATGCCGTCTTCGATGCTGATGATGGGGTATTTGTCGCACCAGGTGGCCAAGATGTCGGTCCACTCATTGGCCGTCAAGCTCAGACCTTCACCACTCAAAAACGTACTTGCCGTCTTTGTAAAACTCGCTGGCGGCGCAGTCCAGGCCCAGGGCGATTTGCTCACCGGCGGTGTAGCCCGCGTTGGAGATGGCTTCCAGGATCAGCAATATCGCCGCTTCATGGCTGGCCACGCTGGGG
>JANPNG010000262.1:0-1864 GCA_031427355.1 Hylemonella sp.
GTTTTGGGTGACAAGGCCGAAGACTCCTTCCGCCAAGCCATGCTGGTGTCTCAGGGTGAGATGTCCATCATGTTCTCCAACGGGCTGGTCGGCACCATCACCACACTGGCACTGATCCTCTTGCTGTGGCCGCTGATTTCACGGCTACTCAACTTCATCCGCCCGCCTAAGGTCGATGAATTTGCGGCAGATCGCCCGGTGGATTGAGTCAAATCATCCCCGCGTCATTCCCGCCTTCGCGGGGATGACCGGCACAATAAAAAGCCTGCTTTAAGCAGGCTTTTTTACGGACGCATTCATTCAGTTTTTAAATCTTTCCGCGCTGCTTCAAACGACTCAGCGTCTCTGCTGACAAGTTTAGATAAGAAGCCAATTCCTTCTTGGGAATGCGATCAAACAACTCAGGGTGTTTGCGCATGAACCGGTGCACGCGCCCCGATGCGTCCAGCAAGTGCAGCGTGATGGTGTGCGCCATGATCTCGCTCATCAGATTCATCACAAAGTACTCAAAGGGCTGTTTCACCTCAGGGTGGCGATCCATGAACGCGATCCATTGCGGCATGGTCAACTTTGCCACACGCGCTTTGGTCACGGACACGATGCTGTACGGCGTTGGCGTTTTCAGGCACCAAGCCGCATAGCTGGTTTCCATATCGCGCTCATCGGCAAAGCGCAGGATCATCTCCTTGGCTTGCTGGTTGGCCACGACCCGTTTGAGAATACCGTCCAGCACAAAGTACTGCTCCATCTCATGCACGCCCTGGTGCAAAAGATGGTCGCCCTTGCTGTACTCGCCCACCGTTAACAAAGATTCCAGCTCAAGGTGAGCCGCCTCGTCCATGGCTTTGAGAACCACGTTCTGCCGGAGCTGAACGCGAATAATGTTCTTATCGGGATGGGATTCAACAGACGACATGGAGGCGTAGAGCTCGACTAGGTTGGGGCAAGACACAAACTTACCCGGTCTGCGTGATTGAAATGCGGTGAAAGTTGACCCGGGTCAATGGTGTAACCCAAATCAACTTCTATCATACCGCGACGCTGCAATGAGGCCGACCACGAGCACGAACGGGATGGTGTGATCCACCGTCAAGGGCCTTGATTTTGGTGAACGATTTTTTTGAACTACTAACCACTATGACAAACGAAACTCAAACCCCAGAAATGACCGATGGCTTTCAGTTGGTCATCGATGCGCTCAAACTCAACGGTATCGACACGATCTTCGGCGTGCCCGGCATTCCCATCACCGACCTCACCCGCAAAATGCAGGCCGAAGGTATGCGCGTCATCTCCTTCCGCCACGAGCAGCACGCCGGCAACGCCGCTGCGGCTGCGGGTTTCTTGACACAAAAGCCCGGCATTGCCTTGACTGTGTCCGCACCCGGCTTCCTGAACGGCCTGACCGCGCTGACCAACGCCACCACCAACTGCTTCCCCATGATCCTGATCAGCGGCTCCAGCGAGCGCGAGATCGTCGATTTGCAGCAGGGTGACTACGAAGAGATGGACCAGTTGGCCATCGCCAAGCCCTTGTGCAAGGCCGCTTTCCGCGTGCTGCACGCACAAGACATCGGCGTGGGCATTGCACGCGCTATTCGTTCCGCCGTATCGGGTCGTCCCGGCGGTGTTTACCTGGATCTGCCAGCCAAGTTGTTCTCGCAGACCATGACGGCCGAGGCCGGCAAGCAGTCCTTGATCAAGGTGGTGGATGCAGCCCCGCGCCAACTCCCCGCGCCTGATTCCGTGCAGCGTGCACTGGACTTGCTCAAAGGTGCCAAGCGCCCCTTGATCTTGTTGGGCAAAGGTGCTGCCTACGCTCAGGCCGATGCCGACATTCGCGCTCTGGTTGAAAAATCAGGCA
>JANPNG010000263.1:0-6304 GCA_031427355.1 Hylemonella sp.
CGGATCTGGCGCAGTTGCCGGGCTGGAAGAGCATCACCAAACGCACCACGCCCCTGCCGGACGCAGACGAGTGGAAAGACAAAACCGGAAAATTGTCCGAATTGCTGCGCTGAAAGTCTCATGGAATCAAAAATCAATCAAGAAGTGATCCACACCGCCATGGCCCATGAAGGCCCGATCGAAACTGACGCCGTCATCGTGGGCGCAGGCCCCGTGGGCTTGTTCCAGGTGTTCGAGCTTGGCCTGCTGGAGATCAAGGCCCACGTCATCGATTCACTGGCCTACCCCGGTGGCCAGCCGGTGGAGCTGTACCCCGATAAGCCGATCTACGACATCCCCGCCATCCCGGTGTGCACCGGGCAGGAACTCACCGACGCCTTGCTCAAGCAAATCGAGCCCTTTGGCGCGACTTTTCACCTGGGGCAAGAGGTCACCACGGTACAAAAGCAAGACGACGGGCGTTTCTTCATCGAGACCTCCAAAGGCACGCAGTTCCTCACCAAAACCATCTTCATCGCTGCAGGTGTGGGGGCTTTTCAGCCGCGCACGCTCAAGGTGGAAGGCTTGGACAAGTTTGATGGCTCGCAGATGTTTTACCGGGTCAAGAACCCGGCTGACTTTGCAGGCAAGAACCTCATCATTGCTGGGGGGGGTGACTCTGCGTTGGACTGGGCACTGAACTTCGTCAACGATGGCCCTAACAAGGCCGAAAGCGTCATCCTGATCCACCGCCGCGATGGCTTCAAGGCCGCGCCTGCCAGCGTGGCCAAGATGCGCCAGTTGTGCGAAGACTATGAGATGCAGCTCATCGTCGGTCAGATCACCGGCTACGAGGAAAAAGACGGCAAACTCACCGGCGCGAAAGTTACCGGTGCGGATGGCGTGACCCGTGTGGTGCCGATGGACGTGCTGCTGGTGTTTTTTGGCCTGTCGCCCAAGCTCGGGCCCATCGCCCATTGGGGTTTGGAGATTGAGCGCAAGCAACTCAAGGTGGACACCGAAAAGTTCTCCACCAATGTGCCGGGCATTTTTGCCGTGGGTGACATCAACACCTATCCGGGCAAGAAAAAACTCATTCTCTCGGGCTTCCATGAATGCGCGCTGGCCGCTTTTGGGGCCGTGTCCATCATCTTCCCCGAGAAGAAAGTCTTTCTGCAATACACCACCACCAGCCCGAAATTGCACAAGGTTCTGGGCGTGGAATCGCCAGTCTTCGACTAGAGAAGTGTCTGCATGGGCCTTGGCGCATAGCCGTGGTTCAATGGCCCATGACCCTGACCCGTATGAACACCCGCACCGGCGGCAATCGCACCCAGCACAAAGCTGCGTGCCTGCGTCACGGCCTGTGTCAAATCCAACCCCAGCGCCAAGTGGGCCGCGATGGCCGAGGACAGGGTGCAACCTGTGCCGTGCACGTTGCGGCTCTCAATGCGCTGCGACGCCAGCCGCAGAGTGGCTTGCCCGGGTTGCACCAGCACATCCACCACTTCATTGCCTTGCAGATGCCCGCCTTTGAGCAGCACGGCTTGGGCACCCAGTGCCAAAAGTTCATCTGCCGCCGCTTCCAGGGCTTCGATGCCTGTGATCTTCCGCTTGAGCAGCAACTCGGCTTCGTCCAGATTCGGGGTGATGACGGTGGCCAGAGCGAAAAGTTCATCGACCAACACCTGCACCGCGTCCCGCGCCATCAACGGGTCACCACTGGTGGCGACCATCACTGGATCCAGCACCACATTGGGCAAGCGGTAATGGCGAATGGCCCAAGCCACGACCTGAATCGCCTCTATCGAATGCAGCATGCCAATCTTCACGGCATCCACGCCGATGTCTTCCACCACCGCCTGAATCTGCGCCTTCAGCACCTCGGAGGGCACACCGTGAATGGCACGCACACCCACCGTGTTTTGCGCCGTGATGGCGGTAATGGCCGTCATGCCAAAGCAGCCCAGGGCCGAGAAGGTTTTGAGATCGGCCTGAATACCCGCGCCACCACCACTATCGGAGCCCGCGATGGACAAAATCCGGGGGTAATGCGTCAGATGCAGGTCGGTCTCTTTAGCGTCGGTAATGGGGTTCATGGTGAAAATTATGAGGCATGGGCATGAGCAGCACCTGTGTCGTCTTGGGTGCGGGTCTGATGGGCCGCTTGCTGGCCTGGCAATTGGCTCGTAGCGGACACAGCGTTGACCTGTACGACGCGGGCGGCCCGGACGCGCAAGGCTCAGCCGCCCGCGTAGCCGCCGCAATGCTGGCCCCGCTGGCGGAATCGGCCATCACCGAAGCCAGTGTCGTGAAAATGGGGCATTACGCCTTGAGTCGCTGGCCTACACTGCTGGCACAACTCTCGACACCCGTGTTTTTCCAGCAAGAAGGCACGCTGATTCTTTGGCACCGGCAAGATGCGGCCGAGGCCTCACGCTTTAGCCGTCAGCTCCAAGCTACTTCTGAAAAAATCCCCGCACTCGGTCAAGCGCAGTCATTGGACGCAGCAGCAGTCGCCCAACTCGAACCCAGCCTGGGCACGCGTTTCGCCCAAGGCCTGTACCTGCCGGGTGAAGGCCAGTTGGACAACCGGCAACTGCTGACCGCCCTGTTGCACGAACTGGAGTTGCAGGGTTCTGTACGTTTGTACTGGAACAGCCCACGCGCCATCGAAGACTTCAATCCCGGCACTCAGGGCCAACCCGACTGGGTATTCGATTGCCGGGGCTTGGGCGCACGCCAGCAATGGGCAGGCCTGCGTGGTGTGCGTGGCGAAGTCGCTCGGGTGCATGCGCCCGAGGTGAGCCTGCGCCGCCCCACCCGCCTCATCCATCCGCGCTACCCGCTCTATATCGCACCCAAACCCGACCACGTGTTTGTCATTGGGGCTACCGAGATTGAGAGCGAAGACCTATCCCCGCCCAGCGTGCGCTCTACGCTGGAGTTGCTCAGCGCCGCCTACTCGGTGCACAGTGGTTTTGCGGAAGCGCGCATTCTGGAAATCGCCACGCAGTGCCGCCCCACCTTGCCTGACAACCTGCCCGCCGTGCGCCAGATCGGCCCACGCATGCTGCAAATCAACGGCCTGTACCGCCATGGTTTTATGATCTCGCCTGCCGTGCTGGATGTGGTGCTGGAATTTGTGGCCACGCAGAGTTCAGCACTAGCCCGCCAGTTTCCACTTTCTTTTGAATCCCTTGAAACCCTTGAGTCCACGCAAGCCTGAGTTCATGCAAGTTTTCATCAACAAAACCTCCCATGAGATGGCCGAAGATGCCACGTTGGCCGATGCGGTGGCCTTGGTTCAAGCCCGCCCACCTTTTGCCGCCGCCGTGAACCTGCAGTTCGTGCCCAACACCCAGTACGCCCAGCGTTTGTTGGTCGCGCAGGATCGCATCGACATCATCTTGCCCGTCACAGGCGGCTAGACTCGCAGCATGTCACTTCAGTCCTCTGCCGCACCTGCTGGCACACCTTCCGACCCCCTCGTCCTCTACGGCGAAATTTTCTCCAGCCGCTTGCTACTGGGCACGGCCCGCTACCCTTCGCCCAGCGTGCTGGAGGCAGCGGTGCGGTGCGCACAACCAGCGATGTTGACGGCATCACTTCGTCGCCAAACCGCGAACCCGAACGACAGCGGTGAAGGTGAAACCGGCAACCGTTTTTGGGACATGCTGCGCCAACTCCAAGTGCCTGTCTTGCCCAACACCGCCGGTTGCCACAGCGTGCAAGAGGTCATCACCACCGCCCAGATGGCGCGTGAGGTGTTTGCCACGCCCTGGATCAAACTCGAACTCATTGGCGACGACTACACCTTGCAGCCCGACACCCTGAACCTGGTGGAAGCCGCCGACTGGCTCATCAAAAACGGCTTCAAAGTGCTGCCCTATTGCACCGAAGACCTAGTGCTGTGCCGCCGCTTGGTGGATGTGGGTTGCCAGGCCGTTATGCCCTGGGCCGCGCCCATTGGCACCGGCAAAGGCCCCACCAACCCCTACGGCCTGCGCGTGCTGCGCGAGCGGCTGGACGTGCCCATGATTGTGGATGCGGGCCTGGGCCGCCCATCCCACGCCTGCCAGGTGATGGAATGGGGCTTTGACGGCGTGCTGCTCAACACCGCCGTGGCGCTGGCGCAAGACCCGGTGATCATGGCGGCTGCGTTTGCGGCGGCGACTCAAGCGGGCCGAGACGCCTTTCGCTCTGGCGCCATGACCGAACAAGACGCCGCCCAGCCCAGCACACCGGTGCTGGGCACGCCCTTCTGGCATCACGCATGAGCCCCCTTGGCGCGCAAGCCCAAGCCATCGTCGCCGCCCATCAGGCAGTGTTCAGCATGCCCGTGGTCGGCAACCCCGTGCTGACCTACAGCAGCGACGCCGCCATTTACCGAGCCGCCAAACAAGCCTGCTTGGCCATGGGCTTTATCGAAATCGATGCCGAATGCCTAGGCTTGGCCTGGCAGGCCATGAGCCAGCGCACCGGCCACTTTGACCCAACCAGTTGGCCCGATGAGCCGTCTGACTTCGGCATCCGCCCCTGGCCGCGTGCAGATGCGTTTGCCAGTTGCCCCAAAGCACTGGGCTTGTATGCCGTGCTACCCGACGCCGCCTGGGTGGGCCGCATGGCGCGCGCGGGCATGCCCACCGTGCAGCTACGCTTCAAGTCGGATGATGCGCAGGCCATCGAGCGGGAGATCAAAGCATCCGTCGAAGCCGTGCGCGGCACCGATGCCCTGCTCTTCATCAACGACCACTGGCACGCCGCCATAGACGCCGGAGCCTATGGTGTGCACCTGGGGCAAGAAGACCTGGCCGAGGCCGACTTATCAGCCATTCGCCATGCCGGTCTGCGCTTGGGTTTGAGCAGTCACGGCTACTCCGAAATGCTGAGAGCCGACCGTGTCAGCCCGAGTTATATCGCGCTGGGTGCCGTCTTCCCCACCACACTCAAACGCATGCAAACCGCGCCCCAGGGCACAGGCCGCCTGCGCGCTTATGCCCGCCTGATGCGCGACTACCCCTTGGTGGCCATCGGCGGTATTGATGGCAAAAAGATGGCGCAAGTAATGACCAGCGGCGTTGGCTCTGTCGCCGTGGTGCGCGCCATCACCGGCGCCGACCACCCTGAAGCAGCAGCGGCCAGCTTGAACGCTCAGATCCATGCTTTGCGCCAGCACGCATAAGCGCTACAACTTTCCCGTCGAAACTTTCCGGGCTGGTGCGAAGTCCAAAAAAAATAACGCTATAATTTGAGGCTTGTTCCTCGATAGCTCAGTTGGTAGAGCGCCGGACTGTTAATCCGTAGGTCCCTGGTTCGAGCCCAGGTCGAGGAGCCAAAAATCAAAGTGGACCCCGTCGTTGCAAAACGGCGGGGTTTTCCCATTCAGGCACACCAAAGCTTTACATGAAAGACCACTACGCGGCCTTAGGTGTCAGCCCTGCTGCTTCGCTGACTGAACTCAAGAAGGCGTACCGTCAGCTGGCCGCCATTCACCACCCAGACCGCAACCCCGCACCGAATGCGGCTGCGCGGTTTCAGCTCGTGCAAGAGGCTTATGACATCTTGAGCGATGACGCCAGGCGTGAGGCCTATGACAACAACCGCAAGCGCAACCTGCTCGACAGCCCGATTGATACCGCACGTGAGATCTGGCGTGACTACTTCAACCGCTTAATCTAGCCCCCTTCAAAATACCGCCAAGCCCCATGCAAATATCGCCCTTCTTCCACAATCTGCGCTCTGCCTACATGGCAGAACTTGACGACATGCGTTCGGACTCCGAAGGGCTCAACATCTTGAACCAGCGGCTCGCACAACGCCGTGGCGAGTTGGATTTTTTAGTCAGCATGCTGGAGCTCAGCCCCGAGATGGTGGCCGTGGTTTTGCACAAGGCGTTTCGTTTCAACGCCGCGAAGGCCATGCAGCAACTGCTGAGCCAAGAGCCCGAAGACTTGCCCGAGTGGGACGACCTAGTCAAAACGCTTGAAATCGCCCCTTGGGCAGCCCCGCTCATCAAGACACTTCGCAAACAAGCCGCCGGTGACTGGTTTTTGTGTGTGGCTGCCGCTTTGGAGTACATGGAGAGCCAGCCCGACCATGCGCACGACCGTCACGCCAGCAACGAGGAAGAGGGTGACGAGGTCACTGACGACGACAACGCAGACCGCACCGACAAGCACCTCTCTGCCGATGACGCAGACGACACCGATGATCGCAGCCGCGAAGAAGCCGGTGCCGACTGGCTGGCCGAGCAAGGCTTTGACCGCAAAGAATGACACCATGAACCACCACCTCGCCCTCATCGCCAAAACCCAAAGCCTGA
>JANPNG010000264.1:0-12490 GCA_031427355.1 Hylemonella sp.
ACCGGCCTTGTTCTCCACCACCACGGGCACGTTCCAGCGCTGCGAAATGCGCACGCCCAGCAGGCGGGCCAGCATGTCACCGGTGGTGCCGGGGGTGTAGGGCACGATGAACTGGATGGGGCGTGTGGGGTAGTCCTGGGCTTGGGCGATTGCGGGTTGGGCAAATGCGCACGTCACACCAACAACAGCGATGAATGTCAACAATCTCATAGGGCCGTTCGTCCTGAGCTTGTCGAAGGATTTGCAAGGCTTCGACAAGCTCAGTCTGAACGGAGTTATTTCTATTGCCCGCTCTGTATTCATGGTCAATGCCCCGTGGCCACCGCTGCAATTTGCGCCGCGTCTTCAGGCACTTGCATGCCGCGCCACACGATGTGCATGTCGGGGCGCAGCAGCACGAGGTCAAAGCTGTAGAGGTCACGGGCCACTTGATCGGGAACTTCTAGCACCATCAAGGGCGCAGCCAGTGCGCTAAAGGCCTGCTCAAGCGCTGTTGAATCTGTCGACGTGTTGCCCAGCTTGAGCAGCGTGTAGCGGTCTATCGGCAGCTTGTCTTGCAAAGCGCTGCCGTCGTTGAGCCAGACGTGCGGCAGGCGCGCGCCGGGCCAGGTGCTGGGCACGTACTCGCGAAACAGATGCTCCGGCCCGCCAGGGATGTCCATGATGATGGGCGAGTCGACATAGCGGTAGCCCATCTCGGCCCCGGTCATCTCATTGGTCTTGCGCTGCTCCACATTGGCCACGCTGGCCAGCGTTTCGCGGTTTTGCTTGCCCTCGGGCGTGTTCTCGGTGATGTTGGCGCGGTACATCGAGCGCCACTTGCGCCGTCCAATCGACGCGTAACGCGACGCACCCACATTGCGCTCACCCACCTGCCTGCGCTCATGCGAGTAAGACCCCAGCAGGTTCTCGCCACCCCAGCCTTGCAGCGTGCCGGCCAGCTTCCACGACAGGTCAAACGCATCACCCACGCCAGTGTTCATACCCAGGCCCCCGGTGGGGATGACCAAATGCGCCGCGTCCCCGGCTAGGAACACGCGCTTCTCGCGGTAGCGGTCGGCCAGCAGCAGGTTTTGCCGCCAGGGGAAGCACGACAGCATCTCGTACTTGACGGGAAAGCCGATGACTTTTTCAAACTGCGTTTTCATGGCTTCGTCAGAGTCCACCACCGCGTGCAGCGTCCAGTGCACGGTGGAGTCCTGCATGATGAGAAAGCTCGCCTTGTTATCGGCCACATGGTAGTGGCGGCCCCGGCCCGGCCCGTTGCCCAGGGGCAGCTTGTCGAACAATTCATCGCAGCGAAACAGCGCCTGGCGGAACTCCATCATCGAGCCTTCACCGCGCAACTTGATGCCGAGCTGCTTACGCACCGGGCTGGTGCCGCCGTCGCAGCCGACCAGGTAGGTGGCGCGGATGGTTTCAGTGGTGCCGCCAGATTTCACGGTGGCGCTCACGCCTTCATTGTCTTGTTCCAGAGAGATGAACTCGGTGCCAAAGCGCACGGTGACCGTGGGCAAACTCTCCGCAATTTGTTTAAGCAGCGGCTCCAAGGTGTACTGCGAGATGAGTTGGTAGGGCTCCAGCGAACCCGTGCCGTCATTGGTCAAACGGCCATTGGCTGCAGCCTCGTCGGTGGAGGGGTAGCGCAAGCGCAGCAGGGGCGGCTCGTTCAGGCTAAGCACGACATAAACATCCATCGGGCAATTGCCCCGCAAGCCCGCCTGCCGAATAGGATCGGCCAGGCCAATGCGGCGGTACATCTCCATGGTGCGGGCGTTGGCGCGCTCCATCTTGGGCAGAAACTGCGGGGCGTCTTTTTGCTCGATCAGCGTGCAATGAATGCCGCGCTTGCCCAAATCAATCGCCAGCGTCAAACCCACCGGGCCTGCGCCGACGATCAGAACTTCACACTTCTGCATGGAATTTTTTCCTCAATAAAAAAGGCCTGCCACCTTGCGGTACAGGCCGATTCTAGGGGAGAGGAAAATTCACAAACTCACACCAGACCTCACCGCAGTTCTCAGTAGCTCAGTCGCGCCACATCCCGCAATACCTCGGGCGTGGTACTGGGGAAACCGAAATACTCCAGGTAGGCCGGGATTTGCTCAAACAGCATGTCGGTGCCCACCTGCGTGGCGCAGCCACGGGCCTGGGCGGCGGCCAGGAAGGCGGTGGTCTCGGTCTTCATCACCACCTCGCCCACAAAGGTGCTGGGGCTTAAGCGGCTCACGTCCATGGGCATGGGGTCGCCTAGGTTCATGCCCAGCGGCGTGGCGTTGACCACCAGGTCGAAGCCTGCGGGATCGTTGGAACCGGTGTTCACTTCGAGCGCGGCGTAATGCTGGCGCAGACGTTGGCCCAGGCCCTCAGCGGCAACAGCATGAACATCAAACAGTCCGAGCTTGGCAACACCGGCTGCGGCCAACGACGCGGCGATGGCCGAGCCTACGCCGCCGCTGCCCACCACCAAGGCGCGTGCGCCCTTGAGCTTGAGCCCCTTGCGCAACGCACCTCGCACGAAACCTTCGCCGTCAAACATGTCGCCTTGCAAGCGGCCATCGGGCCCAAGGCGCACGGCGTTGCAGGCACCGGCAATGGCGGCGGTGGGCGCAACCTCATCCAGCAGACCCACCGTGGTGACCTTGTGCGGCATGGTGATGAGCGCGCCACGGATGTTGCTGAGTTTGAAGACGGAGCGCAAGAAGGCCGGGTAGTCCTCCGCGCGGCAGCCCGTGGGCACGACGATGGCATTGATGCCCATGGACTCAAACCACGGGTTGTAAATCATCGGCGACTTGAAGCTGTGCGTGGGGTAGCCGATGTGGGCAATGAGTTCCGTATTGCCGTTGATGACGCCGGGTGCACTCATTATTTTTTGGCCTTTGCAGCATTCACACCCGCGCGCAGGGCCAGCAAATAGCTATCTGCACCAAAACCGCAAATCTGACCGGTGACGATTTCGCCGAACACCGAGTGGTGGCGGAAGGCTTCACGGGCGTGGATGTTGGACATGTGCACCTCCACAATCGGGCAGGTCAGTATCGCCAGCGCGTCGCGCACGCCGTAGCTGTAGTGCGTCCAGGCACCGGCGTTGATGAGCACGGCGTCCACACCGTCCAAGAAGCCTTTGTGAATGCGCTCGCACATCTCGCCTTCGGCATTCGTTTGGTAGTTCTCCACCGTCACGCCAAGCGCTTTGCCCAGCGCATCGAGGTTGGCGTTGATTTCGTCCAGTGTGATCGTGCCGTATTGGGCCGGATCGCGTTTGCCGAACATGTTGTGGTTGATGCCGTGCAGCATGAGGATTTTCATGGGGACTCCTGATAAAAAATTAAAACTTTGCGGGACAACTATTTGACTTTGTCCCCAACTGATTTAGGGGCTTAGTTCTACGACTCGACCTGTTTTGGCCGCCTCAACAATGGCTTCGGTGATGCGCAGGTTCAGCAGGCCGTCGTGCGCGCTGACCCGGGACTCAACTTCGCCGCGCACCACCGCACCGAAGTGTTCCATCTGGTGCTTGATCGGGTCGTCGCGCACCATACCGACGACACCGATTTCGAACGCTTTCCACCACGAACGGTCTTCCGGACGGGGATAGGTTTTCAGGCGCATGGTCGGCACGGACAGCGCGCCGTTGGTGCCGGTGATGACGTAGCAATCTTCGTCATCGTAAGTGGGGTAGGCCTTGTTTTCTTGCGAGGTCTGCTCCCAACTGCGCGGACAGGCGGCTGTGTCCGACAGCAAAAAAGTGCCCAGAACGCCACTGGCAAAGCGCAAATTAATCGCTACCGTGTCTTCCACCGGGAAGCCGCGCGTGGCATGGCTGGCAAAGGCCTGCACCGCCACGATGTCGCCGCACAGCATGCGCAGGTTGTGCACTTCGTGGATCATGTTGAGCAGGATCGGGCCCCCGCCCAGCTCGCGCCGCCAGGGCGCATCAGCGTAATAGTGATCGGGCTTCAAGAAGGTGGCACTGCCCATGACCGCGACAAGTCGGCCGAGCTTGCCGGAGTCAACCACTTCTTTGGCCTTGGCCATGATGGGGCTGTGCGCGCGGTGGTGACCAATCAGCACCTTGGCGCCGCTGTCCTGCACGGCTTTGAGCAAGGTCTCGCCTTCAGCCACGGTGGTAGCGATGGGTTTTTCCAGCAGGATGGGCAGCTTAGCGGCGATGCACTGCAAGCCCTGCGAGACGTGCAGGTGGTTGGGCGTGGCCAGGACCAGTCCGTCGGGGCGGTCCTGGGCCAGTAATTCGCCAATGGATTTAAAGAGCCGCACCCCTGCCTTGGCAGCCACCTCGCCCGCTGCGGGCGAGGGGTCAACAATGGCCGACAGCGCACAAGTTGCGCTGCTGAGGGCCACACCGATGTGGGCCTGGCCAATGTAGCCAGCACCGGCGACAGCGATGCGGGTTTTGCTCATTACTTACGCAACTTGGCCAGTTCGGCCATGGTTTCGTTCACGGTGGCGTCACCCACGTTGGTAAAGACCAGCACCACCATCAGCGCCAGCGCAGCGGCCATGAGCACGGTCAGTGCCTGGCAGTAACGGTCAATCAGTTTTTGAAGCATGAAGCAATGTCCTTAAAAACGCCCAAGCAATAATGTACGAACCAGTTAGTTTTATATAGTAGGGAAAACCCGTATCTTGCTCTGATCAAGTTTTCTCGCTGACTTAGGCGTGAACAAAACGAACCACCATCTCAACGATGTTTTTTCGCCGTGCTGCAATCATCTTGGGCGACTGCGGTTTGTTCTTGAAAATCAGACCAAAAGTGTGCTGGTTCGAAACGTTGAAAAACGTCAATGCAGAAATAGAGGCATGAATGTCCACCGGGTCCAGCCCGGCGCGAAACACGCCCTGCGCCACGCCCCGGTCATAGAGATGGCGAATCGCCTGAATGGCGGGCACGTTGAGCTCTTGGATCGTTTTGCTCTGCGCCAGGTAGGCCCCGCGCTCCATGTTCTCGGTCATCACCAGGCGGATGTAGTCGGGGTTGTTGGCGTGGTGGTCAAAGGTGAACTCCACCAGCCGACGTAGCGCAGCCTCGGGCTTCAGGTCTTGCAGGTGCAAGTCGGCCTCGATGCTGCGCATACGCCGGTAAGCGTCCTCCAGCACGGCGATGTACAGGCCCTCTTTGTTGGCAAAGTAGTAGTAAATCATGCGCTTGCTGGTGCGCGTGGCGGCGGCAATCTCATCAATGCGTGCGCCCGCCAAGCCCTTGTTTGCAAACTCGGTGGTTGCCACCGCCAGGATCTCCGCCATGGTGCGGGCCGGGTCGTTGGTGCGGCGCGGCGAATGTACTAGTTCGTTCATTCGCAAAGTATAGATGGGGGGGGGCGCTCAGACCAGCGGCACAGTGAGCTGCTCAATCACGGCACGGGTGTCAGGCCGCACGCCGCGCCACCACTCAAAGGCCTCGGCAGCCTGCTCGGCCAGCATGCCCACGCCGTCGGCAACCTGCTTGACCCCGGCGTTTTGCGCCAAGCGAAGAAAAGGCGTGAGGCCCTTGCCATAGGCCAGCTCATAAGCCAGCGTGCAGCCGGTGAACACCGAGGCGGGCACGGGCGGCAGCTCGGCCTTCAGGCTGGCCGAGGTGGCGTTGAATACCAGGTCGAAGTTCTGACCTTCCAGCTCCGCATAGGTGCAGCCCCGCACCCTGCCCTTGCTCGCGCCTATGGCCACCAGTTCTTGCGCCTTGACCACGCTGCGGTTGGCAATCACCAGTTCAGCGGGCTGCTCGGCCAGAAAAGGCAGCAGTGCTCCGCGCGTCGCGCCGCCCGCGCCCAGCACCAGCACTCGCTTGCCTTTGAACGAGCAGCGCAGGTTGTGCGTGACATCGCGCACCAGACCTATGCCGTCAAAGTTTTCGGCCATCACGCGCTCGCCCTCAAACTTCAGGGCGTTGGCGGCACCGGCCAACTGGGCACGCTCGGAGCGCTCGGTGGCGTAGGCAAAGGCGTCAAGTTTGAACGGCGCGGTGATGTTCATGCCGCGCCCACCACGGGCACGAAAGGCGTCCACGTCAGAGGCAAACGCATGGCCTTCGATCTTGGTGTATTCCAAATCTTGCTGGGTTGCCTTGGCGAACGCGGTGTGGATGATGGGCGATTTGCTCTGTTGAATGGGGTTGCCGATCACGGCGTATGGGTCGGTCATGGTCTTTATTGGGTTAGTTGTTTCACGGAGGCTTCAGCGTACAAAACACCTTCAGCGACGAAGGTATCAATCTCGGCTTCTGAATAGCCCATACTGGCCGCAATGTCGCGGTTGTGTTGCCCCAACAGCGGCGCGGGGCCGCTGGGTGAGGTGTCGCAATCCGAGAAACGAAACGGCAGATTGGGCAGCTTGATCTTACCCAGCAGCGGGTGGTCTTGCTCCACCACCATGCCGCGCGCTAGGGTTTGCGGGTCGCTCAGCACTTGGGCTATGGTCTGCACCGGGGCGGCAGGCACGCCCGCCGCATCCAACGCGGCACAGCAGTCCTGCACCGACCGCGACAGGGTCCAGGCGCGCACCTTGGCCAGAATGCTTTCACGGCTCGCGTTGCGCCCGGCCTGATCGTGCAGGCTGCGGTCCGCCGCATAGGTTTCGCCGCCAATGAGCCGGGCCAGGCTGATCCAGGTGTCCGTCATCTGGGCGGCAATCACCAGGTAGCCGTCTTGCGCGGTGAACACGCCGTAAACTGTGCTTTTCGGCAAGTCGTGTCCCGTCTGCACCGGCAGCTCTTTGCCATCGCTCATCAGGTAAGACTGGGCGGCGAAATCGTGCATGGAAATCATGCAGTCGTACAGCGCGATGTCGATGTGCCGCCCCAGGCCCGTGCTGGTGCGGCCAAACAGCGCCGCGCAAATCGCCGACACGCCGTGCATGCCCGCGTACATGTCGGCAATCGGCATGCGAAACAACGGGGGCGGCTCACCTGGCACACCGACCAGTGACATGGCACCGCTCTTGGCTTCGGCGATCAGACCAAAGCCGGGTCTATGGGAGTCTGGCCCGGTGTGGCCGTAGGCCGAAACCGAGCAGTACACCAGCTTGGGGTTGCGCTTTGAAAGTTCTTCATAGCCCAGGCCCAGCTTGTTGAGTGCGCCAGGGCGGTAGTTCTCGACGAACACATCAGCGCCGTCGGTCAGCTTGTGCATCATCTCCAGACCACGCGGGTCGCGCAGGTTGATGCACAAGCCCTGCTTGCCCATGTTTTGCTGCATGAAGTAGCCGCTTTGGCCGCCCACCATGGTCGGACTGGCGCGTCCGACGTCACCGGCTACGGGGCGCTCGACCTTGATGACCTCGGCCCCCATGGCCGAGAGGCAGCGTGACATGTGCGGGCCAGCCAGGAAATGGCTGTAGTCAATGACGCGGATGCCCTTGAGCGGTAAATTTTGCATCTCAATAGCTTCCTGGTTTGCGGAGAACCATCAGACGGTGTTCGCCCTTTTGCACCACTTGTCCGTCCTGGTTGATCAACTCGGAGGCAGTACCACGATGCCCCAGCCCGGTTTGCTCTTGCTGGCGCGCAGCGTGCCGACGCGGTATTTGATGTGCAGCACGTCGTTGACCTTGATCGGCAGCAAAAAATCCCAGGTCCAGCCCAGCGACATGCCGGGCAAAAAACAGTACTCGCTTTGGGTCTTGAGGCCGTCGGCGATGGACAGACCAAACAGGCCGTGTGCCACGATGCAGCCGAAGTGGCTGGCGTTGGCGTAGGCCTCGTCCACATGCACCGGCGTGTGGTCGCCCGTGAGGTTGGCGTAGGCGAGGATGCGCTCCTTGGTGACGGTGTAGCTGGGGCTGGTGCATTCGTCGCCCTCGCGGGCGTCGTCCCAGTATTTCTCGGGGGTGGTGAAGTTGACGGGATTGATTTTGGGTGCGGGCATGGGATAGATTTCTATTCATTCAGCACGGGGAAAGATCAACCGCGAGGGTTGACAGCCAGCACCTGCGCCACGCTGCCGGGTGCGGCCTGGATCAATTCGATGGCCAGTCCGTCGGGCAACTGCAGCCAGTTTCGGCCCTGGGGCAAGACCTTGACGCCAAATTTGTGACATTCGGGAATGGCCGGCTCCAGGTCTTCCACCATGATGCCCAGGTGCGCCAGCCAGCCCACGTCGTTGCTTGGGGGAGCCTCAAAGCCCGGCGTGCTCATGAGCTGCATGCCGCCGATGCTCCAGTACTGGTGGGGCGCGTCGGTCGGGCCGTCGATTTCGCGCACGTCCATGCCCTGGGCTTCATCAAAGAAGTTGATGTGCCATTGGATGTCTTTGACACGCACGGCGACGTGTTCGACGTAGGATTTTCTGGTGTAAGCCATGGAGTTATTGATTGAATGTTCAATTTTTCAGACCGCGTTCCAAGCCCTTGATGCAGGCCACCAGCGTCTGATTCACCGGCGTTGGTACGCCGCATTTTTCGCCCTGGCGCACGACCGCACCGTTGATGAAATCGATCTCGGTGACCGAGCCTTTTTCCAGACTTTGCAGCATGGAGGTTTTGAAGTCATAGGGCAGCCCGGCCCCGGCCTTGACCCAAGGCTGACGCGGGTCGGTGGTGCTGAGCGTGATGCCACTGGTCTTGGCCACCGCCATCGCCTCCGCCACGGCGGCAATGCCCGTGGCCTCCAACTCACTCACCTGGTACAGCTCGCCATAGACCAAGCGCGAAATGCCGCTGACCGCACCCGTGGCCACGTTGACCAGCAGCTTGTCCCAGATCGTGCCCATGATGTTGGCGCTGACGATGGTGTCCAGGCCTGCCGCGTTAAAGGTGTGAGCAATACGCTGCACGCGCGCCGTGATGCGGCCGTCCAGCTCGCCAATATGGGTGTCTTTGCCGATGGTGCCCACCAGCACATGACCGGGGCCTAACTGAGAACCACCGGCATAGGTCTTGCCCGCCAGCACGCGCTCCCGGCCCACGATGTCGGCCAGGATGTCCTCGTGCCCGAGGCCGTTTTGCAACGACATCACCACCGTGTCCGGCCCCAGTAAACAGGTGGCCGCCTGCATGGCCTGCGCGGTGTGAAAAGACTTGACCAACACGATCACCAGATCCACTGCGCCAGAGTCCATGCTGACCCCCTGCGCCGTGGTGGCGGCGTGCACGGCCACCGTGCGGTCCACACCCGCACCATCACGCAGGATCAGGCCGCGACGCGTCATGGCTTCCACCTGCGCGGCATTGCGGTTGATCAGCCAGACTTCATGGCCTGCCTCGGTCAGCACACCGCCGAGGGCACAGCCCAGGGCGCCCGCGCCCAAGATACAAATTTTCAAAACACGACTCCTCAAAGAACAGCTCGAAGGACAGAGGCGGATTTTGCCAATCGACTCTCATTGCGTCTATGCCTTAACAGCAATATTGTTCATTGCCTCATAAAATAATGGTGCGCCATGACACACCACGACCCCACCCTGCTCGACATCAAACTGCTGCGTCTGCTGGACCATATCTACACCACCCGCAGCGTCACCCGATCAGCCCAGGCGCTGGGCCAAAGCCAGCCCACCGTCAGCATCTGGCTGGCCAGGTTACGTCAGCAGCTCGGCGACCCCCTGTTTGTGCGCACGGCGCAGGGCATGTTGCCCACGCCGCGCAACAAATCACACGCCGCATTCAACTGAAATTGCCCGGGTTTTTGGGCCTGTCCGCCATCCTCTCCACCAGCGACCTCATCGCCACCCTGCCCCGCCACATCGGCGAAACGCTGGCGCTCACAGGCCAGCCCTGTTCAACAGTCACTTCTTTCCCAAAGCAACCGATGGAACAGCCTGTACGAATTGAACATTCATCGCACGAAGCGCATCCTTACCTCGAAGCGTCAGATCGGTGGTGAATTTGAACTGCTCCCGGCTTTCATGCACGTAGCCCTTGACCTTGAAGTGTGTGCCCCAGGGCTGCTCCTCGGCAAGGACAGAAATTTTTGAATCCGGTTCGCGATAAGAACTTGTTTCAACAATTTGCTCAAGCATGGACTTGACCGCTTGTCCATCATGGTTGGGATTCAAGTAAAAGTTGGCCACGCACATGAGGCTTCGGCTGCCGTTGGTGGCGTTTGATATTTTCTTGGCCCAAAATTGATAGTGCGGAATCATGACCTCGTTATCGTCGGAAGTCACGATGTGAACGGCTCGCAAACCGATCAATTTGACCTCACCATAAACCCCATCAATCTCAATCCAATCACCCGGTTGGTAAGCGTTTTCCAATATCGTGACCAAGCCAGCCACCAAGCTGCTGGCATAGTCCTTGAGTACGAAAGCGATCACAAAACTCACACCCGCCAACATAGCAATCACGTTGTTCAATGACGGCTCGATCACGATAGGCACCACCATGACCAACGCCGTCATGAAAATGGTCAGCCGTGCCAGCGGTATGACCCGCAAAGTAGGCAACCTGAATTTGGGCGGCAAAGATTCCGCCAACAAGCGCATCAGCCACCGAACCGATGTGGCAAGCAGCCAAGCCACCATGACGATGCCGGTAATGTACAAAAGATCGGAGGTGTTGAGCTTACGCAAAAGCTCAAGATGATTCAGGCTGTCGATTTGCATATTCATCTCCTTTTCAAGGGTTGAATCATGACACCGATGGCTGGGCCATCACGCCAGCTGCAAAATGGCGAGCAATTTCAGTCGCTATGCTGCCAAGGCCCTGTGTCCCCCCCCATGACCCGCCCCCTGCTCTACACCTACCGCCGCTGCCCCTATGCCATGCGTGCGCGCATGGCGCTGATGCAGGCAGGTGTGGCGTTCGACGCGCATGAAATCACCTTGCGGGACAAGCCCGCTGCCCTGTTGGCGGCTTCACCCAAAGGCACGGTGCCGGTTTTGGTTTTGCCGGACGGCACGGTTTTGGAGGAAAGCCTGCACATCATGCGCTGGGCGTTGGCGGGGTGCGATGCGGCAGGCTGGTGGAGCCGGGCGCAGACACCGAGCAACCAAGCCCTGACCGCGCTCAACGACGGTCCCTTCAAACAGCAGCTTGACCACTACAAATACCCCGAAAAGTTTGAGCCCAGCGAGCGAGATGTGCACCGCAACCAAGCCGCAACCGGCCTGCTGCAAGCACTGGAGCAGCGCCTGACGGCCCAGCCCTACCTGGGCGGCATCACACCCTGCGCCACCGACTTGGCCATCTTCCCCTTCGTGCGGCAGTTTCGCGCAGTGGATGCCGACTGGTTCGAAGAGCAAACATTACAAGCCACCCAGCAGTGGTTGCAGGGGTGGTTGCAATCGGAACTGTTTGCGGCTTGTATGAAGAAGTTGCCGAATGGCTTGTGTGTGGAGTTTGAAAATCAGGTTTTCTCAAACACCTGAAGCATCAACCCGGCTCGCCTTCGCAAACGCCAAAATCACCTCGCGCACAATCTTGCGCTGCGGGGCGGGTAACTGCAAAAAAGCGTCGAACGTTTCGCGCTCCTGATAACCAGCGCCTTCGTCCCAGCGTTTCTGTTGCACGCGCAAGCTGCTCAAAACGCGCCCACCAAACCGCAGGTAATGCGGCTCCACTTTGAGCCACTTGGCGAGTTCCTGCAACTTGTCTTGCGTCGGGATGGCTTCGCCGTTGAGCCACTTCCACGCAGTCTGCCGACGCACTGGCGTGCCCGACCACTGCAAATTGAATTCACGCTCCAGCACCGCGCCACTGATTTCCACCCGCTGGGCTTTCATGGCGGTGCGCAAACGTTCGCTGAATTCGTGCTTTTCTTTCATGAAAGGCACGGTATCCCGATGGCCCGCCTCAAACATCCATTACAGTTGACGTTTTTTGTCCCCGCCTTCAAAGTGCCTAATGTCGGCGCGACGCCGGCCCCGAAGAAGCCGTAAGGAAATCTTGCCAAGCCCTGTTCACCCGAACAGGGCTTTTTTGTGTCCATGCCGGTCGCTTACACCCCCGCCGAGATTGCCGCCATCGTTGGTGCCCAGCGCAGCACCGGGAAGACCACGCGGAAGATTAACGACATCGCCGCCTTGGCGAAGGCCCGCGCGGGCGACCTGTCCTTTCTGGGCACCACCAAATACAAGTCCCAGGTGCCGGACTGCCAGGCGACGGCCGTATTGTTGCCCCCGGACTATGTCGGCGAGCCCCGGCCGGACCAGGTTTTCCTTTTTGTGGACAATCCCTCCGTCGCGTTGGCCAAGCTCTGCGCGCGGATCGAGCAGTCGCTCTGGCCCAAGCCACTCGCGGGCGTCCATCCGAGCGCGGTGGTGGCGGCGACCGCGCATGTGGACGCCACCGCCCACATCGGTCCGCTGTGCGTGATCGAGGACGGCGTTGCCATCGGGGCGGGCAGTGTGCTCCAGGCTTCGGTCTTTGTGGGCCATGGGGCAAAGGTGGGCGCCGGCTGCTGGATTGCCCCGGGGGGGACGATTGCCTCCTATTGCTCCTTGGCGAACCGCGTCCGGTTGCAGCCGGGCGCGGTGATTGGCTCGGATGGCTTTGGCTACGAACTCGTGCAGGGCCGCCACGTCAAACTCCCCCA
>JANPNG010000265.1:0-4388 GCA_031427355.1 Hylemonella sp.
GGCGACAGCGGCACCTACACCTGCGACTCACTCATCATCGCCACCGGCGCATCTGCCAAATACTTGGGCCTGCCTTCCGAGACCGCCTTCATGGGTAGGGGTGTCTCTGGCTGCGCGACTTGCGATGGCTTCTTCTACCGCGACCAGGTTTGCTGTGTCGTGGGCGGCGGCAACACGGCGGTTGAAGAGGCCCTGTACCTCTCCAATATCGCCAGCAAGGTGTACTTGGTGCATCGCCGTGACAAGTTCAAGGCCGAACCGATTTTGGTGGACAAGCTCATGGAGAAGGTAGCGGCGGGCAAGATCGTGCTCAAAACCTTTCAGACCCTGGACGAGGTGTTGGGCGACGCGACTGGCGTAACCGGTATACGCATCAAAAGCACCAAAGACGGCAGCACCGAAGACGTGGCGCTCACAGGCTGCTTCATCGCCATTGGCCACGCCCCCAATACCGATATCTTCCAGGGCCAGTTGGAAATGGAAAACGGCTACATCGTGACCCGGGGTGGCCTCAAAGGCTTTGCCACCCAAACCAGCGTGCCTGGCGTTTTTGCGGCGGGCGATGTGCAAGACCACGTGTACCGCCAAGCCATCACCAGCGCAGGCACGGGCTGCATGGCGGCGCTGGATGCCCAGCGCTTCCTGGAGCAGGCGTGAGCTATAATTCAAGGCTTTGCTGAGTTCGCTTGCATCCTTTATGGGCGTGGGTTCAAGCAAACCGGGTTACCGCCACCCGTATCTGGCGAGGTTAAGCTGGTTCACGCCAGCTGTTCAAAGTATCGGAGTGTCCTTATGGCACGCGTATGTGAAGTCACGGGCAAAGGCCCCATGGTCGGAAACAATGTTTCCCACGCCAACAACAAAACCAAGCGCCGGTTCCTGCCGAACCTGCAATACCGCCGTTTCTGGGTCGAGGCCGAAAACCGTTGGATTCGCTTGCGCATCTCCAACGCCGGTCTGCGTTTGATCGACAAAAACGGTATCGACTCTGTGCTCGCCGATCTGCGCGCACGTGGCCAAGCCTGAAACAATTAAGAGGAATTAATCATGGCAACCAAAGGCGGACGCGAAAAAATCAAGCTGGAATCTACGGCTGGTACCGGTCACTTCTACACCACCAGCAAGAACAAGAAAACCATGCCCGAGAAAATGCTGATCATGAAATTTGATCCCAAAGCTCGCAAGCACGTGGAATACAAAGAGATCAAGCTGAAGTAATTCGGTATTTCTCTTCAACAAAAAACCCGCTTGATGCGGGTTTTTTGTTGGCTGCTTATTTCCAATGGACATAAAAAATCCCGCATTCAGCGGGATTTTTCAAAAAGCCAAAGGCTCAGATGCAAATCAAACCCGAGTCGCCCGCAGCTTCATGGAGAACTCACGCAGAGCGGCAATGCCGCTTTCTTCTGCACGGTGGCACCACGCCTGTAGGTCGACCAACAACTGCTCGCGTGAGTGAGACGTATTGAGCCAGAGCTGACGCAACTCTTCACGCATAACCACCAATTTGTCCAGGGTAGGAGAAGCCGCACGGGCCTGCTCCAAATGCGGAACGGCTGTTGCGGGCACTTTATCCGCATCACGGTGCAGCCAGCGGTTGGCAGCCTTGATCACGGTCGCATCAGCACTGCGTGCTTTCAGGACCTCCAACTCGTGCTTCAAGGCACCCTGAACACCACGGGCATAACCGGCCATGATTTCATAGCGGTTGGCAATCAAAGCTTCCAACGTTTTTTCATCAGCCACCGGCTTGATGTCGCCATAAGCCAGCTTGGGCGGTGTCTTTTTAACCTTCGCCAAACCCACAGCTTGCATGATGGTGATGTACATCCAGCCGATGTCGAACTCATAGGGCTTGACCGACAGCTTGGCCGACGTGGGGTAGGTGTGATGGTTGTTGTGCAACTCTTCACCAGCAATGATGATGCCCCAGGGTGAAATATTGGTGCTGGCATCAGGCGCCTCGAAATTGCGGTAGCCCCAGAAGTGGGCCGCACCATTGACAATGCCAGCTGCAAAAATCGGCGTCCAGGCCATTTGGACAGCCCACACGGCCAGGCCAGCAGCACCAAACAGGGTCAGGTTGATGACCATCATCACACCCACGCCTTGCCATGAAAAGCGAGTGTAGAGATTGCGCTCAATCCAGTCATCGGGCGTGCCATGACCAAACCGGGCCATGGTTTCCTTGTTTTTCGACTCAGCACGGTACAACTCGGCACCCTGCGTGAGCACCTTCTTGATGCCATACACATGTGGGCTGTGCGGGTCATCGGCTTGCTCGCATTTGGCGTGGTGCTTGCGGTGAATGGCAGCCCACTCCTTGGTGACTTGACCGGTGGTGAGCCAGAGCCAGAGACGGAAGAAATGGGAGGCAATCGGATGCAAATCCAGCGCCCTATGGGCCTGATGGCGGTGCAGGAAGACCGTCACGCTGATCATGGTCACATGCGTCAACGCCAAGGTGATCAGGATGATCTGCCAAGCGGCCAGATCCCACACACCATGAGCCAGCCAGTCAATGGCGGCGTTCAACACCACCCAGTCAGGTAACAACATACTTAGTGACCTTCACAACGAATTTAATAATAGTAAGAGCGGCTACTGCCACCCCGCTTCGATGAATTTTAAGGGTTTCGGTCCGTTTTGACCATCACTTCTTAAAAACCCTTGCCATATCCACACTATATGGCGGCAAAAACCTTTAACTCAAGTCAAAATTTCACTTTTTCTGCCAAACTGCAGCGAAAAACCCATCGGTTTGATGCTTGTACGGCCACAAACGCAGGTATTTCTGTCCGTTCTCCCCGCCGCTGCACAACTGGGCCGCGCCCTCGACCTTCAAGGCAGCCAGAATTTCGCCTGTATCCAAGACGCTGAAGTCTGGGTTGGCGTCCGAGAAGGCCTGGGCAATGGCCTCGTTTTCCTGCGGCAAGATGCTGCACGTGGCATACACCAAACGCCCACCGGGCTTGAGCAGGCGGGCCGCGCTTTGCAAGATGGCCGCCTGTTTGAGTGCCATCTCTTCCACCGCCTGCATACTCTGCCGCCACTTAAGATCAGGATTACGCCGTAAAGTTCCCAGTCCAGAGCAAGGCGCATCCACCAGCACTCGGTCAATCTTGCCCGCCAGGCGCTTGACGCGTTCATCCCGCTCATGGGCAATGGCCGCAGGGTGCACGTTGGACAAGCCGCTGCGCGCCAGCCGAGGCTTGAGCGCATCCAAGCGATGGGCCGAGGTGTCAAACGCGTAGAGCCGACCGGTGCTGCGCATGGCCGCGCCAATGGCCAAGGTCTTGCCACCGGCACCGGCGCAAAAGTCCACCACCATCTCGCCACGTTTGGCATCCAAGAGCATGACCAGCAGTTGCGAGCCCTCGTCTTGCACCTCAATCGCGCCTCGGGTGAAAACATCCATCTTATTCAAGGCGGGCTTGTCTTGCAGTCGCAGTCCCCAGGGCGAATAAGGCGTCAGAGTGGTCTTGATGCCCGCCTTGTTCAGCTCCTTTTGCACATCGGCACGCTTGTCGTTCAGCGCATTGACGCGCAGATCGAGCCCGGCGTTTTGGTTCAGGCTGTTCGCCAGCGGCCAGAAGTCAGCCCCCAATTGTTCTTTGAGCGGCTTCACCAGCCACTCGGGCAGGTTGTGACGGTGGCGCTCCATCAGGTCGTCCGCCTTGACCTGGTCGCATTGCGTCAGCCAGTTTTTTTCCTGGTCGGTCAGCGCGCTCATCAGAAAATCGCGCGGGCCGTAGAAACCCAAAATAGCCAAGCGCCGCTCTTTGGCACCGCTGCCCGAGGGCGCGAAGTGGTCAAACAGCAGTTTTTTGCGCAGCACCGCGTACACCGTCTCGGCCAAAGTGGCACGCTCGCGCGGCCCCAGGCCACGGTTGTCGCGAAAGAAACGCGAGACGATGGCGTCCGCCGGGTGGTCGAATTTGAGGGTGAGTCTGACGAGCTCAGCGCAGGCGTCGAGGAGGGCTTTAGGATGCATAGCCTACGATTGTCCCATGAGCAACGAAAACCTCCCGCCCCTGATCGAAACCCGCCCCGGTATTTACCGCCATTACAAGAACCTGATGTACGAGGTGCTGGGCACGGTGCGCCACAGCGAAACGCTGGAGCCCATGACCCTTTACCGCGCGCTCTACGGCGAGCGTGGCCTGTGGGTGCGCCCCGCCACCATGTTTGAAGAAGACGTGGTGATTGACGGCATTCAGCAGCCACGATTTACCTTTATTTCAGAGACCACTCAGGCCTAAACCCATGACCCTACGCCCCCTCTCCCCCATTGAAGCCCGCGCACTGGGCACCCTGATGGAAAAAGCCCGCACCGTGCCCGACAGTTACCCCCTGTCGCTCAACAACCTGCTGCTCGGCTGCAACCA
>JANPNG010000266.1:0-7589 GCA_031427355.1 Hylemonella sp.
TTTTCCAGCTGCACAGCGGCAAACCAGTTGCGGTTTTGCCGCGTCCAGTCACGGATCAACAGGTCACCGCTCAGGCTGCGGGACAGCTCGGTGGCCACCTCGCGCGCCTGGTTCAGGTCTTTGAGCTTGAGGCGGATGCCGGTGGGACCTTCGAGGCGGAAGATCTTGGCCGCATCGTCGGTATGCATCATGAGCAGGGCCGAGTCGTACTCGTAATGGCCCGAATCAAACGTGCCCACCACCGTCATCTGCTTGAGGCGTGGCACCACACCAGCAGGCGTGACCTGGCCGCTGGGGGCCACCAGCGTGACCTTGTCGCCCTCGCGCACACCCAGAGACCGGGCCAACTCATTGCCCAGCACCACGCCGAATTCACCAGGAATGAGGCGCGTCAACGCGGTGTTTTTGAGCGTGCCTGCCAGCTCGGTGACTTCGGGCTCCAGCGCGGGGTCAATGCCGCGCACGATGGTGCCCTTCATTTCTTCGCCCCGCGCCAGCAAGGCTTGCGTGGCGATGAAGGGGGCCGCGCCGACGACCTGCGGGTTGGCCCGCGCCTCGGCCAGCGTGCGGGCCACGTCGGGCAGGGCCATGCCATTGGGTGCAAAAATTTCGATGTGGGAGACCACGCCCAGCATGCGGTCGCGCACCTCTTTTTGAAAACCGTTCATCACGCTCAGCACGATGATGAGCGCGGCCACCCCCAGCGCGATGCCCAGCATGGACACGCCCGAGATGAAAGAGATGAAGCCGTTGCGCCGCGTCGCCCGCCCCGCCCGCGTGTAGCGCCAGCCCAAAATGAGTTCGTAGGGGATTTGCATGAAGTGGATTGTCCATGAAAGGGCCGTGCATCAACCCGAACAACATAAAGCCGGACAATAGCGGCATGCATGTTTTGATTCCCTTCGCGGTCGCCCGCGACCCCGCCGCGCAGCAGGTGCTAAGCGGGCTGCAGTTGCCGCATCTGGTGCAACTGCTGGCTCGGCTGTCACCGATGTCGCTGGACACAGCCGACGAGGACAGCCTCACCCTGCCGCACGAGCGTGCGCTGGCGCGGGCCTTGGGCCTGCCGATCGGTCCGCAGATTCCGCTGGCGGCGTGGCAGGCCAGAACCTCCACGCACGCGCAATCCAACACGCAAGCCTGGGCCTTTGTCACCCCCTGCTACTGGAACCTGGGGCAAGCCCAGATCACGCTCGACCCACCGCAAGTGCTGGCACTTACCGAGGCTGAATCCCGCGCCCTGCTGGCCGCCATGCAGCCCTACTTCGAAGAAGACGGCATCACCCTGGTGTATGAGAGCCCCGCACGCTGGCTGGCCCATGGCGAGGTGTTTCGCACGCTGGCCACCGCATCACCCGAGCGAGTGGTGGGCCAGGGTGACATCAAGCCCTGGATGCCTGCTGCGCCCACTCTGCGCCGCCTGCAAAACGAGATGCAGATGCTGCTCTACACGCACCCGGTGAATGAGGCGCGCACTGAGCGCGGGGCGTATCCGGTCAACTCGTTTTGGGTTAGCGGCAGCGGAGCGTTGACAGCGCCGATCACCACCAGTTTTTCAGCAGAAATACACCCGTTCGGGCTGAGTCTGTCGAAGCCTGGCGAACCCTTCGACCCTTCGGCAAGCTCAGGACAGGCCAAGCTCAGGGCGAACGGAAAATCTTTAACCCCAACCCTTGTCGCTCCCTTGGAACTCATGCACGCCGCCTTGCAACACGATTGGCTCACCTGGGGCCAAGCCTGGACACAACTCGATGCAACGGTGTGCGCTGATCTGCTGCGCGCGCTCGATCAAAATGGCCCGCCCGAGCGCGCCACCCTCACGCTGTGCGGTGAGCGCAGCGCGCAGACCTACACGGCTGCCAAACGTTCTTTAGGGCAAAAAATTATTAGCCTTTTCGGCCCCAAGCCCATAGAAATCATGCGTAACCAGCTATGAAAATAGTAGCAAGAGACATTCCCCCCCGCGCCGCCTGGGCGCTGGAGCAAGCCGGTGTGCACCCGCTGCTGGCGCGCCTGTTTGCCGCGCGCGGCGTACAAAGCAAAGACGAGTTGGACGACGGCCTGGCACGCCTGCTGCCACCCACCTCGCTACTGGGCGCAGCCCAAGCCGCCGTGCTGCTGGCTGACGCGATGGCGCAAGACAAAAAACTCTGCATCGTGGCCGACTACGACTGCGACGGCGCCACCGCCTGCGCTGTGGCCATTCGCGGCCTACGCCTGCTGGGCGCACGCCATGTGAGCTACATCGTGCCGGATCGCGTGGTGGACGGCTATGGCCTCACGCCGCCGATATCCCAACGCGTCAAAGACAGTGGGGCCGATGTGCTGATCACCGTGGACAACGGCATTGCCAGTGTGGCAGGCGTGGCCACCGCGCGCGCACTCGGCTTGCAGGTGCTGGTGACGGACCATCACCTGCCCGGCGCAGAGTTGCCGCACGCCGAGGTCATCGTCAACCCCAACCAGCCCGGCTGCACGTTTGAGAGCAAGTCCATCGCCGGGGTGGGGGTGATGTTTTATGTGCTGCTGGCGCTGCGGGCAGAGTTGCGCCAACGTGGCATGTTTGATACAGCCAATCAGCCCAAGCTCGACACACTCTTGCCCCTGGTGGCCCTAGGCACCGTGGCCGACGTCGTCAAGCTGGACGCCAACAACCGCCGCCTGGTGGCCCAGGGCTTGAAGCGCGTGCGGGCCGGCGCGCTGCCACCGGGCATGGCCAGCCTGTTTGCCGCCTCCGGTCGCATTGCGACGGTCGCCACCACCTTTGATTTCGGTTTTGCCCTAGGCCCTCGCATCAACGCCGCAGGTCGCTTGGCCGACATGACGCTGGGCATTGAATGCCTGCTGACCGATGACGCCGCGCGCGCCGATGAGCTGGCCAAGACGCTGGACGGCATCAACCGAGAGCGCCGCGTGATTGAGGGCGACATGCGGGATCAAGCCTTTGCCATTGCCGAGTCGCTGTTTGATGAGGGGGACGAGCCGCCGCCCGCCATCTGCGTGTTTGACCCGGACTTTCACGAAGGCGTGGTCGGCATCGTGGCATCGCGCATCAAGGACAAGCTGCACCGCCCCACGTTCGTCTTTGCGGCCAGCCAGGCCCCCGGCAAAGAACATGAACTCAAAGGCTCTGGGCGCTCCATCCCCGGCTTTCACCTGCGCGACGCGCTGGACCTGGTGGCCAAGCGCCATCCCGGCGTATTGCTGCGCTTTGGTGGCCATGCCATGGCAGCGGGCTGCACCGTGAATGAAGACAGCTTTGATGAGTTTGAGCAGGGTCTGAACGACGTAGCGCAAGAGTGGCTGGACGCCGCCACCCTGACGCGTCGGCTGGACACCGACGGCCCCTTGGCCCCCGAGTACCGCCGCGCCGACCTGGTGGACACCCTGCACCGCGAGGTCTGGGGCCAAGGCTTTGCGCCGCCCACTTTCAGCGAAGAGGTTGAAGTGATCAGCCAGCGTTTGGTGGGTGAAAAACACCTAGCTCTGAAGCTCAAACACCAGGGCCAGCCCGTGGACGCCATCTGGTTCGGCCACACCGAGCAACTCCCGCGCAAAGTCACCCTGGCGTTTAGGCTGGACGCTGACGAGTGGAATGGCGTGCGGCGTGTGAGGTTTTTGGTAGAGGGGGCAGAATCATGACTATTACCACCGGCACCACTTTGGCGTCGTGAGCCCTGTCAAGTTCACCAGTTTTGAAGACATCGAAGATCAGTTTGAGTCCGATTGGACAGCACTCAGGAGCAAAGCATGAAAACCGTCATCCTCAAATCAGGAAACGAACAAGGCTTTTTTCAGCGTGGCAAAACACTGGCGCGGCTGGCCGATGCGGGCAAACCGCTCCCCGAAGAACGCACGGTCAGCTTTGAAGATCCGACCGTACTCCTGCGTCTGCTCACGGCCAGTCGGCTTGACGTATTTCGCAGTGTCAAAAATGAGCCAGGCTCCATCACGGTAGTAGCTCAGCGCTTGCACCGGGATCGAAGTGCCGTGAAACGAGATGTAGATCAGTTGGCACAAGTGGGCCTGGTGACGATTGAGACCAAAGTCCTCCCCGGCCATGGGCTCATGAAAGAGGTGCGGGCGGCTGCCAGTCGGTTTCGACTTGAGGCGATGGTGATGTAGTCACCACTCGGCTCGGATGAGCCGTCTTACCCCATCAAATCCGAGTCCTTGCGGGGTGCCCAGTCCAGGTGATACGAAAAATAAGATAGGTACTGTTGTCGCGCAGATCAGGAACAAGTGGCCAAACAGCCAGAACGATCCCAGCTTCCAAATTCACCGGCTCGGTAAAACGTTGCTTTTGTCAGGATTCTCGCCACCGCCAGAACGTTAAGCCACTGCTTTAGGAACACGCCATTTGATCATTGCTACTTTTATGGTGTCGTTCACGGCAAGGCATGACACCATCGCATAAGCGAAGATCCCACACGTCTGCCCCAAGGGTAATGGCATGAGTCCTGGGAGGCCTACGAACGTCAGGACAGTACCTGTGAGTGCCACTGCAACGATGGCCACCACGAGGGTCTGGCTGGGCATCGTTGTCCAGAACCAGCGCCTCTCCCGCGCGGATACGATGGAAAACAGGGCCATGTAGAGTAGCGTCAGAAAGCTAAAGGTGTAGAGGGCCTCATCGTTAGTCGCCAAACCAAAACGCGACCAGCCTATCCACAAGAGGAGAAGTGCCTCCGCGACCATTGCGATACCCAGCACCACGGACACTGTGATGAAGCCCCCGATGTTCCACGTCTCCGGTTTATTGGAGGGTCGAACGCGGTCAGTAGCAAGAGCGATCTTCGCGAAGTCCGTCATGAAGACCAACAACAGCATCGAAAAAGCGGAAACAACGAACTTGCCGGTCACCACGAACGCGATAGCCACGAAGGCTGCCTTCAGGATCGTCCGGCTGATCTTGTTAATAATCCACGTCAAAATACGCTGGTAAATTGTCCGCCCCTGCTCGACCAATGCCACGATGTTCGTCAGCCCGGGTTCGGTTAGGACGACGCTCGCGGCACCTTTTGCAACGTCGGTCGCGGTGCTGACAGCGATGCCTACTTCGGCTTGGCGGAGCGCGGGCGCATCGTTGACGCCGTCGCCCGTCATGCCGGTCACATGTCCGGCTGCCTGTAGGTGCTGCACCACGATATATTTATCCTCCGGATAGACCTCTGCGAAACCATCTGCGCCCGCCAGCAAGTCAACCGCCTCGTTGCCGACCTGATCGCTCACCGTCTTCAAATCGGACACACGCTGAATGTTGGGTAAACCTACTCCTTGCGCGATTTCACTCGCGACCGCCAGCGCATCACCAGTGAGCATCTTCACTGAAATACCGAGACTGTGAAGTTCAGCGATGAGTTGCCTAGCGTCCGGTCGAGGCGGGTCAAGCAAGGTCACCAATCCGAGCAATGCGGGTGTGCCTGTCTCGGAGCCACGCGCCACCGCCAGCGTCCGATAGCCCTTCATTGCCGATTCGCTGACACGCGCTTCCAAGGCCTCGATCGCGGGAGACTGAAGCCCGCAGGCTTGGGCAACAGTCCGCACGGCCCCTTTCATTAAGCGTAGACGCTGGCCATTCTGTTCGACTACGGCTTCAGTGCGCCGGCTTGTTGCATCAAACGGCGCGAAGGAGATGGGCGTGACTACAGTTGTGTTGTCAAAGACGTTCCGCTCTTTTGCCGCCGCCAGAAAAGCTAGGTCGATCGGATCCTGGTTGGACTCTTGCGACGCGAGTGCGGCAGCAAACAAAACATCGGATTCTGACGCATGCGCCAGTGGAATCACGCCGGTGACGGCCAGTTGATTCATCGTGATCGTGCCTGTTTTGTCCACGCAAAGCACATCCATCGTCGCCGCATCTTCGGTGGCACTGAGGCGCGTAACCAACACGCCGCGTTTTGCCAGCTCTTTCGCACCGACCGCCATGCTGACCGTGAACATCACAGGGAGGGCGACCGGCACCGCACTCATCAACAGAACAAGCATGAGCGGAAGCATTTCAAAAAGTGGCACATGGCGAATCAGCGACAGGACGACCACCACGCCGAGCAGAGCGCCGACAATGACGAACAGCCAGCGCACTACCTTGGCGACCACCGCTTCAATGTGGAGCTTCGGACGCGCTTCCTGCACCAGTTCCGTGGTGCGACCAAAGTAGGTCTTGGCCCCAGTCAGGATGACCACACCGTTGCCTTCACCCCGGCGCACCACCGAACCCGACGAGAGCACTTCAGAGGGCACCTTGTCCGCGTCATTCGACTCACCGGTGAGGGCGGATTGGTCAATGCTCAGTGCTCCCGTGAGGAGTTTCACATCCGCCGGGATGATGTCGCCGGGGCGCACGCGAATGATGTCGCCGGGGACCAGCTCCCGGGCGGGAATGACCTGCCAAGTCGCCTCGCGCAGCACGCGTGCACTGACCTGCAAGCGTCGTCGCAACGTTTCTACGACGCCAGCGGCCCGGCGCTCCTGCATGAAGCTCAAAACTGCATTGACAACCAGCAGCGCGCTCACCACAGCGAGGTCAGAGTATTTCCCGAGGATGGCCGACAAAATCATGATCAGTTCGAGCATCCACGCCGAAACACCCCAGAACTTGCCGAGAAACTTGAGGACCGGGTGGGATTTTTGTTCGGCCACTTCGTTGTAGCCGTTCTCGCTCCGGCGCGTGACCACCTCCGCATTCGTGAGACCGGTCTCAGGACTCACATCAAGCTCTACGAGCGTGGCAGGAACCGACAAGGTTGCGAGGTCAGATGTCATGGCAGTTGCTGACATTACTTACACTGGATCAAGTTGTCAACGCTCGCTAGCACGCGTGTCAGCACGCTTGACTCAAGCAATGCGTCGATTTGGCATCGTCAGAACGATTGGGTTCTCACTAATGCTGACTGTGATGGAGGGCAAGCCTTCGGCAACATACTCAACCGAGGCCGAATGCGTTCGACCACAGCCACGGCTTCCTGTAGCGTAGTCTCCGGCAACAGTACAACGAATTTCTCACCGCCGAAACGACCTAGCTGATCCAATCAACCCATCAAATCAGAGTTCGTGCGCGGTGCCCGGTCCAGGTGGAAGAGAAAGAAAATCAGCAGCGCAGTCGCGCTCATCATCCACAGCGGCCCGAAGAGCCAAAACAACAGCGGCACGGTCAGAAAGTAAGAGCGCATGCCCAGGCGAAAGTAAATCGCCGCGCGGTTGAGTTCGGCCGCCACGCGCTGGGGTTGCGTGCACTCAATGCCCATGGACGGCGGCACGTTGAGCAGGTAGCCGATGTGGTGGTACAGGCGCATGGACAGGCCAAACGCGAAGAAGGCAAACAACAGGTCAAACAACATCACCAGCAGCTTGAGCAGCCACATCTCCGCGCTGATGGGGCCAGATGCATTGAGCAAAGACCAGGTGCTGGAGAGCTTGTCGCTCTGAGCGCTCAGGGTCAGCACGCCAATGATGAGCAGGATGGCGGTGGAGGCCATGAAGCTGGCCGTCATGGTGGAGTTGCGCAGGGTTTGCACGGCCAGGATGTCGCGCCGCTCTTTCATGATGACATCGACCCAGGCAATACGGGCGGCCATCAGCCCGTCCAG
>JANPNG010000267.1:0-8945 GCA_031427355.1 Hylemonella sp.
AACTTTCTGGAGTTTTCAAGATGACTAAAAAACCCGTCCGCGTGGCTGTTACTGGTGCTGCTGGCCAAATTGGCTACGCTCTTTTGTTCCGCATTGCCTCGGGCGAAATGCTGGGCAAGGACCAGCCTGTCATCTTGCAGTTGCTGGAAGTGCCTGTAGAAGGCCCGCAAAAGGCGCTCAAGGGCGTGATGATGGAGCTCGAAGACTGCGCATTCCCGCTGCTGGTGGGTATGGAGGCCCATGGCGACCCCATGACCGCTTTCAAAGACACCGACTACGCCTTGCTGGTGGGCTCTATGCCCCGCAAAGCGGGCATGGAACGTGCTGAGTTGTTGGCCATCAACGGTCAGATCTTCACCGCCCAGGGTAAAGCCCTGAACGCAGTGGCCAGCCGCGACGTGAAGGTGCTGGTGGTAGGCAACCCCGCCAACACCAATGCCTATATCGCCATGAAGAGCGCACCTGATCTCAAGCGCGGCAACTTCACAGCCATGCTGCGTCTGGACCATAACCGCGCTGCCAGCCAGATCGCTGCCAAGACGGGCAAGGCCGTGGCCGACATTGAAAAATTGTGCGTTTGGGGCAACCACTCACCCACCATGTACGCCGACTACCGCTTCGCCACCATCGGCGGTGCATCGGTTAAGGACATGATCAACGACCAAGACTGGAATGCCAACACCTTCTTGCCCACTGTTGGCAAGCGTGGCGCTGCCATTATCGAGGCGCGTGGCTTGTCTTCTGCTGCATCGGCTGCCAATGCAGCTATCGACCATATGCGCGACTGGGCTTTGGGCACTAATGGCAAATGGGTCACCATGGGTTTTGCGTCGGACGGCCAATACGGCATCCCCAAGGACACCATGTTTGGTTTTCCCGTCACCTGTGCCAACGGCGAATACACGCTGGTCGAAGGCCTGCCCATCGACGCGTTCAGCCAGGAATGCATCAACAAGACACTGAAAGAATTGCAAGACGAGCAAGCCGGTGTGGCGCACTTGCTGTAAGCCATGAGCAACGACGTGCGCAGCGAAGTGACCAGCGTGGGGGCCAAAACACGGCATCCACGCGAAGTCCTTCTGGGCGCCCAGGCCGCAGCCGGGCTTTTGCCTGTATGTGACCACTACAGCGGCGTCGAGACTCGCATGCGCAAGAGCCTGCAATTGCAGGCCGAGATGGCGGCTGAATTCGGTGCTTGCGTGTTCGACGTCACGCTGGACTGCGAAGACGGCGCGCCTGCCGGGGGTGAGGTTGAACACGCAGCGCTGGTGACTGAGCTGGTGCTGGGGGCTGAAGCGGGTGCACGCGTGGCCGTGCGCGTGCACCCCGTCGATCACCCGTCGTTTGAGGCGGACATCGCCCAGATTGCAGGCCAGGCCGGTCAGCGCCTGTCGCACATCATGATCCCCAAGGTGGAGTCGGTGGCTGATTTGGCGGTGGCCGAGCGCGCGCTCGCTGCGGCTGGCGCATCGCACTTGCCATTGCAGGTGCTGCTTGAATCGCCCGCTGCCGTGCACCGGGCATTTGACATTGCCGCGCACCCGCGTGTGCAGTCCATCAGCTTCGGCTTGATGGACTTTGTCTCAGCCCATGGCGGTGCCATTCCTGCTGCGGGTATGGGTGCTGAAGGGCAGTTCACCCACCCGCTGGTGGTGCGTGCCAAGCTGGAGATCGCATCGGCGTGTCACGCCCATGGCAAGGTGCCCTCGCACTGCGTGGTCACCGAGTTCAGCGATACAGTGGCCATGCAGGCTGCCGCCCTGCGCGCAACCCGCGAGTATGGCTACACCCGCATGTGGAGCATTCACCCCAGCCAGATCCGTCCCATCCTGGCGGCATTTGCGCCGAGTGAAGTTGAGTTGGAAGTTGCTACAAAAATAATAGCTGCTGCCGCTAAAGTTGATTGGGCTCCCATCAGTTTTAAGGGTCATTTGCATGACCGGGCGAGCTACCGGCTTTACTGGCAGCTGATTGAGCGCGCGCACCAGACCGGCCAACACTTGCCCGACGAGGTGCAGCACTGGTTTGCGCCCGTGGCTGCACCTGTTGCAATGGCCACCTGATGATTTTTCTTAACCTTAAGACCTTTATTCTTTGACTCACTGGAGATACGAAATGTTGAAAGCCTACCGTGACCATGTTGCCGAGCGCGCCGCCCTGGGCATCCCCCCGCTGTCTTTGACGGCCAAACAAACGGGTGAGTTGATTGAGCTGCTGAAAAACCCGCCCCAAGGCGAAGAAACCCTTCTGGTGGAGCTGATTACCTACCGTGTGCCCGCAGGCGTGGACGACGCGGCCAAGGTCAAAGCCAGCTATCTGGCCGCCGTGGCCCACGGCACGGAAAAGTGCGCGCTGATCAGCCGCGATAAAGCGACTGAACTGCTCGGCACCATGCTGGGTGGCTACAACCTGACGCCCCTGATTGATCTGCTCGACGACGCTGCTGTGGCCGCTGTGGCAGCACAAGCGCTGAAGAAAACCCTGCTCATGTTTGACCAGTTCCATGACGTGCAGGAAAAGGCCGACAAGGGCAATGCCCACGCCAAAGCCGTGTTGCAAAGCTGGGCCGATGCCGAATGGTTCACCAGCCGCCCCGAAGTGCCCCAAAGCATCACGCTGAGCATCTTCAAAGTGGCAGGCGAAATCAATACCGACGACCTGAGCCCAGCCCCCGACGCCTGGAGCCGCCCCGACATCCCCTTGCACGCCTTGGCGATGCACAAAAATGCCCGCTCCGGCATCACGCCCGAGGAAGACGGCAAGCGCGGCCCGGTCAAGTTCATGGAAGACCTGCGCGCCAAGGGCCATCTGGTGGCTTATGTGGGTGACGTGGTCGGCACGGGCTCCAGCCGCAAATCGGCCACCAATTCGGTGCTGTGGTGGACGGGGGAAGACATTCCCTTTGTGCCCAACAAGCGCTTCGGTGGTGTGTGTTTGGGCAGCAAGATTGCTCCGATTTTTTACAACACCATGGAAGACTCCGGCGCGCTGCCGATTGAGCTGGACGTGAGCCAGATGGCCATGGGCGATGTGGTGGAACTTCGCCCTTACGACGGCAAGGCGCTCAAGGATGGCAAGGTGATTGCCGAGTTCCAGGTGCGCAATGAAGTGCTGTTTGACGAGGTGCGGGCGGGCGGTCGTATCCCCCTCATCATTGGTCGCGGCTTGACCACCAAGGCGCGTGAAGCACTGGGTCTGCCCGCCAGCACGCTGTTCCGCCTGCCGCACAACCCGGCTGCTAGCACCAAGGGCTACACCCTGGCGCAAAAAATGGTGGGTCGCTCCTGCGGTCTGCCCGAAGGCAAGGGCGTTCGCCCCGGCACTTACTGCGAACCCAAGATGACCAGCGTGGGCAGCCAGGACACCACCGGCACCATGACGCGCGATGAGTTGAAAGATCTGGCCTGCCTGGGCTTTAGCTCTGACCTGGTCATGCAGTCCTTCTGCCACACAGCGGCCTACCCCAATCCGGTGGACGTGAAGATGCACCATGAATTGCCTCAGTTCATGAGCAACCGTGGCGGCATCTCGCTCAAGCCTGGTGACGGCATCATCCACTCCTGGCTCAACCGCATGCTGCTGCCTGACACCGTCGGCACGGGCGGCGATAGCCATACCCGCTTCCCCATCGGCATCAGCTTCCCCGCAGGCTCTGGCCTAGTGGCTTTTGCGGCGGCCACCGGCGTGATGCCGCTGGACATGCCTGAGTCGGTGTTGGTGCGCTTCAAGGGCAAAATGCAGCCCGGCGTCACCCTGCGTGACCTGGTGCATTCGATTCCTCTGTACGCCATCAAGGCGGGCCACCTGACCGTGGAAAAGCAAGGCAAGAAAAACATCTTCTCCGGCCGCATTCTGGAGATCGAAGGATTGCCTGATTTGAAAGTCGAGCAGGCGTTTGAGCTGTCAGATGCGTCGGCTGAACGTTCCGCTGCCGGTTGCACCGTGCAGTTGAACAAAGAGCCCATCATCGAATACATCAACTCCAACATCGTGTTGCTCAAGAACATGATCGCTCAGGGCTATGCCGACGCGCGCACCATTAGCCGCCGCATCAAGGCGATGGAAGCCTGGCTGGCCAAGCCCGATCTGCTGAAAGCCGACGCCGATGCCGAGTACGCCGCTGTGATCGAGATTGACATGAGCGAGATCATCGAGCCCATCGTCTGCTGTCCGAACGACCCGGACGACGCCAAGACCTTGTCCGACGTGGCCGGTGCCAAGATTGACGAGGTGTTCATCGGCTCGTGCATGACCAATATCGGCCATTTTCGCGCTGCCAGCAAGTTGCTTGAGGGCAAGAAGGACATGCCAGTCAAGCTTTGGATGGCCCCCCCGACCAAGATGGATGCGCAGCAGCTGACTGAAGAAGGCCACTACGGCGTCTTTGGTGCCGCTGGTGCACGCATGGAAATGCCAGGCTGCTCGCTCTGCATGGGCAACCAAGCGCAGGTGAAAGAAGGTGCCACGGTGATGTCCACCAGCACCCGCAATTTCCCGAACCGGCTGGGCAAAAACACCAATGTGTACCTGGCTTCAGCCGAGCTGTCGGCTATCGCCTCTAAACTGGGGCGCATTCCCAGCAAGGCCGAGTATCTGGCTGACATGGGTGTGCTGTCGACTAGCGGAGCCGCTGTTTACAAATACCTGAATTTTGACCAAATTCAGGAGTACAAAGATGTGGCGGAGACGGTGAGCGCTTAAGCTCTCCCCCAACACGAAACCCGGATGCAATTTGATCCGGTTTGGGATAGCCCCCTTGCTCCGTGCAATGGGGGTTTTTCATTGACGAATTTGAAAGCAAGGATAGCCATATGCTGTTTGCAAAACTAATTCCGCGTGACGGAAATTTTTTCGAAATGTTCAATCAGCATGCGGATCGGATTGTCGAAGCGGCGCATGCCTTTTCTCAGTTGGTGGCGCATTACCCTGACCTCAATCTGCGTGAGCAGTTCAATCGTGATGTGGACAGTGCCGAGCAGGCGGCAGACCGCATCACGCATGAGGTGAACAAAACGCTGCACAAGACGTTCATCACGCCGATTGATCGTGACCAGATTCATTCACTCATCAACACCATGGACGATGTGGCTGACCTGATTCAGGACTCCGCCGAAACCATGGCCTTGTACGACGTGCGCCACATGACGGATGAAATCGTTCGTTTGACCGAGCTGAGCGTGAAGTGTTGCGAGCGGGTCAAGGATGCGGTTTATATGTTGGACAGCATTGCCGACCCCAAAACTGCGGAAGCGGCACTCAAGACCTGCGAAGAAATTGATCGTCTCGAATCCGATGCTGACCGCGTGATGCGCACGGCCATGAGCAAGTTGTTCCGCTCCGAGCCCGATGTGCGGGAGGTGATCAAGCTCAAGGCGATTTATGAGTTGCTGGAGACGGTGACCGACAAGTGCGAGGATGTGGCCAATTTGATCGAGGGCATCGTCCTCGAAAACTCCTGAGCGATCGGACGGACGTATGGAAAACGTACCAACCACCCTGTGGGTGGTGATCATGTTGGTGTTTTTGGCGCTGACTTTCGACTTCATGAACGGGTTTCATGACGCGGCCAACTCAATTGCTACTGTCGTGTCTACCGGCGTGCTCAAGCCCGCGCAGGCGGTGTTATTCGCGGCCTTCTTCAACTTTGTTGCCATCTTTATTTTCCATCTGAGTGTGGCGGCCACGGTCGGCAAAGGTATTGTGCAACCCGGCATTGTGGACACCCATGTGGTGTTCGGCGCGTTGGTGGGTGCCATTGCCTGGAACTTCATCACCTGGTTTTATGGCATTCCCAGTAGCTCCTCGCACGCCCTTATTGGCGGTATTGTGGGTGCTGTGATTGGCAAGGCCGGTGCGGGTGCTTTGATCTCTGGCGGTATCTTGAAGACGGTCATCTTCATCTTCGTGTCGCCATTGCTGGGTTTCTTGTTGGGCTCTTTGATGATGTTGCTGGTGGCCTGGGCGTTCAGGCGATCCACGCCCTCCAAAGTGGATCGATGGTTCAGGCGGCTGCAACTGATCTCGGCCGGTGCCTATAGCCTGGGTCATGGCGGCAATGATGCGCAAAAAACGATTGGCATCATCTGGATGATGTTGATTGCCACGGGTTATGTGGCGGCAGGCGATGCATCGCCTCCGGCTTGGACTGTCGTGAGTTGCTACATTGCCATTGGGGCAGGTACCATGTTTGGTGGCTGGCGCATTGTGAAGACTATGGGTCAAAAAATAACCAAGCTCAAGCCTGTGGGTGGGTTTTGTGCCGAGACCGGCGGGGCCATCACGCTGTTCATTGCGACCGGCTTGGGCATTCCGGTGTCCACCACGCACACCATCACCGGGGCTATTGTTGGCGTGGGTTCATCTCGCCGTGCCAGTGCCGTGCGCTGGGGGGTGGCTGGCAATATCGTCTGGGCCTGGATTCTTACTATCCCGGCCAGCGCGTTCGTGGCCATCGTGGCTTACTGGGTCAGCTTGCAGCTATTTTGAGGGCTGGTTGGGTGTTTGACTGATGGCCCTTGCGGCCTCCACTTGGTATTCAAAGTAGCGCTGAAAACTGAAGGCCAGGCTCGACATCAAGGCCGTGGTGCCGATCAGCAGCGCGCAAACAATGGCTCCGATGGTCAGCCAGTGGGTTGCGCCAGAGGGGTGATCGAAAGCCGCGCTTATATTGAAGCGCGCATTCCATTTCTCTGGCGTCATCAGGCCGTACACAATCGCGATCAAGGCACCGGTTGCGATGGCAAAGCCCAGCAATGGGATCAGCAGCCAACTGGTCTGATCGTCCAAACCTAATTGCTGCGCTCTTTGCACACCATACCAGCCCAGAGCCGTGGGGATGGGCAGCAGCCAGCCGATGGTGTCTCCCATGCCATACAGATAAAAGCGGTGCAGCCCCAAAGGGCCACCCAGTAAAGCGAGCCAGGCGGCGGTGGTTTTGTTTTTCAGCATGGTTCGATTATCGGCGCGGCTCGTTTGCGAATGGAACTGCAACCCGAAAATGCTACACTAGCGGGCTATTCAGTGTGCCGCTGGCCGGGTGGCCAGTCGCGTGTCTCAAGCACTGGGTTATTTGCTCTCATGGCTGGTCATTTTGATCAGTTTCCAAAGGATTAATTATGGTCGTCATTCGACTCTCCCGTGGCGGCGCTAAAGCCCGTCCGTTCTTCAACATTGTCGTGACCGACAAGCGCAACCGTCGTGACGGCCGCTTCATTGAGCGTATTGGTTTTTACAACCCCATCGCCACAGCCAACGAAGAAAGCATCCGCATTGCGCAGGATCGCCTGACGTATTGGAGAGGTGTGGGTGCCCAGGCTTCCCCCACGGTGGAGCGCCTGATCAATCAGGCCGCCAAGAAAGCAGCCTGATCGCGTTCTTATGATGCCCAACCTCGAAGCTGCTGGACTGCCAGCAGATGCCATCGAAGTTGGGCGCATTGCAGATGCTTGGGGTATCAAGGGCTGGTTCAAGGTTTTGCCTTACAGCGCTGATCCCGAGGCCCTCTTTTCCTCCAAGCGTTGGTTTCTTTTGCCCGCTGAAAAAGGTTTAAAAACCTTTACTGGCGTGCTCAAGCTCGCCATCCAAGAAGCCAAGATTCACTCAGGCACCGTTGTGGCCACCTCACGTGAGGTGATTGACCGCAATGCAGCCGAGGCCTTGCGCGGCGCGCGCATTTTCATCTCCCGCTCCAGCTTCCCCACGGCTGACAAAGACGAGTACTACTGGGTCGATTTGATCGGTCTTGACGTCATCAATCGTGAAGGCTTGTTGCTGGGCCAGGTGACTGAGTTGATCTCTACCGGGCCGCAGACCGTGCTGGTCATCGCTTACGAGCAAGACGGCAAACCGCAAGAGCGCATGATCCCCTTCGTCGCGGCCTATGTCGATGACGTGGACCTGGCAGTCCGCCAGATCCGCGTGGACTGGCAGCCCGACTACTGAGTTTTCCTTCTCACCTGCGAAGTCACTGACTGCCCCCATGCGCTTCGATGTTCTAACCCTGTTCCCCGAGCTTTTCGCACCTCAACTCACGTCTGGCATTACCCGGCGCGCGTTTGAGTCGGGGCAGGTGGACGTGCGCTTGAGCAACCCCCGTGATTTTGCGCAGGGCAACTACCGCCGCGTGGATGACCGTCCCTTTGGCGGTGGCCCCGGCATGGTCATGATGGCCGAGCCATTGACCCGTTGTTTGCAGCACGTGCGTGCACAGCGTGCCGACATCGCGCCGGTGCTTTTGTTTTCTCCCTTAGGTAAGCCCCTCAACCACACCATGGTCGAGCGCTGGGCGGGCAGCACCGGGGCCATTTTGGTGTGCGGTCGCTATGAGGGGATTGACCAGCGCTTTATCGATGCTCATGTGGACGAGCAGATCAGCCTGGGTGACTTCGTGCTCTCAGGCGGTGAGATTGCCGCCATGGCTTTGCTGGATGCGGTGGCGCGTCTGCAGCCTGGCGTACTCAACGACCAAGAGAGTCATCAACTCGACAGCTTTAACCCGGCGCTGGATGGCCTGCTGGATTGCCCGCACTACACCCGCCCCGAAGACTGGGAAGGCAGCAAAGTGCCCGAGGCCTTGCTCTCGGGTCACCATGCCCAGATTGAGCGCTGGCGGCGCGAGCAGCGCCTGCAACTCACCGCACGGCTGCGCCCGGAACTCCTCGAGCAGGCTCGGCATGCGGGGCGGCTCACTGCTCAGGATGAAGCCTTCCTGGCCAAGTCGGACTGAGCCCGAGCCGATCTTGCTATAATCAAAAGCTTTTCGATCCTCTGTGCGGCCGTTTGACCTTGGTTGACTTTAAGGTTTTAAACATGGAGTGTCATCCCGACACTGGCGCGAACATGATCACGTGAGGAAACTATGAACCTGATCCAAATCCTTGAGCAAGAAGAAATTGCTCGTCTCGGCAAAAAAATTCCCGCATTCGCCCCTGGCGACACGGTCATCG
>JANPNG010000268.1:0-36385 GCA_031427355.1 Hylemonella sp.
GGCGATGCGATTAAAATCAAGGCCGCCAAAGTCCCCAAGTTTCGTCCAGGCAAGGGTTTGAAAGACGCCCTGAATTGACAAGTTATCGGTGGGGTGCTTAGCTCAGTTGGCAGAGCGGCGCCTTTACACGGCGTAGGTCGGCGGTTCGACCCCGTCAGCACCCACCACCCCCATAAAGGCGAACAGTGTGTTCGCCTTTTTTATTTTTTTGTTGGAGAGTTCTCGCATGTTTGATTACGTTCGCAAGCACACGAAGATCATGATGGGCCTGTTGTTCCTGCTGATCATCCCTTCGTTCGTGCTGTTCGGAATCGATGGCTACAATCGTTTTCGCGAGAAAGGCCAGGCCGTTGCCCTGGTTGGTAGCCATGAAATTACCCAAGCCGATTGGGATGCGGCCCACAAGCAGGAGGTTGATCGCCTGCGCGCCTCCATGCCCAATCTGGATCCCAAATTGCTGGACTCTCCTCAGGCCCGTTATGCCACGCTGGAGAATCTGGTGCGCGACCGTGTGTTGAGCGAAGCAGCGGTGGCCTCTCACCTGGTGACCAGCGACGCCAAATTGGCTCGTGACTTGCAAAACAATCCCGCCATCGCGTCCATGCGTCGCCCGGACGGCACGCTGGACATGGAGCAGTACCGGCAACTGGTAGGCAGCCAGGGCATGACGCCCGAGATGTTTGAGGCCCGCATGCGCAGTGAGATTGGCAAGCGCCAGGTAGAGGCTGGTGTGCTTCAGACCGGTTTTGCCCTGCCCGTGCTTTCGGACATGGCGCTGAATGCTTTTTACGAGCGCCGTGAGATGCAACTGGCGCGGTTTAACAGCGCTGATTTTGCAGTGCAGGTCAAGCCGACCGATGCTGAGTTGGAGGCCTACTACCAAGCCAATCAGAACCTGTTTCAGGCCGCAGAGCAGGCGAACATCGAGTACATCGTTCTCGACCTCAACGCCGTGCGCAAATCCATCACGCTCAATGAACAAGACTTGAAGTCTTATTACGAACAAAACGTGGCTCGCTTGAGCGGCACAGAAGAGCGCCGTGCAAGCCACATCTTGATTTCTGCCGCCAAAACGGCGCCAGCCGCTGAACGCGACAAGGCCAAAGCCCGTGCGCAGGAGTTGTTGGCAACGGTGCGCAAAGCATCTGCCAGTTTTGCCGATGTGGCACGCAAAAATTCACAAGACACGGGCTCCGCAGTCAAAGGCGGTGACCTCGATTTCTTCGCGCGTGGCTCTATGGTTAAGCCCTTTGAAGACGCGACCTTTGCATTGAAAAAAGGCGACATCAGTGAGGTGGTGGAGTCTGATTTTGGTTACCACATCATTCAGCTGACAGACGTCAAATCGCCCAAGCAAAAAAGTTTTGAAGAACTCCGCGCCAGTCTGGAGGAAGACCTGAAGAATCAGCAGGCCCGCGCCAAATATGCCGAAGCGGCGGAAGCCTTTACCAACGGGGTGTACGAGCAATCCGACAGCCTCAAACAGATAGCGGAGCGGCTCAAGCTGGACATTCAAACGGCCAGCGCCTTGAAGCGCACGCCGACGCCTGGGGCCAAAGGCGCACTGATCAATGCCAAATTTCTCGCCGCTGTTTTCAGCCCCGATTCGGTGGAGAAAAAGCGCAATAGCGAGGCAGTAGAGATTGCGCCCAACCAGCTCGCGGCGGCCCGCATCACGCAGTACACAGCAGCGCATACCTTGCCATTTCCAGAAGTGCGTCAAGCGGTGCAGGCACGGGTGGTTGCCAGTAAAGCCGCTGAATTGGCTAAAAAAGAAGGTGAGCAAAAGCTGGCCACATGGAAAGCCAACCCCGCAGCCGCCACCCTGTTGAGCGCCCAAGAGGTGTCACGTGACCAGTCTAAAAACCTGCCCGCTGCAGTTTTGAACGCCGTGCTGCGCGTAGATGCGACAACCTTGCCCGCTTGGGTTGGCGTGGACCTCGATGCGCAGGGTTATGTGGTGGCCCGAGTCAACAAACTGCTGCCGCGCCCGGCGCAGTCACAAGAACTGCAAAAGCAAGACCGTGAGCAGGTGGCGAAGTGGTGGGCATCGGCAGAGAACCAAGCCTATTACAAGTGGCTCAAAGAGCAGCTTAAGGTTCAAATCAAGGTCAATCGCCCTTCAAATTCTCTCTTGGAGATGGCTCAGAGCGCAGCTTACTGATCATCCTTGGTTATAATCAAGGCCCTACGGTGGCTGTAGCTCAGTTGGTAGAGTCCAGGATTGTGATTCCTGTTGTCGTGGGTTCGAGCCCCATCAGCCACCCCAAATAAAAAATGCCCACATCAGTGGGCATTTTTTCTTGGGCGGTTCGATTTTCCGATTCAATTCACCAACACCAATTTGCCCTTGACGTTGCGTGACCCCATGTGGGCGTAGGCCGCTTTGAGTTCTGCCATGGGCATGGTCTGGTCGATGACGGGTTTGATCTTGCCTTGCGTGTACCACTGCGCCAGCTCGCGCATCATGGCGCCTTGGGCGGCAGGCTCGCGCTTGGCAAAGTCGCCCCAGAACACCCCCACGATGGAGGCCCCTTTTAGCAGGGCTAGATTGAGCGGCAAGTTCGGGATGGGGCCAGAGGCAAAACCAACCACCAAGTAGCGACCGCGCCAAGCGATGGAGCGCAGGGCGGGTTCGGCAAAATCGCCGCCCACCGGGTCGTAGATCACATCGGGGCCTTTGCCCTGGGTCAGGGTTTTGATGGCATCCCTGAACTCCTGGGCGGGCTTGTCGTGGCTGTAGTTGATGGTGTCGTCTGCGCCTATGGATTTGCACAGCGCGCATTTTTCGTCGCTGGAGGTCGCTGCAATCACGCGGGCACCGGCTTGCTTGGCGATCTGGATAGCCGCCGTGCCTACACCGCCCGCAGCACCTAGGATCAGCACCGTTTCACCCGCTTTGAGTTGCCCCCGGTCCAGCAGGGCGTGGTGCGAGGTGGCATAGGTCATGATGAAGGCCGCTGCGTCCACAAAGGGAAAGTTATCCGGCAGCGGCATGCACATTGCCGCCGGAGCCAGGGTGTGGGTACCAAAACCGCCCGTGCCCGACAAACAGGCTACGTGCTGCCCAACCTTGAGGTGCGTGACACCTTCTCCCACGGCCTGCACCACGCCCGCGTATTCGGAGCCGGGCACAAAGGGCAGGGGCGGTTTGAACTGGTATTTATTTTGAACGATCAGCAAATCGGGGAAGTTCAGGCTCGCGGCCTTGATCTCGATTAGCACTTGGTCTGTAGCGGGTTGCGGCGTTGGCAGCTCTTTCCATTGCAGCGCACTCACCCCCACAGGGTCTTCACAAAGCCAAGCATGCATGATTGATCTCCGAAATTGAGCCGTCACATGACGGCACCTGCAATTATGATAGCCCTCAGCATGATGAAAATACTAATCTCCAATGATGACGGCTACCAGGCTCCTGGCATTGTGGCCTTGTATGAGGCGCTGAAGGATGTGGCCCAGGTTGAGGTGGTGGCTCCCGAGTTCAATAACAGTGCCAAATCCAATGCGCTGACCCTGCATTCGCCCTTGTATGTGCAGCGTTCGGCCAATGGGTTTCGTTATGTCAATGGCACACCGGCCGATTGTGTGCACATTGCACTCACGGGCTTGCTGGGCTACCGGCCTGATCTGGTGGTCTCAGGCATCAACAACGGTGCCAATATGGGCGACGACACTATTTATTCCGGTACGGTCGGGGCGGCCATGGAGGGTTATTTGTTTGGCATTCCGGCCATTGCGTTCTCCCAGACCGAGAAAGGCTGGGGGCATCTGGACGCCGCAGCCAGCAAGGCGCGCGAGCTGGTGTTGCAGATGTCGGCTCAAGAACTTGTTGGCATCAAGCCCTGGTTGCTCAATATCAACATCCCTTGCCTGCCCCTGGAGAGTATTCAGCCGATGAAGGTGTGCCGTTTGGGGCGTCGTCATTCGGCAGAAAAAGTCATCACCCAAATCAGCCCACGGGGCGAGATCATGTACTGGATCGGCAGTGCTGGACCGGCCAAGGACGAGGGCGAAGGCACCGACTTTCATGCCACAGCGCAGGGGCATATCGCCATGACGCCTTTGATGGTGGATCTGACCGACCATGCCCACCTGGGTTATTGGGCGCAGACGGCGGCACGCTTGTCGGCGCTCACGCCGGAGCAAGCCGCATGACCGCCCGGCCGCGCCCGTCTTTTCCGGCTCGCTTGGGCAGCCCGGCAAGTCCTGGCCGAGTTGTCCCAAAACACAGCGTGCCTGAATCGATGTTGCAAAACCCGTCGCCTCGATCTTCGGTGCGCCCAGTGACGCCAGTGACGCATGGCCTGGGTCTGGATTCGCAGGCCGTGCGCCAGAACATGGTGAATAAATTGATCGCCGATGGCATTGCGGACGCACGCGTGCTGTCGGCTATGGGCACCATTGAGCGCCATCGTTTTGTGGACACGGCGCTGGTCAATCAAGCCTATGAGGACACCAGCCTGCCCATTGGCTTGGGGCAAACCATCTCCAAGCCGGGTGTGGTCTCGCGCATGGCCGAGTTGCTGCTCAATGGCAGGGCTGACAAGCTGGGTCGGGTGCTTGAAATTGGTACCGGCTGCGGCTACCAAGCGGCCGTGTTGAGCCTGCTGGCCACCGAGGTGTACAGCATTGAGCGCCTGCGCGGCTTACATGACAAGGCGCGCGAGAACCTGCGCACCTTGCGCTTGCCCAACGTGCATCTCCTGTTTGGGGACGGCATGGTGGGTTTTGCCAAAGGCGCGCCCTATGCTGCCATCATTGCTGCAGCGGGTGGCGAGGCCGTGCCGCAAGCCTGGATAGAGCAGTTGGCAGTGGGCGGGCGACTGGTGGCACCGGTCATGTCGAGTGAGCGGTCCAAACAGGCTTTGATGGTGATCGACAAGACCCCGGAGGGCTTGCGTCAGATGGTGCTGGAGACGGTTCACTTTGTCCCTCTAAAATCAGGTATTGCATGAAGGAAGTTGTTATGTCTGGTGTGTGGCGTCGCGGGGTGGTTTGGAGTGTTCTTCTGGGGAGCAGTCTGTTTTTGGCGGCCTGTAGCTCGCAGCGCATCAACCGGGCGCCCGTGGAAGACCGAGGCAATAATTCCAAGCCTGCCCCGGTGGTGATGGACCCTGCCACGCCTGTGGTCAAACAACTGCCCGGGTTCGAGAATGCCGGTAAGCCGGGCTACTACACGGTCAAGCCTGGTGACACGATGATCCGCATTGGCTTGGACAACGGCCAGCCCTGGAAAGACGTTGCACGCTGGAACAATATTGACAATCCCAACCAGATTGAGGTGGGGCAGGTCTTGCGTGTGATGCCGCCAGTGGTGGTGGCTGCGGCTCCCCCGGTGAGTCAAACAGGTGTTGTGACCCGACCCGTGACGTCTTCTGGGGCAGCACCTGTGCCGACCTCACCTGCCTCCAGCGCTGCTGCCCCCAAGCCACAGCCAGAGGCTTCTTCACTTGCAGAAGATCGTGTGGACTGGAGCTGGCCGGTCAATGGCCCGGTGCTGGCCGGGTTTGACGAAGTTAAAAACAAGGGCCTGGATCTGGGTGGCGCAGCGGGTGAGTCCGTGTTGGCCGCAGCCGACGGCAAGGTGGTGTATGTCGGGGCGGGTTTGCGTGGCTATGGCAACCTGATCATCCTCAAGCATAACAACACTTACTTGACGGCCTATGCCCACAACCAGGCGCTGTTGGTCAAGGAAGACCAGTCGGTGCGCAAAGGACAAAAGATCGCGGAGATGGGCAGCAGCGATGCGGACCGGGTCAAGCTGCACTTCGAGGTGAGACGGCAAGGCAAACCGGTCGATCCGGCCAAATTTTTGCCCACCCGCTGAGCAAGACGTCCAAAGCCTTAAGTACCTGCCATGCAAAAGCGCACACTCGATGGTGAAAATAAAATAAGGCCCCCGGCACTGTCGATGGGCGTAGTTCAAGCATTAAAAAAAGTTGAAGCCCTTGAAAATAGGGCGCAAGAAGCTATTGATTTGATAGCGATTCAGGCGTTGCCTGCACGCGCCAACGGTCATGCAACCGATCTGGAGGACGCGGGCGACGCGCTGACGGCCTATTTGCGCAGTGTGCGCCGGACCGTGTTGTTCACGCCACAAGAAGAGTACGCTACCGCCTTGCGGGCCCGCGCGGGTGAATTTGAGGCACGGCAAAGCATGATCGAACACAACCTGCGTTTGGTTGTGAGCATTGCCAAGCTTTACCTGGGGCGGGGTGTGCCGCTGTCGGATCTGATCGAAGAAGGCAACCTGGGCCTGATGCATGCCATCGACAAATTCGAGCCCGAGCGGGGTTTTCGTTTTTCCACCTACGCCACTTGGTGGATTCGGCAGTCGGTTGAGCGTGCATTGATGCAGCAAGGCCGGGTGATCCGTCTGCCCGTCAATGTGGTGCGTGAGTTGCAGCAGGTGCTCAAGGCGCGTCGGATCCTTGAAAATGACGCCGTCTTCATCGTTAACCGGCCCGAGGGGGTGCGGGTTGAGGATGTCGCGTTCTTTTTGGGGCGAGAGGTGCATGACGTGGCCGATCTGCTGGCGCTCTCCGAGATGCCCAAGTCCTTGGACGCCACGATTGATCGCTCTGACTCTGAGCAGACGCTGGGGGATACGTTGGTGGACGAGCTGGCCTTGGACCCCAGCGGAATCACGCAGGTGCATCAGGTCGAGCGGCTGCTGGATGATTGGATTCGCACCCTGACAAAACGGGAACAAGAGGTGCTCGAAGGTCGCTTCGGCTTGCATGACCGAGAACCCGAAACACTTGACGTGCTGAGTCACCGGTTGGGCCTGACCCGCGAGAGAGTGCGGCAAGTGCAAAACGAAGCGCTGCTCAAACTCAAGCGCTTGCTGGCACGCAGCAGCATTTCGCGCGAATCGTTGTTTTAGCCGAGTAGCCCCCCCAAGCTCGGGGACAATAGGGGGATGACTGATGCATCCCCAACTTCTCCCGAATTCCCGCCCGACTGGCTCCAGATCGAATCGCTTGACATTGAGGCCCAGGGCATAGCCCATCGCGCCGACGGCAAAGTGGTCTTTGTCGAAGGCGCGCTGCCCTTCGAGGTGGTCAGTGCCAACGTGAACCGCAAAAAGAACAACTGGGAGCAGGCCACGCTGATGGCCATTCACCACGAGTCTTCGCAGCGAGTGACTCCTGGCTGCCCCCATTTCGGCTTGCACGTAGGTTCGTGCGGTGGCTGCAAAATGCAGCACCTGCACCCCAGCGCCCAGGTGGCGGTCAAGCAGCGCGTGCTGGAAGACAATTTGTGGCACCTGGGCAAGGTGCGAGCTGAGAATATCTTGCGCCCGATCGAAGGCCCGGCCTGGGGCTACCGCTACCGGGCGCGGCTCTCGGTGCGCCATGTGCATAAAAAGGGCACGGTGCTGGTCGGTTTTCATGAACGTAAAAGCCGCTACGTGGCCGACATGAAGGTGTGCCCGGTGCTGCCCCCCCATGTGAGCGCCATGCTGATGCCCTTGCGCACACTGATTGCGTCCATGGATGCCATTGAGACCTTGCCGCAGATCGAACTGGCTTGTGGCGATGACGTCACCGCGCTGGTTTTGCGTCACATGGAGCCCTTGAGCGCCGGTGATCTGGACAAGTTACGGGTGTTTGCCCACGAGCACCATGGCGTGCAGTGGTGGCTACAGTCCAAGGGGCCAGAGACGGTTTGTTTGCTGGATGAACCGGGAACGGGCCCGGATCGAACGCATCAGCTGGCCTATGCCTTGCCCGCATTTGGCATCACCATGCCCTTCAAGCCAACCGATTTCACCCAGGTCAACCCCATGATCAACCGCGTGCTGGTGTCGCGTGCGCTGCGCCTGCTGGATGTGCAAAAAACCGAACGCGTGATTGACTGGTTTTGCGGCTTGGGCAATTTCACCTTGCCGCTGGCCACGCTGGCGCGCGAGGTGCTGGGTATTGAGGGCAGCGAGGCTCTGATCGCCCGTTCGCGTGAAAATTACAAGCTGAATCAGTCTGAAACGTCCAGAGGACTGGCGTTGGCAGCTACAGAATTTGTAGCAAGAAATTTGTTTGAAATGACACCGGAGAGTCTGGTGCAGGACGGCGTGTCCGACAAATGGCTGGTTGATCCGCCCCGCGAAGGGGCATTCAGCCTTGTTAAGGCACTGGCCGATTTGCATGAGCAAAAGCTTGACCCACAGGCGCATCACCTTACGCCAGGAGCCGAAAGCTGGATACCGCCCAGACGAATTGTTTATGTGAGTTGCAACCCGGCAACTCTGGCACGTGATGCCGAGCTGCTGGTGTATCGGGCGGGTTACCGCTGCAGCGCTGCGGGGGTGGTGAATATGTTTGCGCACACGGCCCATGTGGAGAGCGTGGCGGTGTTTGATCTGGTGGCTTAACGGATCGCCCACCCGAGCCTGCTTGGGGCGCGATGCCGTACCTAGCGCTCAGTGCTTGTCGCTACGCGCCACCTTCTCGGTAGATTTCTTTGCGGGTAGCCCTGTCTCCTTGTCGGCAGGTTCTTCTTTCGCGACGGCTGGCGCCTGGCCCTCGATTTTGTTGTCGCGCATGTACTGGTCCATCTCGCGCCAGCCTTCAAACACAGCGGTCTTCAGCGCTTTCCCGTTGAGTTGATAGCAGTCTTCGATGCCGCGCAAAGCGTGTCTACAGGCACCGCCTATCGCTTTGCCGTCCGCTTGGCGCAGGGCGATGCGCGGGTCCGGCTCCAGGCCGGGGATGTCGCACCCAGCCAGCAGCAGAGCCAAGGTGGGCAGGAGCAGGCGGGTGTTCATGGTGTGTAGTGGAATAGATCTATGCAGGTTTTATCGACCGATCTGGCTACAACTTGAGCCCCGCACAAGGCGAGCGACAAAAACAAAAAAGGCCCTTACGGGCCTTTTTTGCAGGGAAGCGGGGGCGATTAATCGCGCTCGCCACCCACAATACCCAACAGGGCCAGCAGGCTCTGGAACACGTTGATGATGTCCAGGTACAGGGCCAGCGTGGCGCTGATGTAGTTGGTTTCGCCGCCGTCGATGATTTGCTTCAGGTCGTACAGCATGTAGGCGCTGAAGATGCCAATGGCTGCGACCGAGATCGCCATCATGCCAGCGCTGGAGCCGACAAAGACGTTGATGATGCCGCCCACCATCAGCACAATCGCGCCGACGAACAGCCACTTGCCCATGCCGGAGAGGTCACGCTTGATGACGCTAGCCAGGCTGGCCATGGCAAAAAACACGCCAGCCGTGCCCCCAAAGGCGGTCATGATCAGATCCGGACCATTTTTGAAGCCCAGCACCATGGCAATCAGGCGCGAAAGCATCAAGCCCATAAAGAAGGTAAAGCCCAGCAGCACGGGCACACCTGCTGCCGAGTTTTTGGTTTTCTCAATGGCGTACATGAAACCGAAGGCCCCCGCCAGAAAGACGACCATGCCCATCACGCCGCCCATGGCGCGGGTGATGCCGGTGGCCACGCCCAGCCAAGCGCCGAGTACGGTGGGCACTAGGCTCAAGGCCAGCAGCCAATAGGTGTTGCGCAGAACCTTGTTGCGCTCAGCCGGTGAGCTGACGTAGCCGAAGGTGTTCGATGGATCGATGGTTTGTACTTGCTCGTTCATGGTGAAGGGTCTCCTTTTAAAACGATGGGGTGCAGATGGGGGCATTCTAGGACGTTTCAAGAGGCGCTATGCTCAGCATCTCTATTTTTAACGATCTATTAAAACACGTCATGCAAAGCAAACCATTTCTCGAACTCGCTGACCTCAAACGCATTGCCGCTGCGGCAGAAGCAGAAGCCTTGTCCAACAAGTGGGCGGTCAGCATTTCCATTGTGGACGATGGCGGCCACTTGTTGTGGCTACAACGGCTCGATGGCGCAGCGCCGATCTCGGCCCAAATCGCCCCAGCCAAGGCCCGTACCGCCGCCCTGGGGCGCCGTGAAAGTCGCATTTATGAGGAAATGATCAACGGGGGCCGTGTCTCATTTTTGAGTGCACCAGGCATGGATGGTCTGCTGGAAGGCGGCTTGCCCATTGTGAAGGATGGGCAGTGCCTGGGTGCAGTGGGCGTAAGCGGCGTGAAATCAACCGAGGATGTGCAGATCGCACGCGCAGGCATCGCCGCTTTGGGGCTTTAACGCGGGACGGGCTCCGTCACAAAGCCAATCTTGTTCAGTCCAGCTCGCTTGGCAGCGGACAGGACTTGGGCCACCCGCTCATAGCGCGCGGCCCGGTCGCCTCGGATGTGCATCTCGGGCTGTGGCTTTTGAGCCGCAGCCGCCTGGAGTTGGCGATCCAGCTCAGCATCTTCAAGCCTCACCTCGTTCCAGTAGTACACACCCTGAGCGTCCACGCTGAGCCGTATGGTTTGTGGCTTGGTGTCTTGCGGCAAGCTGCTGGCGCGGGGCAGGTCAATGGCCACCGCGTGTTTCATCACCGGCACGGTGATCATGAAGATGATGAGCAGCACCAGCATGACATCGACCAGCGGCGTCATATTGATCTCGTTCATCACTTCGTCGCTGTCGTCCAGGGTTCCGAAGGCCATGGGCAATCCTTAGCTTTTGTGCGTTGAACTGAACACCCGTGCACCCGTGAGGAAGTAGGCGTGCAGGTCGTGGGCAAAGCGGTTGAGCCTGGTCAGGATGGCCTTGTTGCCGCGGACCAGGGTGTTGTAGCCCAACACGGCGGGTATGGTCACGGCTAGGCCAAGCGCCGTCATGATGAGCGATTCACCCACCGGGCCTGCCACTTTGTCGATGGTGGCTTGCCCCGCTACGCCGATGCTCAGTAACGCGTGGTAGATGCCCAAACTGTACCGAACAGGCCTACAAACGGGGCGGTAGAACCGACCGAGGCCAAAATGGCCAGGCCCGACTGCAGGCGCGCTGTGCTGTCTTCAATCGAGTTGCGCAAAGTTCGGGTGATCCAGTCGCTCACATCCAGCGCGTCATGCAGATGCGCTTTGGCATCGCGGTGATGGGCGGAGGCCTCACGCCCGGCTGCGGCGAGTTGCTGGAAGGGGGTGTCTTGGTTGTCGCCCAATTGGGCCAGACCTGAGTCGAGGTCTGGGCTATGCCAGAAATTTTCGGCACCTGCAGCCAGTCACCCTGGGTCCAGATGTTGATCAGTCCGAGTTGCGATTCCATGAAAACTCCAAAAATAAGTCGCGATTGTTATTGATCACTAAAACCCCATGTGATGGGTACGTTGAACCACATGGCTTCTGGTACGCCACCCCGTTTTCCTGGCACATAGCGCCAATTCAGAACGGTCGTGAGGGCTGCCTGATCCAGCCGTTCATACCCGCTGGACTGCTGGACTTCCGCTTTCTGTGCCGTGCCATCCGCGCCGACGAGTACCCGCACCACTACCTTGCCTTACTCGCCCAGCCGCTTACTCATGGCGGGGTAGGCTGGCTTGGGGTTCTGTAGGTACTGGGCGTTGCTGGACGGGAACTCGACCTTGGGTGCGACGGCTGGAGCAGCTGGAGGGGTAGGTGCTGGGCTCGGGCTGGGTGTCGTGCTGGGCGCTGACGGGGTAACCGGCGCTGACACAACCACCGGTGAGTTGGAGCTGGGTGCCAGAACAGGTGCAGGTTCTGCGTGGATTGGTGCTTGGGGAGAGACGATGGGAGGTTGGAGTGCGGGTGTCTCTTTGCGTATTGGCGAGGGGGAAGGTTGCGCTGTTTGAGGGGCGGGTGGCTCGATCATCTCACTGATGATTTCAGCAGGCACGATGACCTCAATCACGCGCCGCAGCAAACCGCTTTGCAAAGCCCACAAAGCCGCTGCATGGAACATGCATGACACCGATCATGACCAGGATGTTGCGGTTGAAGTTTGAGAGTCGTCCCATCGGCTATATCAGTAAATCAGCCGTTCCGGGCGAATCTCTTGCAGGATGGTCGTGGCGATTTCTTCGATGGATTTGGTGGTGGTGGACAGCCAGCGGATGCCTGATCGCCGCATCATGGCCTCGGCCTCGGCCACTTCCTCGCGACAGTTGGCGAGGGAGGCATATTTGGAGTTGGGCCGCCGCTCGTTGCGGATCTCACTCAGACGCTCCGGGTTGATCGTCAGCCCAAAAATCTTGCTGATATGTGGCACCAGCGCCGGGGGCAACTGGCGGCGCTCAAAATCTTCCGGGATGAGGGGGTAGTTAGAGGCCTTAAGGCCGTATTGCATGGCCAGGTAGAGCGATGTTGGTGTTTTGCCGCTGCGGCTGACGCCAACCAGAATGACGTCGGAGCCAGCCAGGTCGCGGTTGGACTGGCCGTCGTCATGCGCCAGTGAAAAATTGATGGCTTCGATGCGGTCATGGTAGGCCTGGCTCTTGCTCACATCGCTGAAGCGGCCAATGCGGTGATTGGATTTGACCTGTAGCTCTTTTTCAATCGGAGTCACAAAGGTGCCAAACATGTCCAGCAACATGCCTTGACAGCTCTCGGTAATGACTCTGAGGACTTCTTCGTTCACGAGGGTGATGAAGACGATGGGCTTCTTTCCCTCGGTCATGGCGGTTTGGTTGACCTGCTGGACCGCTTGGTAGGCCTTGTCCACGGTGTCCGTAAAAGGCAAGCGCACATGGCGTGCTTTCATCTCAAACTGGGCCAGAATCGCGTTGCCAAAGGTCTCGGCCGTGATGCCGGTGCCATCAGAGATGAAGAAGACGGTGCGATTGGGCATAAGTCTGTGGGGTGATGTGATGGACGATTAAGGGGGATTTCGTAAAAATTTGAATTCAGGGTTTCCCCGCCCCAAGCTTACAATAATGCCCAACGCACCGAATTCCGCCATGCACCGCACTGACCGACCCGGACAACGACCAGAACAACAGCTTCGTCGTGCCGTTCGCATGAGCCCTGCCAGTTCTTCGCCAGAGATGAGCTGCCGCGCAGACCGTTTTTTAACTTCTGGAGCTTTCCCATGTCTGCACTTTTCAGCCCGACCGCCTTGGTCGTTCCGTTTGAAAACCTGAGAATGAGCGATGTCGAGGTCGTGGGCGGTAAAAACGCCAGCCTCGGCGAAATGATCTCGCAATTGCCACAAGGCGTGCGCGTGCCCACTGGCTTTGCCACCACGGCACACGCCTTTCGCGAGTTCCTCAAGCACGAGGGGCTGGATGATCGCATCAACGCCAAGCTCAATGCGCTTGATACCGAAGACGTACGGGCACTTGCCTCTGTAGGTGCTGAGATCCGCGCGCTGGTTGAGGCTCAGCCTTTCCCTGCTGATCTGGAAAACGCCATCCGCGAAGCCTTTGCCACCTTTAGTGCCAATAATCCGCAAGCTTCGTTCGCCGTGCGCTCGTCGGCCACGGCGGAAGATTTGCCGGATGCCTCGTTTGCGGGCCAGCAAGAGACTTTTTTGAACGTAGTGGGCATTGAGGAAGTGCTGCACAAGATGAAAGAGGTGTTCGCTTCCCTGTACAACGACCGCGCCATCAGCTACCGCGTTCACCAGGGCTTTGCCCATGCCGACGTGGCGCTGTCGGCTGGTGTGCAGCGCATGGTGCGGTCTGACCTGGGCGCAGCGGGCGTGATGTTCACCATCGACACCGAATCTGGTTTTGAGGACGTGGTGTTCATCACCTCCAGCTATGGTTTGGGTGAGACGGTGGTGCAGGGTGCGGTTAATCCGGACGAGTTCTATGTCCATAAACCCATCCTCAAGATGGGCAAGCGCGCGGTCATTCGCCGTAATCTGGGTTCCAAGCTGATTCAGATGGTGTTCACTTCCGCTGAAGAAAAAGCTTCGGTGGGGGCACTCAAAGGCAAGCTGATTAAAACAGTGGACGTGCCTACCGAGCAGCGCAATCGCTATTCACTCACCGATGCCGACGTGGAGCAATTGGCCCACTACGCGCTGGTCATCGAAGCGCATTACGGTCGCCCGATGGACATCGAATGGGGCAAGGACGGCACTGACGGGCAGCTCTACATCCTGCAAGCCCGTCCCGAGACGGTCAAGAGCCAAAACAAGGGTGCCGAGCTGCGTTACAAACTTAAAGGGCACAGCACCAAGCTGGCTGAGGGCCGCGCGATTGGTCAGAAGATCGGCACAGGCCCGGTGCGCCTGGTGCACAACATCAGCGAGATGGACAAGGTTCAACCCGGCGATGTGCTGGTGACCGACATGACCGATCCGAACTGGGAGCCGGTCATGAAGCGCGCTTCTGCCATCGTGACCAACCGGGGTGGGCGTACCTGCCATGCCGCCATCATTGCGCGCGAGTTGGGCATTCCTGCGGTCGTGGGTTGTGGTGATGCTACTGAAACGCTCAAAGAGGGCACGCTGGTCACCGTCAGTTGCGCTGAGGGCGATACCGGTTTCATCTACGACGGTTTGCTGGAGACGGAAGTCACTGAAGTTCAGCGCGGCGAGATGCCCGAGATTCCGGTCAAGATCACGATGAACATTGGCAATCCGCAATTGGCGTTTGACTTTGCCCAGTTGCCCAATGCAGGCGTGGGCTTGGCCCGGCTGGAGTTCATCATCAACAACAACATCGGCGTGCATCCCAAGGCCATTTTGGACTACCCGAACATTGACGCTGATCTGAAGAAAGCGGTGGAGTCTGTGGCGCGCGGTCACGCCTCTCCCCGCGCTTTCTATGTGGATAAAGTGGCCGAAGGCGTTGCCACGATTGGTGCGGCTTTCTGGCCCAAGCCTGTCATTGTTCGCCTGTCTGATTTCAAGAGCAATGAGTACCGTAAACTGATTGGCGGCAGCCGCTACGAGCCGGAAGAAGAGAACCCGATGCTGGGTTTTCGCGGTGCGGCCCGTTACGTCAGCAAAGAATTTGGCGAGGCTTTTGCCATGGAGTGCGAGGCGATGCTCCGCGTGCGCAATGAAATGGGCCTGACCAACGTTGAGTTGATGGTACCGTTCGTGCGCACACTGGGACAAGCCAAGAAGGTCACCGAGTTGCTGGCAGCCCAAGGGCTAAAACGTGGTGTCGATGGCCTGAAGATCGTCATGATGTGCGAAGTACCCAGCAACGCCATCTTGGCTGATCAATTTCTCGAGTATTTTGACGGCTTCTCCATCGGCTCCAACGATCTGACCCAACTCACATTGGGGCTGGACCGGGATTCGGGTCTGGAATTGTTGGCCGCTGATTTTGATGAGCGCGACCCCGCAGTTCAAGCCATGATCAGTATGGCCATCACGGCCTGCCGAAAGCAAAACAAATACGTGGGTATTTGTGGCCAAGGCCCTAGCGACCACCCTGACTTTGCGCGTTGGCTGGTGGAGCAGGGCATCACCTCGATCTCCCTTAACCCCGACTCTGTGACCGAAACCTGGCGTCAGATTGCCGCGATGTAAATTGCATTTGCGCTGATGACATCACAGAAAGCCACGGGGACAGCGTGTTAGCCCAGGGTCGTTGGCCTTGGCGCAGCCTGCTCCTGTTGGTTTGGTTTGCGACGGCCTTCGGCGGTGTCTTCTTTGCCCGAGATCTGCAATTCGTAGTGACCGGTTGGCCCTTTGGATTCTGGTTTGCCGCGCAGGGCGCTGTGCTGGTTTTCATCGCCATCATTGCCATTTTTGCCTGGGTTAAAAATCGGCAAGGTGGTGATGGTGAGACGGGGGTTGACCTCTTGGCTTACGCCTTGTACAAGCGTCGATTGCACCGCACTTTCGCCCTCTACATTGCTTATCTACTGGCGTTCTTGCTGGCTTTGACCTGGGCTGAGCAAATCGGGCTGTCCAAGCAATGGGTGGGCAGCATCTTTTTGTTTGCCACCGTGGGGCTGTATGCCGTGATTGGCATCTACAACCGCACCTCGGATGCCGAAGAGTATTACGTGGCGGGTCGTCGAATACCCGCCATCTACAACGGCATGGCCACGGCCGCCGACTGGATGAGCGCGGCTTCGTTTATCAGCTTGGCTGGTGGTCTTTATCTTCAGGGCTTTTCAGGTGCAGGCTCACAGCCAGGCGGTTTGGCCTATGTGCTGGGCTGGACTGGCGGATTTTGCCTCGTGGCCCTGTTGGTCGCCCCCCATTTGAGAGGCATGGGGCTCTACACCATTCCTGATTTTTTTGCGATTCGATTTGGTGGATTTTGGCCCCGACGCATTGCCGCATTGGCCACAGTTTTATGCTCTTTCACCTATGTGGTGGCGCAAATTTACGGCGTGGGTCTGATCACGTCGCGACTAACCGGTGTTCATTTTGAAATCGGCATTTTGTTGGGTCTTGGAGGCGTACTGGTGTGTTCATTTCTTGGGGGTATGCGGGCTGTAACCTGGACCCAAGTCACGCAATATGTGGTGTTGATTCTTGCTTTTTTGATCCCAGTTTCGTGGCTGGCCTACAAGCAATTGGGCAACCCACTCGCCCCCCTGGTGTATGGGCAGCAGTTGGAGCGACTCACGCAACTTGAAAAACAACTGACGGATTCCCCCGCCGAGAAGCAAGTCATCGAAGAGTACGCGCGGCGCGCTCAGGAATTTGAGATGAAGCTGCGCGATGTTGAAGTCTCACTCAAGGCGGATCGTGCGCGGCTCCAAGACCGTTTGCGGCTGCTCAATGCCGAACGTGCCGACACGGAAGAAATTTTTGCAGCCAAGCGTGAGCTGACCCGCTTGCCCAAGGACGAAGCGGCCGCCCGAGAAAGCTGGACGCGCGCGATGCAGGACAACCTCAGTCGGGCCAAACCTCTGGGCGGGATGCCGCCGCACTCCCAAGCCTTTGCCGGTGACCCCAATGGGACAGTCGAAGAGCAAGAGAGCTTTGAGTTGTCGCGTCGTAATTTTTTGGCCCTCATGTTTTGCCTGATGGTGGGAACGGCAGGCATGCCTCATTTGCTCACACGTTTCTACACCACACCCACGGTGGCAGAAGCACGCACCTCCGTGGCTTGGTCCTTGTTTTTTATCTCACTTCTTTATTTGGCTGCGCCTGCTTTAGCGGTATTGGTTAAATTTGAGGTGATGAGTCATTTGGTGGGGCAAAACATCGAGTCCCTTCCCGCGTGGATGGCGCAATGGGCGCGGGTGGATGGTTCGCTGTTGTCCATCAACGACGTCAACGGCGATCATGTTTTGCAGTTTTCAGAGCTGAAGTTGGGTGCCGACCTGGTGATGCTCGCAACCCCTGAGTTGGGTGGCCTGCCCTATGTGGTGTCGGGTCTGGTAGCGGCGGGCGGGCTGGCGGCTGCCTTGTCAACAGCGGATGGCTTATTGCTGACGATTGGCAATGCACTGGCGCGAGACATGTTTATCCAGCCTGACAAAGACAATAAGGCCAGCGCTATGCGACAAGTAATGCTGTCAAAATTTGCCTTGTTGCTGGTGGCGTTGATGGCGGCTTATGTGGCGGCGCAAAAGTCGGCCGACATACTGTACCTGGTGACAGCCTCCTTTTCTTTGGCCGGCTCGGCCTTTGTTCCTGTCATGGTGCTGGGTATTTTTTGGTCGAAAACGTCACGTGTGGGTGCGATTGCAGGCATGTTGACGGGCGTGGGTGTGACTGTTTTCTACATGGCCATCAATTCGGCCTCGGTGCGCTCTGCTGTGGGGATTGAAGACGGCGGGCTTTGGTTTGGGATTCAACCCGTGTCGGCGGGTGTCTTTGGTATTTTGGCGGGCTTTACTGTGACGGTTCTATTCAGTCTGCTGACCATGGCTGGCCGACATGATTCAGTTGAAGGTCAAAGTCGCCTATAATCGAGGGCTTCGCCTTGCCACACTCCATTTAGACGCTGGGGGTGGCTTTTTTGTCTCGCCAAAAGCGGGTTATCCATAAGGAGTATCAATGCGTCATTACGAAATCATTTTGATGATCCATCCGGATCAGAGCGAGCAGGTCCCTGCCATGCTCGAACGCTACAAGGGCATGATCACCGCTGGTGGCGGTAAAGTGCACCGTGTTGAAGATTGGGGTCGTCGCCAGTTGGTCTACATGATCAACAAATTGGCCAAAGCCCACTACCTGTGCATCAACATTGAAGCCGACACGCCTGTGCTGGCTGAGCTTGAGCATGCGTTCAAGTTCAACGATGCCGTGTTGCGCCATTTGACGGTTCAGCGCAAAAAAGCCGACACGACCCCTTCGTCAATGATGAAGACCGTCGAGCGTGAAGACGCCCGCAAGGCGCAACAGGCTGAATACCAAGCCTGATTTCCGTGAATGAGGAGTGAGCCCCAGCGCCAACCTGCTTGATCTGACGGCCTGTATTGCAGAGGTAGCCACCATGCGATACACCCCGGCAGGTTTGCCCGCCCTGAATCTGCGACTCGAACACGAGTCCAACGTTTTGGAGGCAGGCCAACCCAGGCAGGTGAAAGCAGACGTGAAAGCCGTCGCTTTTGGTGCTAACGCTGAGCGCCTTGCCAAACAAGCTGTCGGCAGTGTTTGGCAGTTCAGTGGATTTGTGGCCACTCCTCTTCGTGGAAAAAGCCTTGTGTTTCATATTCAAGAATTTAGACAAGATTAATTTTTTTGGAGGCTTTCATGCCCGCATTTAAAAAATTCAACAAAGACAAGCGCCCCAAGCGCCCAGCACAAAACCTGCTGTTCAAGCGCAAGCGCTTTTGCCGCTTCACGGTGACCGGCGTCGAAGAAATTGACTACAAAGACATCGACACGTTGCGTGACTTCATTGCTGAAAACGGCAAGATCATTCCCGCGCGCCTGACGGGCACCCGCGCCATTTTCCAGCGTCAACTCAACACCGCTATCAAGCGCGCGCGTTTCCTCGCGATGCTGCCGTACAGCGACCAGCACAAGATCTAAGGAGTAGTCTCATGCAAATCATTCTGCTCGACAAGGTTATTAATCTCGGCAATCTGGGCGAGATCGTCAAGGTCAAAGACGGTTATGCCCGTAACTTTCTGATTCCCTCTGGCCGCGCCCGTCGCGCCACAGAAGCCGCCAAGAAAGAATTTGAAGTCAAACGCGCTGAACTTGAAAAAGTGGCCGCTGCCAAGTTGGCCGAATCGCAAGCCGTGGGCGAAAAACTCGCTGGCACGACGGTCAAGCTGACGCAAAAAGCCGGTGTGGATGGCCGTTTGTTTGGCTCCGTCACCAATGCGGACATCGCTGAAGAACTGAACAAGAACGGCTACAAAGTCGTTAAGTCCCAAGTTCGCCTGCCTAACGGCCCACTCAAGGTGGTCGGTGACAGCACGGTCAGTGTGGCACTGCACACCGATGTGGTGGTGGATGTGACTGTTTCTGTGTACGGCGAAACGGCTTAATTTCCCGCTTCTCCCTCAAGCCGCCTGGGCAGGTCCTTGGCGGCTTTTTCTTTGGCGCTCTGGCTTGTACACGAATTCCCACAGATTACCCACAGTTGTCGCACTCTTTATCCACAGCATTTCACTCGACGCCATCGCCTGTCCCACGTAGGATCAGAGGCATGACACTGGGCGGGTCAGACGGGCACGAAGCACTGTCCGCCCTTGAATAGGAAAACACCATGTCCGCCGTAATGAGCGCCCTAGACGAAGCCTATGGCGCAGATCCACAAATAGCGCAATTGCGCATTCCACCGCACTCCATTGAGGCCGAGTCCAGTGTGCTGGGCGGCCTGTTGCTGGACAACGGTGCCTGGGATCGCGTGAGTGATTTGTTGAGCGAGGGGGATTTCTACCGTTATGAGCACAGGCTTGTTTACGCCGCATTAGGGGTGCTCATCAATGCCAGTAAACCGGCCGATGTGATCACGGTGTTTGAGCAACTCCAAAGTCAGGGCAAGGCCGAGGGGATTGGTGGTTTGGCCTACCTCAACTCGCTGGCCCAATACGTGCCCAGCGCGAGCAATATCCGCCGCTATGCCGAGATCGTGCGCGAGCGCTCTATTCTGCGCAAATTGGTGAGCGCCAGCGATGAGATTGCCACCAATGCCTTTAATCCAAAGGGCCGACTGGTGTCGACCATTCTGGATGAGGCCGAACAAAAAATCTTCAACATCGGCGAAGAAGGCTCGCGCATGAAGCGCGGTTTCCAGACCATGGACACGCTGGTGGTGGACTTGCTCGACCGTGTGCAGGAGATGGCAGACAACCCCAACGATGTCACAGGGGTGCCTACCGGGTTTTATGACTTGGATCGCATGACCTCGGGCCTACAGGCGGGTGACTTGATCGTGCTGGCGGCGCGTCCCTCCATGGGAAAAACCGCCTTTGCGATCAACATTGCAGAGCATGTGGCGTTGAAGGAAGGTCTGCCGGTTGCCGTGTTTTCCATGGAGATGGGGGCCGCCCAATTGGCCGTGCGTATCGTGGGCTCCATCGGTCGCATCGATCAGGGCCATTTGCGCACCGGAAAGCTGACCGATGAGGAGTGGCCGCGTCTGACCGAGGCGATTGAAAAACTGCGCAATATCTCTCTTCATATTGATGAAACTGCAGGCCTGACTGCCAGTGAGCTGCGCGCCAATGCCCGCCGATTGGCGCGTCAGTGCGGCAAGCTGGGCCTGATCGTGGTGGACTATTTGCAGCTCATGAGCGGCTCTAGTGGCGACAACGAGAACCGTGCAACCGAGCTGGGAGAAATCTCCCGAGGTCTGAAAATGCTGGCCAAGGAGTTGCAGTGCCCGGTGATCGCGCTCTCGCAGCTCAACCGCAGCGTGGAAACCCGCCCGGACAAACGCCCCATGATGAGCGATTTGCGCGAGTCGGGTGCCATTGAGCAGGACGCCGACATCATCATGTTCATCTACCGTGATGAGTACTACACCAAAGACGCCTGCAAAGAGCCGGGCGTGGCCGAGATCATCATTGCCAAACAACGTAACGGCCCCACCGGGGTCTGCAAACTGGCCTTTATCAGGCAGCTAACCCGATTTGAGAGTCTGGCCAGCGGGGGCAGCGGGGATTTTTGATGCTTTGTGGGACAGACCGCAGTGACGCGAAGCGCACCAGCTCTGTCCTCAACTGATCAAGGGTGTTTACAGAACCTCACTGGCAAAGTCCGCCAGCCGCGAGCGTTCGCCGCGCGCCAGGGTGATGTGCCCACCATGCGGCCAGCCCTTGAATTTGTCCACTGCAAACGTTAAGCCGGATGAGCCTTCAGTCAGGTAGGGGGTGTCGATCTGCGCGAGGTTGCCCATGCAGATGATTTTGGTGCCGGGGCCTGCACGGGTGATGAGCGTTTTCATCTGTTTGGGGGTCAAGTTCTGGGCTTCGTCGATGATGACGTACTTGTTGAGAAACGTACGCCCGCGCATGAAGTTCATGCTCTTGATCTTGATGCGGCTGCGGATCAGCTCGGTGGTGGCGGCGCGGCCCCATTCGCCTGCATTGGTTTCGTTCTTGCTGAGGGCTTCCAGGTTGTCGTCCAGCGCGCCCATCCAGGGACCCATTTTTTCTTCTTCGGTGCCGGGCAGAAAACCAATGTCTTCGCCGACACTGACGGTGGCACGGGTGACGATAATCTCGGTGTAGCGCCTATCATCCAGCACCTGCGTAAGGCCTGAGGCGAGGGCCATCAATGTCTTGCCAGTGCCTGCGGTGCCAGTCAGCGTGACGAAGTCTACCTCGGGGTCCATCAGCAGGTTCATCGCGAAGTTTTGCTCGCGGTTGCGTGTGGTGATGCCCCAAACTGCATTCTTGAGGTGGTTGTAGTCCTTCAAGGTCTTCAGCACGGCTGAGTTGCCCCGAATCTCCGTGACGCGGGCATACAGGCTGGGTTCGCCCGGTGCCTCAAAGTAGATGAACTGGTTAATCATCAGACTCGGCACGACGGGGCCGGTGATGCGGTAGAACGTGTGTGGGCCTTGCTGCCAACTCTCCACCGTCTGGCCGTGGGTGCTCCAGAAATCAACCGGCAACGCCAGCGCGCCGGAGTAGAGCAGGTCGCCGTCTTCCAGCACCTTGTCGTTTTGGTAATCATCGGTAGCCAAGCCCAAGGCGCGGGCCTTGACCCGCATATTGATGTCTTTAGACACCAGAACCACTTCGCGGGGTGCGAACTGCTGGCGCAGCGCTTCGACAACGCCAAGAATCTGGTTGTCGGCCTTCCCCTGGGGCAGGCTGGCTGGCAGGGTGTAGTTGAATGTTTGGGTTTGAAAAAAGAGCTTGCCATGGGCCTCCCGGTGGCCGGTACTGGCCAGTTCCAAGCCAGCCGCCATGTCGGCACCTGGAATGCCGGCCAAGGCGTCCAGCGTGCGACTGGTCTGGCGGGCGTTGCGGGCCACTTCCGTCATGCCCTTTTTGTGACCATCGAGTTCTTCCAGAACAATCATGGGCAAGAAGATGTCGTGCTCTTCGAAACGGAACAGACACATGGGGTCGTGCATTAACACATTAGTATCCAGTACGAACAACTTGGAGGGACCGCTTGACTTTGTTTTTTTGGTTCGGACATTGTTTTGAATACTGGCGACCACCTGGGGTTTGGTCTCGTTGCGAGTACTTCGAAGTGTTGGGGCAGGAGCTGAAGGGGTCGGTATTTTCGCCATAGGCGAAGGGTTTTGAACTTGGAGATGGCTGGGGTTCGGGCTGGCACCTGTCGGGCTTGCATCGTTTCGATGCGCCTTTTTAGGTTGGGCCGACACTTTGGGTCGGCTCGGGGCCTGGACGTTGAAGGCATCCGTGGTCAGCAAAGCGGCACGTTTGAGGGGGGCGGGTGGTAGTGGCATGGGATTTGTTGCTCGCTAGGTAATGACGAAATGATGACAGATCACGTTTCAAAAGCAAAAAAGCCGCCAAGAATTCCTTGACGGCTTTGGGGTGGGAGGCGCAGCAACATTTATCAACGGCATGGGGTCATTATGCATAGACCCGATACCCTGCGCCTTCCGGTGTTATTGCGATGCGTCAGGCTGCTTTTTTCAAGAGCTTGACTGCTTTGAGGACTTCGTCAACGTGGCCTAGAACTTTGAGGCCGCGCCATTCTTGTTTGAGTGTGCCGTCCGACCCAATGAGAAAGGTGCTTCGCTCGATGCCTTTGACCTTTTTGCCGTACATGATCTTGTTTTTGACAACGCCAAACATGTGGCACATTTTTTCTTCGGTATCGGCAATGAGTTCAAACGACAGTTCCAGCTTGGCCTTGAATTCGTCGTGTGATTTCATGTTGTCACGCGAGACGCCAAACACCTGCGCCCCCGCTTTCACGAAATCTTTGTATTTGTCCCTAAACAGCATGGCTTCAGTGGTGCAGCCAGGCGTATTGTCTTTGGGGTAGAAATACAAGACGACCGTTTGACCGTTGTGTGAGGTGTTGGAAACCTTAATGCCACTGGTGGCATTGGCCTCGAATTCCGGGAGGGGTTTATTGACAATGATCGCCATATGCCTTCAATCTTGGGTGACAAACTATGTCATTGACAGTCAAAATCACTTGGTGTGACAGAGCGCCAAGGGGTTTAACGTTAGCAGCTGATTTTACCTTGAAAACACAAGTTCAGTGGGTCTTAGGACTACGGGGTTTCCATTAGTAAGGCCGCCACGACATGGCGGCCCTCACCGGCCAGGATGTTGTAGGTGCGGCAGGCTGCCGCCGTATCCATGGTTTCAATGCCAATACGGCGGGCCGCCAGGCTCACAAGCCAGGCGGGCTGGGGGAAGTGCAGGCGCAGGCCGCTGCCAAACACGATCAACTCCGCATCCAGTGCAGCCAGTTGGTCAAAGTGGACTTGAGTCAAGTCGCTAAAGCGTTCGCAAGCCCAGTCAAAGCGCTCCCCCCGGGATCCCATGACTAAGCTGTGGGTGATTTTTTCACCGTTCAAGCCAATCCAGCCTGGGCCATAGCCAGTGATGGCGGGAACGTCGAATTTGTCGGGTTGAAGTTTCATGATGTAGGGTGGAACTGTGGTCAAATTATAGGTTTCGCCGTGTGAGAAACACGTGTGCAACCCAGATCCCCTGGAGTGATTTTGAGAACGATCCAAAAATCGGCCAAATTGGCCAACGTCTGTTACGACATCCGTGGCCCCGTTATGGAGCGGGCCAAGCAGATGGAAGAAGAAGGCCACACCATCATCAAGCTCAACATCGGCAATTTGGCCGTTTTTGGCTTTGAGGCACCTGAAGAAATCCGTCAGGACATGATCCGCAACCTGCCCAACGCGGCGGCGTATTCGGACAGCAAGGGCATTTTTGTCGCTCGCAAAGCCGTCATGCAATACACCCAAGAGCAGGGCATCAAGGGCGTCACGCTTGACGACATTTATCTCGGCAACGGCGCCAGTGAACTCATTGTCATGGCTACCAATGGCCTGCTCAATGATGGCGATGAAATGCTCTTGCCCGCGCCCGACTACCCGCTGTGGACGGCGGCGGTCAGCCTCTCGGGCGGCACGCCGGTGCACTACCTGTGCGACGAGTCCAAGGGCTGGATGCCCGACCTGGACGACATCCGCGCCAAGATCACACCCAAAACCAAGGGTATTGTCGTTATCAACCCCAACAACCCGACCGGCGCTTTGTACTCGGACGAACTGCTCCAAGGCATTATCCAGATTGCGCGTGAGCACGATCTGGTCATCATGGCCGACGAGGTGTACGACAAGGTCTTGTATGACGGTGTCAAGCACACCGCCATGGGCAGCTTGTCGGACGATGTGTTGACGTTGACCTTCAACTCGCTCAGCAAGAGCTACCGTTCCTGCGGTTACCGCTCGGGCTGGCTGGTGGTGTCGGGTGACAAGAAGCCCGCCAAGGACTACATCGAGGGGCTCAACATGCTGTCTTCGATGCGTCTGTGCGCCAACGTGCCCGGCCAGTGGGCGATTCAAACCGCGCTGGGCGGTTATCAAACCATCAATGACTTGATTGGCGAAGGCGGGCGTCTGCGTCGCCAGCGTGATGTGGCCTATGAGTTGATCGCCGCCATCCCCGGGGTTACTTGCGTCAAGCCCAGCGCGGGTTTGTACATGTTCCCCAAGCTCGATCCAAAGATGTACCCGGTTGAGGACGATCAGGCCTTCGTGCTCGATCTGCTGCAAGAAACGCGTGTGTTGCTGGTGCAGGGCACCGGCTTCAACTGGCCCCAGACTGACCATTTCCGCATCGTTTTTCTCCCGCATGAAGACGATTTGCGCGAAGCCATAGGGCGCGTGGCCAAGTACCTGGAACAGTACCGTAAACGCCATGCACGTGCCTAATGTGTGCCTGAATCGCGTCTGAACGAAGTTTGAAAATTAGGAAACCATGAAAGCAATTCAAGTCGGCCTACTGGGCATTGGTACCGTAGGCACGGGCACCTTTAACGTGCTCCAACGCAACCAGGAAGAAATCAAACGTCGCGCCGGGCGTGGCATTGAGATCACCATGGTGGCCGATCTCGACACCGCCCGCGCACAGACCGTGGTGGGCGCTGGCGTGCAAGTCGTGAGCGACGCGCGCGCCGTCATAGCCAACCCCAATATCGACATCGTCATCGAGCTGATCGGCGGCTACGGCATTGCCAAGCAACTGGTGCTAGAAGCGATTGAGGCGGGCAAGCACGTGGTCACCGCTAATAAGGCGCTGCTGGCCGTGCACGGCACCGAGATTTTTGCCGCTGCGCACCGCAAAGGTGTGATGGTGGCCTTTGAGGCCGCTGTGGCCGGGGGCATTCCCATCATCAAAGCCCTGCGCGAAGGCCTGACGGCCAACCGCATCCAGTGGCTGGCCGGCATCATCAACGGCACCACCAACTTCATCCTCTCCGAGATGCGCGACAAGGGGTTGGACTTCGACGCCGTCCTCAAGGAAGCGCAACGCCTGGGCTACGCCGAGGCCGACCCCACTTTTGACATCGAAGGCGTGGACGCCGCGCATAAGGTCACTTTGATGTCGGCAATTGCCTTCGGCATCCCGGTGCAGTTTGACAAGGCCTATGTCGAAGGTATCACCCAACTGGGCGCGCAAGACATCAAATACGCCGAGCAACTGGGTTACCGCATCAAGCTGCTGGGTATTGCCAAACGTCGCACAGGTGACGCGACCAAGGGCACGCCCGACGGCATCGAGCTGCGTGTGCACCCCAGCCTAGTGCCCGCCAAGCGGCTGATTGCCAATGTCGAAGGCGCGATGAACGCCGTCATGGTGCATGGCGACGCCGTGGGTACCACGCTGTACTACGGCAAAGGCGCGGGCAGCGAGCCCACCGCCAGCGCGGTGATTGCCGACCTGGTGGACATCACCCGCCTGCACACAGCAGACGCCGCCCAGCGCGTGCCGCACCTGGCCTTCCAGCCCGATGCGATGAGTGATTTGCGCGTGCTGCCCATGAGCGAGGTGGTGACCAGCTACTACCTGCGCCTGAGCGTGTCGGATCAGCCCGGTGTGCTGGCCAAAGTCACCGGCATCCTGGCCGGCTTGGGCATCAGCATTGACGCGGTCTTGCAGCGCGAAGCCGACGAAGTAGGCGGCGAGGGTGCCACCGCCACCGACCTCATCATCCTGACCCACGACACGGTAGAGGGTACGATGAACCAGGCCCTCACCCAGATGCAGGCGCTACCCACCGTGTTGGCTCCCATCGTGCGCATTCGCAAGGAAGAGCTGGCCTGATGAAATATCTGAGCACGCGCGCGGCAGCCAACGGCAAGTCAGACCGCAAGCGCTTTTGCGAAATCCTGCTCGAAGGCCTGGCCCCCGATGGCGGTCTGTACCTGCCTGAGAGCTATCCGCAGGTCGATGCCACCATGCTCTCGAAATGGCGCACGCTGTCGTATGCCGATCTTGCGTTTGAAGTGCTGTCGCTCTACATCGACGACATTCCTGCCGCTGATCTGAAGGCAATTTGCCGCAAGACCTATACCTCAGAATTTTTTGGTACGCCTGAGATCGTGCCGCTTAAGAAGCTGCAAGATGCTTCGACAAGCTCAGCACAAACGGATGTGTACCTCGAAGCCCTGTCCAACGGCCCCACTTTGGCCTTCAAAGACATGGCCATGCAGTTGCTGGGCAATCTGTTTGAGTACGAGTTGGCGCGTCGTGGTGAAGAACTCAACATTCTGGGTGCGACTTCTGGTGACACCGGTAGTGCGGCCGAATACGCCATGCGTGGCAAGCAAGGTGTGCGCGTCTTCATGACCAGTCCGTATGGCCGCATGAGCCCGTTCCAGCAGGCGCAGATGTTCAGCCTGCAAGACGCCAACATCCATAACCTGGCGGTCAGAGGCGTGTTTGACGATTGCCAGGACATCGTCAAGGCGGTGTCCAACGATTTGACGTTCAAGCGCCAGTACAAGATCGGCACGGTCAACTCGATCAACTGGGCGCGCTTGATGGCCCAAGTCGTTTACTACTTTGCGGGTTATTTCCAAGCGACAAAATCAAACAACGAGCGAGTCAGCTTTGCCGTCCCCTCCGGCAACTTCGGCAACGTCTGCGCAGGTCATGTGGCGCGCATGATGGGCTTGCCTATTGACCATTTGGTGGTGGCCACCAATGAGAACGATGTGCTCGACGAATTCTTTCGAACCGGGGTCTATCGCGTGCGCGGCAGTGCCGACACGCATGAGACCTCCAGCCCGTCGATGGACATCTCCAAAGCCTCCAACTTCGAGCGCTTTGTGTTTGATCTGATTGGTCGTGATGGCGATAAAACGCGCCAGTTGTTCAACGATCAGTTGAACAAGACCGGCCAGTTTGATTTGAGCGCCGACCCCACCTTTGCCCAAGCTGCGCAGCGCTATGGCTTCCTGAGCGGCAAGAGCACCCACGCCGACCGGCTGGCCACCATCCGCGACACGCACCAGCGCTTTGGCGTGATCATCGACACCCACACCGCCGATGGCCTGAAAGTGGCGCGTGAGAACCTGAGCACTGGCGTACCCATGATCGTGCTTGAGACGGCTTTGCCGATCAAGTTCGCAGAAACGATTGTCGAAGCGCTGGGACGAGAGCCGGATCGCCCAGCCAAGTTCATCGGCATTGAAGCCCTGCCCAAGCGGGTGCAGGTGATGGACGCCGATGTCGCGCTGGTCAAGGCCTATATCACCCAGCATTGCGCATGAAAGTCATCGGCTTCGCGGGCTACTCAGGCTCTGGCAAAACCACCTTGGTAGAGCGCCTCATTCCCGCCTTGCGTCTGCGTGGTCAACGTGTCTCGGTCGTCAAGCATGCCCACCACACGTTTGACATTGACCACCCCGGCAAAGACACCCGCCGTCACCGGGAAGCGGGTGCTTTTGAAGTGGTGGTGGCCTCCAGCCAGCGCTTGGCCCTGATGCGCGAGTTCGAGAAACCCGGCGCACTCAACGTTCATCACCTGATTGCCGAGCTGTACGACGGCGTGGACTGGGTGCTGGTCGAGGGCTTCAAAGAAAGCGACATCCTCAAAATCGAAGTCTGGCGCGCTGCCACCGGCAAGCCCGCCCGCTACATGGAAGACGACTTCATCGTCGCCATTGCCACCGATTCACCCGCGCAATTGCCGCACCCCACCACCCGTGACGTTCTGGACCTCAACGACAGCGATGCCGTGGCCGATTGGCTCATGGCGCATGCAGATCGCTTTGAGTACGACCGGGGTTGACCCCAAGTCACGACAAAGTCACTGCAAAGTTACTGCCATGAACGCGCCACGCTCTACCTTCCCTCCTCTGAAATCGCTGGACGATGCACTGGCCGAACTGCTGAGCCATGCCACCCCCTTGGTGGCCACGGAGCAAGTCAGCACTTTCGACGCCGATGGCCGTGTGCTGGCCGCTGATTTGGTCTCGGCCCTGCACGTCCCCCCGCAAGACAACAGCGCCATGGACGGTTACGCCCTGCGCTGCGCTGACGTGCTTGCGCCCGGCGTGGTGTTGCCCGTTTCGCAACGGATTGCGGCAGGTAGCAGCGGGCAGCCGCTCCAGCCCGGCAGTGTCGCCCGCATCTTCACCGGCGCACCGATTCCGGCGGGCGCTGATGCGGTGGCAATGCAAGAAGACTGCGAAGCGGTTGGCGATACAGCCACGGTGCGCGTCAAGACCGTGCCGCAGCCCGGTCAATGGATTCGCTGCGCTGGCGAAGATGTCGCACGCGGTGTCATAGTGCTATCAAAAGGGGAGCTTCTAACGCCCGCATCGCTTGGTCTAGCGGCTGGAATTGGCATGAAAACCGTGCCTGTTTCGCAGCGCCCTCGCGTAGCCTTGTTTTCAACGGGCGATGAGCTCGTCATGCCCGGTGACGTGGCCCCGCAGGACATGCGCCCCGGCACCATCTACAACTCCAACCGTTTCTTTTTGCGCGCCCTGTTGCAGCGCCTGGGCTGCGTCGTCACCGATATGGGCATCGTGCCCGATCGCCGCGACGCCACGCTCGACGCGCTGCGTGCAGCGGCGCTAAACCACGACTTGATCCTCACCAGCGGCGGCGTCTCGGTGGGGGAAGAAGACCATATCAAACCCGCCGTGCAAGCTCTGGGCGAGCTGGATCTGTGGCAGATCGCCATCAAGCCGGGCAAGCCGTTTGCGTACGGCAAGATCCGCAGACCCGTTCAGGCTGAGCCGCCTGTTCTGAGCCATGTCGAAGGGGTCGAAGCCCCAATGGATTTCGCGCACTTCATTGGTCTGCCCGGCAACCCCGTGTCCAGCTTCGTCACCTTCGTGGTGTTGGTGCGGCCCTTTTTGCGCAAACTCCAGGGCGCGAGCCAGATCCCGCCGGTAGCCACAGCCATGCCCGCGCACTTCAACTGGCCGCGTGCCGACAAGCGCCGCGAGTTTTTGCGCGTGCGCCGCAACGCCGCAGGCGGGCTCGATTTGTTCCCCAACCAAAGCTCGGGCGTGCTCACGTCGGCGGTGTGGGCCGACGGCCTGCTGGATAACCCGGCCGGGCGTACCATCGCCTATGGTGATTCCGTGCAGTTCATTTCATTCTCAGATTTGATGGGATAGCTTGCGCCATGAAAGTTAGCATCAAATACTTTGCCTCCATCCGCGAGGGCGTGGGCCTGGGTCACGAGCCGCTCGAAACCCAAGCCAGAACCCTGGGCACACTGCGCGACGAGTTGATCGCGCGCGGGGATACCTACGCGGCCAGCTTGGCCCGGGGCAGGGCGGTGCGCGTGGCGCTCAATCAGGTCATGAGTGACGAATCCGCAGCTCTGACTGACGGTTGCGAAGTCGCATTTTTCCCACCCGTCACCGGGGGGTAAAGCCATGCCAGCCCGCGTCCGCATTCAGACCCAAGACTTCAATCTGGCGGACGAGATTGCCGCCTTGCGTGCCGCCGACGCGCGCGTGGGCGCGGTGTGCAGTTTCATCGGTACGGTGCGGGACAGGAATGCCACGCCCGAGGGTGCTCTGTCGCCAGAGGACGGCAAGTTGATGCAGGAGCAGGTGCTGTCCATGGAGCTGGAACACTACCCCGGCATGACTGAGAAATCCATCGAGTCCATGATCGACGAAGCCCATAGGCGCTTTGATATCTTTGGCGCGCGCGTTATTCACCGCGTGGGCCTGCTGCAGCCGCTGGACCAAATCGTGATGGTGGCAGTGACATCGGCGCACCGGGGTCAGAGCTTTCAGGCTTGCGAGTTCCTGATGGACTATCTGAAAACCCAGGCCCCGTTCTGGAAAAAAGAAGCCACACCCGAGGGCGCACGCTGGGTCGATGCCCGTGTGAGCGACGACGCTGCGTTGGCTCGCTGGGGCATCGTGGCCAATAATTCGTGAACTGTCTCCGTCCGTTTTTAACCCTCTGAATTTTCTAAAACTTAAGAAAGCAAGAGACATGCACACCCTGGCCCCCTCCAACTCCCAGACCCCGGCGAAAGCGGCCTACCAGCGCATCGCTACCGAGGAAGCCTTTATCACCCCCGAGGTGCTGGCCGAGTACAAAAGAGTTCTCTCCAAAGAAAACGTCGATCCGGGCTTCAAAGGTCTGCTCGGTTTTTACATGAGCAGCCCCAGCGCCCGTGCCCAGCACATCATGCGTTGCCTGAGCGATCTGGATCAGTTGCGCATCCAGCATATGGATGAGTGCGGCATTGACAAGCAGGTCATCGCCTTGACCGCACCCGGTGTGCAGATCATGGACAAAGACACCGCCGTGGCCCTGGCTGCGCTGTCCAATGACCAACTGGCCGAAGGCGTGCGTCGCCACCCGACGCGATTCGTCGGCATGATTTGCGTGGCCCCGCACGACCCGGTGGCGGCAGCCAAAGAGATCGAGCGCGGCGTGAACAAGCTGGGCATGAATTCGGTCATCATCAACTCGCACACCCATGGCGAGTACCTGTCTGACCCGAAGTTCTGGGACATCTTTGCCGCTGCTGAAGCGCATGACGTGCCGATCTACCTCCACCCCAACGCCTTGCCCGCCAACATGATTCAACCCTTCCAGGAATGCGGGCTGGATGGGGCTATTTACGGCTTTGGCGTGGAGACCGGCTTGCACGCGCTGCGCATCATCACGGCGGGTGTGTTTGACCGCTTCCCCAAGCTGAAAATGATCATCGGCCACATGGGCGAGGCCCTGCCGTTCTGGATGTACCGACTCGACTACATGCACCGCGCCACCGTGCTGTCTAACCGCTACGAGAGTGTCAAACCCATCAAGAAAAAACCCAGCGACTACCTGCGTGAGAACTTCTACATCACCAACTCCGGCGTGGCATGGGAGCCCGCCATCAAGTTCTCGCAAGCCGTGCTGGGTGTTGACCGGGTCTTGTACGCCATGGACTATCCCTACCAGTACCTGGTCGATGAAGTTCATGCGCTGGACAACATGACCATGTCGGCCGAGGACAAGAAAAAGTTCTTCCAGACCAACGCCGAGACCGTGTTCAAGATTGCCTGATCAAAGTAAGCAAAGAAAGCCGCCATGAAATTCAATGCCACGCGCATGGGTCAGTTACGCCTCGCATTCACCGGGGTACTGCTCTGTATTTCACTGGCGGCTCTGGCTCAAACTTGGCCCACCCAGACCATCAAAATCCTCGTGCCATTCACCCCCGGCACCGGCATGGATACCATTGCCCGCACTGTGGCACCTCGACTGGGCGAGCGGCTCGGCCAGCCCGTGGTGGTGCAAAACATGCCGGGTGCCAGCGGCAACATCGGAGCCGACAGCGTGGCCAAGGCCAATGCCGACGGCTACACCGTGTTGATGGGGGCCAACACCATGTTGATGGCGTCCCAGCTCTACAAAAACGTGCCCTTCAACCCAGTCAAAGACTTCTCCTCGGTCTCCATGGCCGCTTGGGGCAGCTTGATGCTGGTGGCCAACCCCAAGACCGGCATCAAGACCATGCAAGAGCTGATCGCCAAGGCCAAAGCCAGCCCCGGCTCAGTCACCTTTGGCTCGCCCGGTGTGGGCACACCGCACCATATGGCGATGGAGCTGTTCAAGGTGCAGGCGGGTTTGTTCATGTTGCATGTGCCCTATCGCGGCTCGGCGGGCTACACGCAAGATTTACTCTCTGGCGAGTTAATGGTGGGCTTTTTGCCGGTGCACATTGCGCAGGGGTTTGTCAATTCAGGCAAGCTCACCGCCCTGGCCGTGGGCAGCCCCAAGCGTCATCCGGTATCGCCCAATGTGGCCACGTTTGATGAGCTGGGCGTCAAGGGCGTGGATGTCGATCTTTGGTACGCCTTCTTCACGCCCGCCAAAACGCCTGCCGCTGTGGTCAACCGCCTGAACACCGAGATCAGCGCCATCCTGAAGTTGCCCGAGGTGCGCGATGTGCTGGGCCGTGCTGGCATGGATGCTGCGTCGTCCAGCGCTGCTGAGTTGACCGATGTGGTCGGCAAAGACTATCTGCGCTGGGGCAATGTGATCCGCCGCAACGGCATTTCGGCTGAGTAAGCCATGGTTGAGAAAGATCAAAACCCGAGCGGTGTGCGCATCGCCGTTATCGGTGGTGGCATAGCGGGCTTGGGCTTTGCCCTGTCGTTGCACCAAAAAGGCATCGCCTGTGATGTGTTTGAAGCCGTGCCCGAGGTGCGTGAACTCGGCGTCGGCATCACTCTGCTGCCTCACGGCATGCGCGAGCTGGCCGCGCTTGGCTTGCAAGCTGAGCTGGAGGCCGTGGGTATTGAGAATCTAGAGAGCGTGTTCTTCAACCGCTTTGGCCAGTACATCTACCGCGAGCCACGCGGTCGCCATGCGGGCTACCCGCTGCCTGAGGTGGGCATCCACCGGGGCAAGTTGCACCGCATCATGTTTGAAGCCGCACTCAAACGCTTAGGGCCTGATCGCATCCACACCAACCACCGCTGCGTAGGCGTGACGCAAGACACAAGCGGCGCTACGGTGAATTTTGTGCGGGGCAGTGACGGGGCCGCCTTGCCCTCGGTGCAAGCCGATGTGGTGGTGGCTTGCGACGGCATTCACTCCGCCGTGCGTCGTCAGTTTTACCCGGACGAAAAGCTTGCCTTTGCCGGCATCAACACCTGGCGCGGCGTGACGCGCCACAAGCCGATCTTGACGGGCAAGAGCTATATGCGCGTGGGCTCCATCAAGACCGGCAAGATGGTGATTTACCCCATCGTGGACAACATTGATGGGCAGGGCAACCAGCTCATCAACTGGATGGCCGAGATCGAAGGCGACAGCCGCGACATGAACGACTGGAACACCGGCGGCAAGGTCGATGATTTCATCAGCCTCTTCAAAGACTGGCAGTTCGACTGGCTCGACGTGCCCGCCCTCATCCGCAATGCCGACCAAGTGCTGCAATACCCCATGGTGGACAAAGACCCCATCCCCCAGTGGACCTTTGGCCGCGTCACGCTCTTGGGCGACGCCGCCCACCCCATGTACCCACGCGGCTCCAACGGCTCGGCCCAGGCGCTGATTGACGCACGCACCCTGGCCACGGAGTTGGCGACTCAGGTGGATGCCTTAGCCGCCTTGCAAAGCTACGAGGCCCAACGCCGCGTGGTAACCGCCCGCATCGTGCAAACCAACCGCAGCGTGCCGCCGGACTTCATCAACATCAAGGTGGATGAGCTGGCCGGTGACAAACCCTTCAGGCACATTGATGATTTGATCAGTCAGGACGAGTTGCGCGCCATCTCTGAGGGCTACAAACAGATTGCAGGGTTCTCGCTGGAAGCGGTTAAAACCTAGTCACGCGCTGCAATTCTCTTGACCCGCATCAACCCCAGTTGAACGACGGGGCTTGAAAATTCCCCGATCAGCCCTAGCTGGGATGCAACCGGAGGATCACATGCGAATTGACAAGCTCACCACCAAGTTCCAGGAAGCCCTGGGCGAGGCCCAAACCTTGGCCCTGGGTCAAGACCACCCCTACATCGAACCCGCCCACGTCCTGGCCGCCATGTTGCGCCAGGAAGACGGCCCCAAGGCCCTGCTGCAACGCGCAGGCGTCAACGTGGCGGGCCTGCTGGCCGGGGCTGAGGCGGCCATCAAGAAGCTGCCGCAAGTGCAGGGCCAGGAACAGGTGCAGGTCGGGCGCGACATGGTCTCGCTGCTGCAAGCGGCGGAGAAAGAATCGATCAAACGTGGTGACCAGTTTGTGGCCAGCGAGTTGTTCTTGCTGGCGCTGGCTGACAACAAAGGCGACATGGGTCACCTCGCCAAGGCCAATGGTCTGACGCGCAAATCGCTGGAGACAGCCATTGACGCCGTGCGCGGTGGCCAGAACGTGGACAGTGCCGACGCCGAAGACCAGCGCGAGTCGCTCAAAAAATACTGCATTGATTTGACCGAACGTGCGCGCATGGGCAAGCTGGACCCGGTGATTGGGCGCGACGACGAAATCCGCCGTGCTATCCAGGTGCTACAGCGCCGTACCAAAAACAACCCGGTCTTGATTGGTGAGCCCGGTGTCGGCAAGACCGCCATTGTGGAGGGCCTGGCCCAGCGCATCGTGGCGGGTGAAGTGCCCGACTCGCTCAAAGGCAAACGCGTGTTGTCGCTGGACATGGCGGCGCTGTTGGCCGGGGCTAAGTTCCGGGGTGAATTTGAAGAACGCTTGAAAAACGTGCTCAAGGACTTGGCCAAGGACGAAGGCCAAACTATCGTCTTCATCGACGAACTCCACACCATGGTGGGCGCGGGCAAAGCCGAGGGTGCGATGGACGCAGGCAATATGCTCAAGCCCGCCCTGGCACGTGGCGAGCTGCATTGCGTGGGCGCCACCACGCTGGACGAATACCGAAAATACATCGAGAAAGACGCCGCGCTGGAGCGTCGTTTCCAAAAAATTCTGGTGGGCGAACCCACGGTAGAGGCCACCATCGCCATTCTGCGCGGCCTTAAAGTGCGCTACGAAGTGCACCACGGTGTGGACATCACCGATCCGGCCATCGTGGCAGCGGCCGAGCTGAGCCACCGCTACATCACCGACCGTTTCCTGCCCGACAAGGCGATTGACCTGATCGACGAGGCCGCCGCCAAGATCAAGATCGAGATGGATTCCAAACCCGAGGTGATGGACAAGCTGGACCGCCGCCTGATTCAGTTGCAGATCGAGCGTGAAGCGGTGAAAAAAGAAAAGGACGAGGCTTCGCAAAAACGCCTGGTGCTGATCAAGGAAGAGATCGGAAAACTGCAAAAAGAAATTGCCGACCTCGACGAAATCTGGAAGGCCGAGAAAGCCAGTGCCCAGGGCAGCGCCCATGTGCGTGAAGCCATCGACAAGCTCAATTTTCAAATCAAAGAACTCACCCGCAAAGGCGATTTCGCCAAGGTGTCCGAGCTGCAATACGGCAAGCTGCCCGAACTGGAAAAACAGCTCAAGGAAGCCCAGGTCAAAGAGAGCGCCAAAGGCGGGGAGGGTGCTGCGCCGCGCCTGTTGCGCACGCAAGTCGGTGCTGAAGAAATCGCCGAAGTGGTGAGCCGCGCCACCGGCATCCCCGTGGCCAAGATGATGCAGGGCGAAAAAGACAAACTCTTGCAGATGGAGGCCAAGCTGCACCAGCGCGTGGTGGGGCAGGACGAAGCCATTGCCGCCGTGGCCAACGCCATTCGCCGCTCGCGCTCGGGCCTCTCCGACCCGAACCGCCCGACAGGGTCGTTCCTGTTCCTCGGCCCCACGGGCGTGGGCAAGACCGAGTTGTGCAAGGCGCTGGCTGGGTTCATGTTTGATAGCGTGGACCACCTGATTCGCGTGGACATGAGCGAGTTCATGGAGAAGCATTCGGTCGCCCGCCTGATCGGCGCGCCGCCCGGCTACGTGGGCTATGAAGAGGGCGGCTACCTGACCGAAGCCGTGCGCCGCAAGCCCTACAGCGTGCTGCTGCTCGACGAGGTGGAGAAAGCGCACCCCGATGTATTCAACGTCTTGCTGCAAGTGCTGGACGATGGCCGCCTGACGGACGGCCAGGGCCGCACCGTGGACTTCAAAAACACCGTGATCGTGATGACCAGCAACATCGGTTCAACGCACATCCAGAGCATGGTGGGCCAGCCGTATGAAGACATCAAAGACGCAGTGACGGGGGAGCTAAAAAACTACTTCCGCCCCGAGTTCTTGAACCGTATCGACGAGACCGTGGTGTTCCACGCGCTGGATGCCAAAAACATCGAATCCATTGCCCGCATCCAGCTCCAGGTGCT